>NZ_JBIALK010000004.1:0-509898 GCF_042873275.1 Kitasatospora sp. NPDC004745 | reverse complement strand
CGTGCTGGTCCCGGGGGGCGGCTTTTTGTTACGGGTCCTGGGTGGGCCGGCCCGCGCCCGGGGGGGGGGGGGGGGGGGGGTTTTTTTGGGGGGGGGGTGGGGGGGGGGGGGGGCGGCGCCCCCCCGCACCCCTCTCGTCTGTTCCGGGACCGCCGAGGGGACGCGAGCCATGACCGACCAGGACTTCCACCCGGGGCTCACCCCCGGCCACCTGGGTGCGCCGGTGCTGGAGCCGCAGGGCCGTCCGCCGGGTGCGCGCCGCCCGCGCTCCGATGCACCGGATCCCCACCGGCGGCGCAACGGACTCGCCTGTGCGCTCACCGCGCTCGCCCTGGTCGCGGTGTTCGGCGGGGCCGGACTGGCCGGCTACAGCTGGCTCCAGGGACAGCGCAAGCCCCCGGCCGCCGCGGACTTCGCGGGGGAGGGTGCCGGCAGCGTCCAGGTCTCGGTGCCCGAGGGCGCTGGGCTCTCCCAGATCGCGTCCGCGCTGGTGCGCAACGGGGTGGTGGCCAGCTCGACCGCCTTCACCCGGGCGGCCAAGGGCAGCGCCGCGGCCGCCGGGCGGATCCAGCCCGGCACGTACACCCTGAAGCAGAAGATGTCGGCCGCGGCCGCGCTCGCCATCCTGATCGACCCGGCCAACGCCAACGGGCTGACCATCCCCGAGGGCTGGCGCGGCTACCAGATCTACGCGGCCATCGACAAGAAGCTCAACCTGCCCGAGGGCACCACCCAGCGCACCGCCAAGGACCAGGGCGCCGAGCTGGGCCTGCCGGACTTCGCCAACGGCAGCCCCGAGGGCTACCTCTTCCCCGCGACGTACAGCGTCACCGACGGCACCACCGCGGTCGACCTGCTGAAGCAGATGGTCGAACGGGCCGGCAAGGAGTTCAGCCGGGACGACGCGGACGTCGTCGCGCAGACCCTCGGACAGAGCCTCTACGGGCTGGTCACCGTGGCCAGCATGGTCCAGGGCGAGGCCGACAACACCGAGGACATGGGCAAGGTGGCCCGGGTGATCTACAACCGGCTGGCCAAGGGCATGCCGCTGCAGCTGGACTCCACGATCAACTACGCGCTCGGCCGCTCCACCCTGAACACCACGGTCACCGACACCCGCCTGGACTCCCCGTACAACACCTACCTGCACCCCGGACTGCCGCCCACCCCCATCTCCAACCCGGGGCGGCAGGCGATCATGGCCGCGCTGGACCCGGCGCAGGGGGACTGGCTCTACTTCGTGACCGTGAAGCCGGGCGACACCCGCTTCACCGACAGCTTCGACGTGCAGCAGCGCAACGTCGCGGAGTTCAACGCCTACCGCGCGACGGCGAAACCGAGCGCCTCGGCCACGTCCCCGGGCGGCCCGTCGGGCGCCGCCTCCGGCCCGGCGGCGGCCACGCCGGGCGGTGCGCCGGGCAGCGCGCCGGCGGGCGAGGTCGGGCACTGACGCCACGTCCGCCCTGCCGGGGGCGCGTCTGCGGTACGGTAACGTCTCCTCCCAGGCGCTGCGCTAGCACGCCGGTTCGAGAATCATCCGGGACGGCGTCCCGGACGGCCGGTCCGATCCTCCGGCCGTCTTCGTCGGTTAAGGGGATCAATGACCGATCTGGGTCGGGGCTACGGCCCCCAGGGCTCCGAGCCGTGGCACCCCGGTGATCCCGGGTACGGCGGTCAGCAGCCGGTCCCCGGCCAGCAGGACGGCCAGTGGCAGCAGTACCCGCAGGGCCAGCAGGCCTACGGGGACGCGCAGCAGGGGTACCAGCAGCAGCCGATGGACCAGCAGCATCCGGGCCAGCAGGGATACCCGCAGGGGTACCAGCAGCAGATGGGGCAGCAGGGGTATCCGCAGCAGCAGATGCCGCAGCAGGGCTACGGCCAGCAGCAGACGGGGCAGCAGGGCTACCCGCAGCAGCAGATGCCGCAGCAGGGCTACGGCCAGCAGCAGTACCCGCAGCAGCAGATGGGGCAGCAGGGGTACCAGCAGCAGCAGATGCCGCCGCAGATGCAGCAGCCGATGGGCCAGCAGCAGATGCCGCAGCAGCAGATGTCGCAGCAGGGGTACGCCCAGCAGCCGGGCATGCAGCAGCAGGCCGACATGCAGCAGCAGGGCGTGCAGCAGCCCGGCATGCCGCAGCAGGGCGCCCAGCCCGGGCAGCCGGGCCAGCCGCAGGGCCGGCGCCGGGCACCCCAGCCGGCCGCCCCCGCCCCGGCCTCCGGGCCCGGTCCGGACGGCATCGACTGGGAGGCCGAGGCCGCCGCACTGGAGGCGGGCGCCGCCCCGGCCGGGCCCGAACCGGAGACCGACGAGTGGGACGGCCACGAGGACGGCCACCACGAGGACGGCGCGTACGCGGAGGAGGAGGCCGAGGCCGGGCAGTCCGGCTTCCTCGGCGACGAGGACAACTCCCGCGACGCGCAGAAGAAGCGCAAGGAGAAGGGCAAGAAGTCCGGGCGCCGCAACGGCGGGGCCTGCCTGCTGGTCGCGCTGGTGCTGCTCGGCGCCATGGGCGGCGCCGGCTGGTGGGGCTACGGCTTCTACCAGGACCACTTCGGTCCGCCGCCGGACTTCACCGGCGAGGGCACCGGCTCCGTCCAGGTCGAGGTCAAGTCGGGCGCCGTCGGCGGGCAGATCGGCCTGGTGCTGAAGAACGCCGGTGTGGTGAAGAGCGTCGACGCCTTCAGCGCGGCGTGCAACGCCGAACCCAAGTGCGGCACCGTCCAGCCCGGCTTCTACGGGCTGAAGAAGGAGATGCCGGCCGCCGACGCGCTCAAGGAACTGCTCGCGCAGGCGGGCGGCGCGGCGATCGTGATCCCCGAGGGCAAGAACTCCAGCGAGATCTACGCCATGATCGACACCAAGCTGAAGCTCGCCAAGGGCACCACCGCGGGCGTCGCCACGGCCCAGGTCAACGACCTCGGCCTGCCCGCGTACGCCCAGGGCAAGGTCGAGGGCTTCCTCTGGCCGACCCGCTACAACATCGCCGACGGCATGAAGCCCGAGGACCTGCTCAAGGCGATGGTGAAGAACGCCACCGACAAGTACGCGAACCTGGACGCCCAGGCCGCCTCGGTGGGCCTCAAGAACGGCTACGAGGTGCTCATCGAGGCGAGCATCCTGCAGCGCGAGGGCAACAACACCGCCGACTTCGCCAAGATGGCCAAGACCATCCAGAACCGGCTGGCCAACGAGCCCGAGACCCACCACCGCCTCGGCATGGACACCACGCTGCAGTACTCGCTGGGCCGCAAGGAGCTCACCAAGAAGGACATGGACGACGCGTCCAACAAGTACAACACCTACATCAACCAGGGCCTGCCGCCGACGCCGATCTCCAACCCCGGCGACGACGCGATCAACGCGGTGCTGCACCCGGCCGACGGCAAGTGGCTGTACTTCATCGCGATGTCCCCGACCGAGACCCGCTTCGCCGAGACGAGCAAGGAGCACTACGCCAACGTCAAGGAGTACTGCCAGGCGGCCGGGCAGGGCTTCGACGAGGCGCGCGGCCACTGCACCGCGAAGTAGCCCGGGCCGGACGACAGTTCACGGAGACGAAGCGTTGACCAGCAAGCACCGGGCCGCGGTACTCGGCTCCCCGATCGCCCACTCGCTCTCGCCGGACCTGCACCGGGCCGCCTTCGCGGCGCTCGGTCTGGACGGCTGGCGCTACGACCGCTTCGAGGTGGACGAGGCCGGCCTGCCCGGCTTCCTCGCCGGACTGGACGAGGCCGAGTGGGCCGGGCTGTCGCTGACCATGCCGCTGAAGCGGGCGGTCATCCCGCTGCTCGACGAGGTCAGCGCCGCGGCCCGCGCGGTGGACGCGGTGAACACCGTGGTGTTCACCGCGGACGGCCGGCGCACCGGGGACAACACCGACGTCCCCGGCCTCGTCAACGCGCTGCGCGAGCGCGGCATCACCTCGGTGCCGGAGGCGGCCGTGCTGGGCGCCGGGGCCACCGCCTCCTCGGCGCTGGCGGCGCTCGCCCAGGTCTGCACCGGCGAGGTGACCGTCTACGTGCGCAGCCCGGAGCGCGCCCGCGAGATGGCCGAGCTGGGCGAACGGCTCGGCGTGGCCGTGCGCACCGCGGACTGGGAGCGCGGCGCCGAGGCGCTGGCCAGGCCGCTGACCGTCTCCACCACGCCGGCCGGCGCGACCGACGGCTTCGCCGCGGAGCTGCCGGCCGGGCCGGGGGCGCTGTTCGACGTGCTCTACCACCCGTGGCCGACCGCGCTGGCCGCCGCGTGCGCGGCGCGCGGGGCGACCGTCCTCGGCGGGCTGGACCTCCTGGTGCACCAGGCGGTGCTGCAGAGCGAGGCCTTCACCGGGCGCGGCCCGGGTCCGCTGGCCGCGATGCGGGCGGCGGGCGAGCGGGCCCTCGCCGGGCGCTGACGCCGCGGCTGCCCGGTGCCGACGCGGTGCGGGCCGGGTGCCGACGCGGTGCTGCAGGGCGGTGAACCGGTGCGAGCCGGGAGCGGCCGGAGCCCGCTCCTGGCCGGAACCCGTCGTGTACCGTCCCGTCGGTTGGCCGGTTGCCGTCCGGCACGCGGACTGTGCCCACGGGTGCTGCCGGGGCATGAAAGGATTCAGGCACAAGGCACGCCCGGGCGGGCCCCGGCGGTGCCGTGGCCGGTCCGCTGATGAAGGAGCTCCGTTGGGTACGTTGCGCTGGCTGACGGCGGGGGAGTCGCACGGCCCCGCACTCGTCGCGACGCTGGAGGGCCTGCCCGCCGGTGTACCGGTCACCACCGCGGTGGTGGCCGACGCGCTGGCGCGCCGCCGGCTCGGTTACGGTCGCGGCGCACGGATGAAGTTCGAGCAGGACGAGGTGACCTTCCTCGGCGGCGTCCGGCACGGCGAGACCATGGGCAGCCCCGTCGCGATCATGGTCGGCAACACCGAGTGGCCCAAGTGGGACCAGGTCATGTCGGCCGACCCGGTCGACCCGGAGGTGCTGGCCGGACTGGCCCGCAACGAGGCGCTCACCCGCCCCCGGCCCGGCCACGCCGACCTCGCCGGCATGCAGAAGTACTCGATCGACGAGGCCCGCCCGATCCTCGAGCGCGCCAGCGCCCGCGAGACGGCCGCCCGGGTCGCGCTCGGCGCCGTCGCCCGCGCGTACCTGAAGGAGACCTGCGGGATCGAGATCGTCAGCCACGTGGTCGAGCTGGCCGCCGCCAAGGCCCCGGCCGGCGTCGTCCCGCAGCCCGCCGACGAGGCCCGGCTGGACGCCGACCCGGTCCGCTGCCTGGACGAGGACGCCTCGAAGGCGATGGTCGCCGAGATCGACCAGGCCCACAAGGACGGCGACACCCTCGGCGGCGTCGTCGAGGTGCTCGCCTACGGCGTGCCGGTGGGCCTCGGCTCGCACGTCCACTGGGATCGCCGGCTGGACGCGCGGCTGGCCGCCGCGCTGATGGGCATCCAGGCGATCAAGGGCGTCGAGGTCGGCGACGGCTTCGAGCTGGCCCGGGTGCCCGGCTCCCAGGCGCACGACGAGATCGTCCCCACCCCCGAGGGCGTCCGGCGCACCTCCGGCCGCTCCGGCGGCACCGAGGGCGGCCTGTCCACCGGCGAGGTCCTGCGGGTGCGCGCCGCGATGAAGCCGATCGCCACCGTGCCGCGCGCCCTGCAGACCCTGGACGTGCGCACCGGCGAGCCGGCCAAGGCGCACCACCAGCGCTCGGACGTCTGCGCCGTGCCGGCCGCCGGCATCGTCGCCGAGGCGATGGTCGCGCTGGTGCTGGCCGACGCGGTCAACGAGAAGTTCGGCGGCGACCACGTCACCGAGACCCGCCGCAACGTGCAGAACTACCTCGACCACCTGATCGTCCGGTAATGGGCACCCCGATCGTGGTGCTGGTCGGCCCGCCCGGCAGTGGCAAGTCCACCGTCGGGCGGGCCCTGGCCGACCGCCTCGGCGTCGCCCTCCGGGACACCGACGCCGACATCGAGGCGCTGGCCGGCAAGCCGATCCCGGAGATCTTCATCGACGAGGGCGAGCCGCACTTCCGCGAGCTGGAGGTCCGGGCCGTGCGCGCCGGCGCCGAGGAGCACGACGGCGTCCTCGCGCTCGGCGGCGGTGCGGTGCTGGCCGAGGCCACCCGCGCCCTGCTGCGCGAACTGCCGGTGGTCTTCCTGGAGGTCCCGCTGGCGGACGCGGTCAAGCGGGTCGGCCTGGACGCGCCGCGCCCGCTGCTGGCCGTCAACCCGCGGGCCCGCTGGCGCGAGCTGATGGAGGCCCGCCGCCCCCTCTACCTGGAGGTGGCCACCGCCGTCGTCGACACCGCCGGCCGCACCCCCGAGCAGGTCGCGGACGCCGTACTGGAAGCACTGGAGCTGAAGACCCCCCATGACTGACCCCATCGTCAGGATTCACGTCGGCGGCAGCGCCGGCCACGACCCGTACGACGTGCTGATCGGGCACCAGCTGCTCGGCGAGCTGGCGCCGCTCATCGGCACCCGCGCCAAGCGGGTCGCGCTCATCCACCCCGAGGCGCTGGCCGCCACCGCCGACGCCATCCGCGAGGACCTGCTCGGCGAGGGCTACGAGGCCATCGCGCTGCAGGTGCCCAACGCGGAGGACGCCAAGAGTGCCGAGGTCGCCGCGTACTGCTGGTCGGTGCTCGGCCAGACCGGCTTCACCCGCAGCGACGTCGTCGTCGGCCTCGGTGGCGGCGCCACCACCGACCTGGCCGGCTTCGTCGCCGCCACCTGGCTGCGCGGCGTCCGCTGGATCTCCATGCCCACCACGCTGCTCGGCATGGTCGACGCGGCCGTCGGCGGCAAGACCGGCATCAACATCGCCGAGGGCAAGAACATGGTCGGCGCCTTCCACCCGCCGGTGGGCGTGCTCGCCGACCTCGACACCCTGGCCACCGTGCCCCGGCACGACTACGTGTCCGGCCTCGCCGAGGTCATCAAGTGCGGCTTCATCGCCGACCCGGCCATCCTCGACCTGATCGAGGCCGACCCGGAGGGCGCCAAGACCCCGGACGGCCCGCACACCGTCGAACTGATCCGCCGCGCCATCCAGGTCAAGGCCGACGTCGTCTCCGGGGACCTCAAGGAGTCCGGCCGCCGCGAGATCCTCAACTACGGCCACACGCTCGGCCACGCCATCGAGCGCAACGAGCGCTACAAGTGGCGGCACGGCGCCGCGATCTCCATCGGCATGGTCTTCGCCGCCGAACTCGGCCGCCTGGCCGGCCGGCTGGACGACGAGACCGCCGACCGGCACCGCACCGTGCTGGCCTCCGTCGGCCTGCCGCTGACCTACCAGGCCGCGGCCTGGCCGAAGCTGCTGGACGCCATGAAGATCGACAAGAAGTCGCGCGGCGACCTGATCCGCTTCATCGTCCT
This sequence comes from Kitasatospora sp. NPDC004745, assembly GCF_042873275.1. NCBI lineage: Bacteria > Bacillati > Actinomycetota > Actinomycetes > Kitasatosporales > Streptomycetaceae > Kitasatospora > Kitasatospora sp. NPDC004745. The sequence goes on along the minus strand of NZ_JBIALK010000004.1, from coordinate 502,534 downwards.
GGACGGCCTCGGCAAGACCTCCGTCCTGGAGGGCCCCGACCCGTCCCTGCTGGTCGCCGCCTACGCGGAGGTCTCGGCGTGACCCGGGTCATGGTGCTCAACGGCCCCAACCTCGGCCGGCTCGGCAGCCGCGAGCCCGACGTCTACGGGGCCACCTCCTACGCCGGGCTGGTCGAGCGCTGCACGGCGCTCGGCGGGGAGCTCGGCTTCGAGGTCGAGGTGCACGAGACCAACTCCGAGCAGCAGATGGTCGAGTGGCTGCACGAGGCGGCCGACGGCAAGGTGCCGGTGGTGATCAACCCGGGCGCGTTCACGCACTACTCGTACGCGATGCGGGACGCCGCCGCCCAGCGCACCGCGCCGCTGATCGAGGTGCACATCTCCAACCCGTACGCCCGGGAGACCTTCCGGCACACCTCGGTGATCGCCGCCGTCGCCTCCGGCACCATCGCCGGATTCGGGCTCGGCTCCTACGAGCTGGCCCTGCGGGCGCTGGCCGAACGGCTCACCACGCGCTGACACCCCGTTGACGGCCGGTCAGCGGCCCGGCGGCGGACTGTGCCCGCCGCCGGGCCGACGTGTATCGTCCCCGCTGAGAGGTGTCGGAGGTGACCGTGACGCAGTACGCCGGGAGTGGGCAGGTCCCGCCGCGACCCGTCGCTCCGCCGGTGCCGCCGGGGCCCGCCGGGCCCGGGGCCGGGCCGTCGCTCCCACCGGGAGCGCAGCCGGCGGGGACGGGCCCGATGAGCCCGACGAACCCCGTGGGTCCGATCGGTCCGACGAGCCCCGCAGGTGCGGCCGGACCGCCGCCGATGCCCCCGGCACCCGTGCCGACGCCCGCGCCGGCCCCGGTGCCCGCCGCGCCGGCCCCGCCGGTGTCCGTACCCGGCGCGCCCCCCGTGGCGAGCGCACCGAGCGCGCCCGTCCCCGCCGGGGCGACCGGCCACTTCGTGCTGCCCTCCGGCATGCCCGTCCAGCTGCCCGCCCACCCGCCGCAGCGGCACGCGCCCACCGGGCCGATCGCCGTCCTGCTGATCGGCCCGGCCGGCGCCGGAAAGACCACCGTCGCCCGGTACTGGGCCGAGCGGCGGCCCACCCCGACCGCGCACATCAGCCTGGACGACGTCCGCGAATGGGTGCAGTCCGGCTTCGCCAACCCGCAGTCCGGCTGGAACAACGCCTCCGAGGCGCAGTACCGGCTCGCCCGCCGCACCTGCGGCTTCGCCTGCCGCAACTACCTCGCCAACGGCATCTCCTGCATCATCGACGACGCCGTCTTCCCGGACCGCCCGGCCATCGGACTCGGCGGCTGGAAGCGCCACATCGGACCGGGCATGATCCCCGTCGTGCTGCTGCCCAGCCTCGACTCCGTGCTGCGCCGCAACGCCCGGCGCAACGGCAACCGGCGGCTCGGCGACGAGGAAGTGGCCCGGATCCACGGCCGGATGGCCGGCTGGTACAACTCCGGGCTGCCGATCATCGACAACTCCTACCTGGACGTGGCCGGCACCGCCGCCGAACTGGACCGGGTGATCCTCGCCCGGCTGATGGGCATGCCGGTCCGCTGACCTCCCCGGCCGGGCCCGGCCGTCGGTGGCGGCTGCGATGATGGACCGGTCCCGTCGGAGTACCGGGCCGCCGGCCCGCCGGAGTCCCGGCCCACCGGGGCCCACCAGCCTGTCGAACCACCCGGGGGAGCTGACGCCCGTGCCCGAAGGCCACATCATCCACCGCCTCGCCGCCGAGAACCTGCGCGCCTTCGGCGGCCGACCGGTCGAGGTCTCCAGCCCGCAGGGCCGGTTCGCCGACGAGGCCAAGAGCATCGACGGGCAGCTGCTCACCGCGGCCGAGGCGACGGGCAAGCACCTCTTCCTCGGCTTCGAGGAGGGCGCCTGGGTGCACGTCCACCTCGGCCTCTACGGCGGCTTCACCTTCGCCACCGGCCCCGCCCCCGAACCCGTCGGCCTGGTGAGGCTCCGGCTGGCCAACGACGAGGGCTACGCCGACCTGCGCGGCCCCAACACCTGCGCCCTGGTCACCGGCGCCGAGAAGGCCGGCGTCGCCGCCCGCCTCGGCCCCGACCCGCTGCGCGCCGACGCCGACCCGGAGGCCGCCTGGCGCCGGGTGTCGGCCAGCCGGACGACCGTCGCCGCCCTGTTGATGGACCAGAAGGTGCTGGCCGGGGTCGGCAACGTCTACCGGGCCGAGGTGCTGTTCCGGCACGGCATCAACCCCCACCGGGCCGGCCGCGACCTCACCCGCGCCGAATGGGACGCCGTCTGGGCCGACCTGGTCGCCCTGATGCGCGAGGGCGTCGGCGCCGGCCGGATCGACACCGTCCGCCCCGAGCACACCCCCGAGGCGATGGGCCGCCCGCCGCGCGTCGACGACCACGGCGGCGAGGTCTACGTGTACCGCCGCGCCGCGATGCCCTGCCTGGTCTGCGGCACCGACGTCCGCACCGAGCAGCACGCCTCCCGCAACCTCTTCTGGTGCCCCACCTGCCAGACGACCTGACCGGCCGATCACGCCCCGGCCGGGAGCCCAGCCCGTAGGCTGGGGCCGACCGGCCGGAGGGAGCAGGCGGATGGAGCGGCGGGAGGTGGCCAACACCGTCTCGGGGACGGTGGGGGGCCACGTGGTGCAGGCCCAGAGCATCGGGGCGGTGCACCTGCACCAGGGCCCGCCGCCGCCCGGTACGCCCCGTCAGGTCCGCAGACCGCGGCCCACCTTCGTCAACCGGGAGGGTGAACTCGCCGCCCTGGTCCGGGCGCTCGGCCGGCTCGACGAGAACGGTCCGGCGGTGGTGGCGTTCACCGGCCTCGGCGGCGTGGGGAAGACGGAACTGATCTCCCAGTTCGTCGCGGCGCACCGCGCGCACCTCCCGGACGGCGACCTCTACGCGGACCTCGCGGCCTACCGCCACCTCGGCGGGGTCGACCTCGGTGAGGTGCTGGCCGGGTTCCTGCGCGCCTTCGGGGCCGAGGTGCCGGCCACCCTGGCCGAGCGGGCCGCGGCGTACCGGACGGTGACGACCGGCAAGCGCGTCCTGGTGTTCCTGGACAACGTCGAGCAGGCGGGGGAGGTCCGCACGCTGCTGCCGTCCGACGGGCTCGTCGTGGTCGCGGGGCGGCGACGCCTGCCCGGTCTGGTCCTCGACGGCGCCGAGGTGCGGCGGCTGGACCCGCTGAGCGCCCCGGCCGGTGCGGAGCTGGTGCGCCGCTGGCTCGGGCCCGACCGGGGCACCGACCGGGAGCTGGACGAGCTGGTCGGACTCTGCGGCGGACTGCCGCTGGCACTGAACGCCGTGGGCTTCCAGCTGGTCGACCACGACGAGCTCGACGTCGACCAGGTGGTGGCCGAACTCGCTGACTCGGAGCGGAGGTTGGCCTCGTTGAGCAACGAGGAGGGCGGGGTCGACCGGATGCTCGACCAGGTGTACGGGCGGCTCTCCGGGCCGGCCCGGGCGCTGTACCGGCTGGTCGGTACCGCCCCCGGGCCGTTCGTCTCCGCCGAGCTGGCGGAGGCGGCCGGCGTCGAGCGCGTCCGGGACGGGCTGAGCGAACTGCGCGCGGCCCACCTGCTGGACGAGGTGGTGGACCCGGGGCCGGGGCAGCGGTTCCGCGCACACGACCTGGTGCGCCTGCACGCCCGCCGCACGGCCGGTGAACTCCCCGACCGCACCGGCCTGCTGGCCCGCGCGGTCGCCTACTACCGGGCCCGGGCCGCCGCGGCCGACGCGCTGGTGCTCGGGGAGCGGTTCCGGCTCCAGGAGCCCCCCGACGCCCCGGGGCGGGAGTTCGCCTCCAAGGCGGAGGCGCTGGAGTGGCTCCGGGCCGAACGGGCCGACCTTCGGGAGGCGGTGCGGGCGGCGGCCGAACAGGGCTGGCACGGTGAGGTGTGGCGGCTGTGCGAATCGCTCTGGGCGCTCTACCACAGCGGCAAGAACTACGGGGACTGGATCGAGACGCACCGGCTCGGCGTCGAGTCGGCGCAGTGGGACAACCGCCCGGACGCGGTGATCCGGATGCGCAACCAGCTGGCCCGCGCCCACTACGAGCTCGGGGACTTCCCCCGCGCGGCCGAGCAGCTGGCGCTGGCCTCGGAGCAGCTGCCGCTGGTCGGGGAGCCGCAGCTGAGCGGTGTGCTGCACGAGACGCACGGGCTGCTCTGCCTGGCCGACGGGCGCCCGGAGCAGGCGGTGGAGCTGTTCCGGCTGGCCCTGGAGGACAACCGCACCGATCCGCACGGCGTGGTGGTGCAGAGCTACAACGTCGCCCAGGCGCTGGTCGCGGCCGGGCGCGCGGCGGAGGCGCTGGACGTCCTGGACGAGGCGACGGCGCGGGCGGAGGAGACCGGCGACCCGATGCTGATGCGGCTGCCGCTGGTCCGGGCCCGGGCCCAGCGCGCGCTGGGGCGGCTTGACCTCGCCGTCCGGGCCGCCGAGGACTGCGCGCGGCGGGCTCGCGAACTCGGCCAGCGGGCCAAGGAGGCCGAGGCCTTCACCCTGCTCACCGCGCTCGCGGAGGAGCTGGGCGACGCGGCACTCGCCGAGCGGGCGCGGGGCCGGCTGGAGGAGCTGAAGGGCTGAAACCGTCACCGTGCCGGAGGAAAGGCCTCAGGGCGGCGGGGTGAAGGCCACCCGGGTGCGGTGGCGGCCGGTGCGGATGGTGAGGCCGTGGTCGGGCAGGGTGCCGGGGGCGCCGCCCTCGGCGAGCCAGAGCGCGACGGCCGCGCCGAGCAGCAGCGGGTCGAGCCGGGGCTCGGCGCCGGCCCACGGGGCCTCGGCGCGTGCCTCCAGGAGCTCGCCGGTGCGCAGCCGGAGCGCGCAGCGGTCCCGGGCGAGGGCGGCCACCGTCACGGCGAGGCCGGGGATCCCGTCGGCGGCCTCGACGATCCAGCGCCCGGCCGGCTCCTCGGCGTCGACCTCCGTCCTGGCCAGGACCTCGGCCACGGAGCGCAGTTCCACCGTGGTCTCGGCGGCGTCCAGGGCGAAGAAGCCCCGGGGGTGGCCCTGCGGGTCGATCGGGTACCGGCGTACCGAGACCTCGCCGTCCGCGCACTCGCCCTCGACGTCGTAGGCGGTCGGCCGCTCCGCCGGGAGCGGTACCGGGGCCGGGTAGGGCGGCAGGGCGGTGGGGGTGGTGAGGTCGTCGACCTTGTCCGCCAGGAAGCCGAACAGGACGGGGGCCAGGGCCGGGACGGCCCGGTCGCGCTGGCCGAGGGAGCGGTCGGTGACGGGGCGCAGCAGCTCCGGGTCGTACGTCGCGACGGCCGCTTCGAGCTGGGCGTGCAGGTCGCCGTCCGGGTCGAGCGCGGGCGCCGCCTGGCCGAAGGCGTAGGTGGGGGACCCCGGGTCGAGTTCGGCGGCGCCGGTGGCCACCAGCAGGGTGGGGCGGTCCAGTGCCGCGCCGTAGAAGGAGACCGATCCGTGGTCGCCGATCAGCAGGTCGGCGGCGACCAGGGCGGTCTGCCAGCCCTGGTGCGGGGGGATCAGCCTGAGGCCGGAGCCCCGGGCCGTGGCCAGCAGCAGTTCGGGGTCGTGCCGGTCCCAGACGTTGGGGTGCAGGACCACGGCCACGGCGTACTCGTCGGCGGGGAGCGCGGTGACCAGCCGGCGCGGCAGGTCGAGGCAGTGCGCCGCCAGGGAGTGCCTGCTCCAGGTGGAGGTGACGACGACGAGGCGCCGGCCGTCGACGGCCCCGAGGGCGGCGCGGTAGGCGTCCCGCCGGCCGCGGCTGGCCAGCATCCTGGCGAAGGTGAGGTCGCCGACCTCCCGTGCGTGCGGCAGCGCCTCGGGGCAGGTGGCCGCCAGCCGCTCGAACTGCTCCTCGTGGGACAGCCCGATGACCGCGGGGAAGACCCGCCCCCGGTGGGTGAGCTCCTGACGGGACAGGCCGGCGGCACTGACCCCGTCCCCGGTGGACTCGGCGACCAGGCGGTTGTAGCCGGCGCCGTGGGGGAGGACGACGAGCGGGGCGCGCAGCCGGTGCATGGAGGCGTGGACCGCGCAGGACACCGCGAGGTCGAACTCGTACCGGACGGCCTCCTCCCACGGGATGACCGTGACGGCGGGTTGCTGGTCGGCCAGGTAGGGGCCGAGGCCCGCCGTGAACGCCGAGCCCGGGTTGACGGTGAGGTAGCACCGGACGCCGAGCTGCGGGCGGACGAGCAGGGTGAGCACGTCGAGCACCCGGGTGGCCGAGGTGAGCGTGCGGGCGACCGCGAGGACGCGGGCCCGGACGGGCCAGGTCTCCCAGCGGTCTTCGTCGGGCCAGGGCCGGGGCCGGCGCCGCAGGCGGTTCAGCACACGAAGATCGTACTCATCCGGCCCCGCTCCGGCGGGTCCGTCCGGGGCGGGTCAGCCGGTGGCAGCGGTGGGTTCGTGGTGGTCGGCGGCGGCGCAGGGGTCGAGGAGGGGGCGCAGGGCGTCGTCGACGAGCCGGTAGCGCACGACGCGTCCGTCGCGGTCGCCGGTGACCACGCCGGCGGTGCGGAGCAGTCGGAGGGCCTGGGAGACGGCGGGGTCGCGCATACCGGTGGCGACGGCGAGGTCGGTCACGGCGAGCGGGCCGGCGCGGTGCAGGGCGAGCAGGAGGGCGAGCCGGCCCGGGTCGGCGAGCAGGGAGAACCGCTCGGCCCAGGTGCGGACGTGCGCGGTGTCGCCGATGGCGGCGATGGCCTCGCAGACCCGGTGTCCGTCGATGGTGCGGTGGTCCGCGCGGTCGGCCGGTACGAGATGCATGTGGACATTCTCGCAGGCCGGGGCCTGTGATCCTGGACACCTGCGCAGGTGCGCAGCCTTGCATGGGTGGAGCCGGGCCCCCTACGGTGTTGCCCGCCGTGGTGCTCGGGAAGACCGGTGACGGACCCTCAGGGGTCCCAGTCCGGAGCGGCCCTCGCCACTGTGATCGGGGGGAGTCGTCCGTATCCACGACGCCACTGGGCGCTTCGCGCGTCTGGGAAGGCGGGTACGGGTGCCCCGTAAGCCAGGAGACCGGCCACGGCATCTCACGAAGTCTTTCCACGAGGTGCTGGAGCGTGATCCGCGTATGACCCTGCCCGAAACCGCCGACCCCGGGGCGCCGGCGACGCCGTCCGCACTGCCGACGTTCCGCTGGAAGCGCGAGGACACCGTCCGCACGGCCGGACTGATGGGCGTGATCCTGGCCATGCACGTCGTCGCGTTCGGGACGCTGTTCTTCCTGGTCGCGCCCCACAACTACGCGGTCGGTACCCAGGTCTTCGGGGTGGGCCTGGGCATCACCGCGTACACCCTCGGCATGCGGCACGCCTTCGACGCCGACCACATCGCGGTGATCGACAACACCACCCGCAAGCTGATGGCGGACGGCAAGCGCCCGGTGTCGGTGGGCTTCTGGTTCGCCCTCGGGCACTCCTCGATGGTGGTCATCATGGCCGCCCTGGTGGCGGGCGGCGCCCAGCTGGCCAACACCCTGATGGACGACGAGTCGACGACCCACCAGTGGCTGGGGATGGTCGGCACGACGGCCTCCGGCGCGTTCCTGTACCTGATCGGCGCGCTCAACCTGGCGGCGCTGGTGGGCATCCTCAAGGTGTTCCGGGCGATGCGGGCCGGGAAGTACGACGAGGCGCAGCTGGAGGAGCACCTGAACTCGCGCGGCTTCCTGGCGAGGGTGCTGAACCGGGCGACGCGGTCGATCACCCGGCCGGGGCAGATGTTCCCGGTGGGCATGGTGCTGGGCCTGGGCTTCGACACCGCGACCGAGGTCACCCTGATGGTGATGGCGGGCTCGGGCGCGGCGGCCGGGCTGCCCTGGTACGCGATCGTCTGCCTGCCGCTGCTCTTCGCGGCCGGGATGAGCCTGTTCGACACGCTGGACGGGACGTTCATGAACTTCGCGTACCAGTGGGCCTTCTCCAACCCGGTGCGCAAGGTGTACTACAACCTGACGATCACGGGGCTGTCGATCGCGGTGGCCTTCGTCATCGGCACGATCGAACTGGTCGGCGTGCTGCACGAGAAGCTCGACCTGACCGACCCGGTGAGCGGCTGGATCGCGGACATCTCGCTGGACAACGTCGGGTACGCGATCGCCGGGCTCTTCGTGGTGGTCTGGGCCGCGGCGATCGGCTACTGGAAGCTGGCCGGGGTCGAGCAGCGCTGGCAGCCGTCCGAGCAGTGACAGCCCCGTACCGGTCGGCCCGGGGTGCGAGCCGGGGCGTGCGGGCAGCGGCGACGTGCCCCCTCGGGAGTGCTCGGCGGGCGGAACGGGGTGCGGCTTCGTAGGCTCGACGCATGTCTGATGCGTACGCGGGTCGGCGGGAGCGGGTGAGGGAGCACTGCAGTGCGGCCGGGGCCGATGCGGCGCTGATCACCCGGGCGGCGAACGTGCGGTATCTGACCGGCTGCGCGCCCTGCGGGGCGACGCTGCTGCTCACCAGGGACCGTGCACTGCTGGCGCTGCCGGACGACCTGCCGCCGGACGACACCGGGGAGCACCTGATCGCCCCGGACGTCACCCAGGTGCCGGTGCCGGCCGGGGCGGACACCGCCCTGGCGGCGGCCGAGGCCGCGGCGCGGCTCAGGCTGGCGGCGCTGGCGGTGGAGGAGCACGACCTGACCGTCAGCCGGCACCGGTCGGTGGCCGGCCTGTCCGGCGGTGCCCGGCTGGCCGACCTGGACCGGCTGGTGGAGCGGCTGCGGGTGGTCAAGGACGAGCACGAGATCGCCGACCTGCGGATCGCCGCCGAGATCGCCGACCAGGCGCTCGGCGAGCTCCTGGAGTCGATCCTGGTCGGGCGGACGGAGCGGCACCTGGCGATGGAGCTGGAACGCCGGATGATCGACCACGGTGCGGACCGGGCGGCCTTCCCGGTGTCCGTCGGCACCGGCAGCCACTCCGGGCAGCCCGCCCACCAGCCGACCGACCGCCGGGTGGAGGAGGGTGACTTCCTGACCGTGGTGATGGGCGCCCAGTACCGCGGCTACGGCATCTCGACCGCCCGGACCTTCGTGATCGGCGCCGCCCCCGCGCCCTGGCAGGTCGAGCTGCACCGGCTGGTGTTCCGCGCCCAGCGGGCCGCCCGGGAGGCGCTCGGACCAGGCGTGGAGCAGTACGTGCCCGACCGGGCCGCGCGGCAGATCCTGGAGGCGGCCGGCCACACCGAGGCGTCCCCGCACCCGGTGGGGCACGGCATCGGGCTGGAGATCCGGGAGGCGCCGCGCCTCGGCCCTTCGGACATGGGTAAACTGGACAGCCGCGTACCGGTCACCGTCGGTCCTGGGGTCCACCTCCCGGGCAGGGGCGGTGTCCGGATCGAGGACACGCTCGTGGTGCGCCCCCTCGAGGAGGGCGGGCCCGAGCTGCTCACCATCACCACCAAGGAGCTCCTCGCCCTGTGACCGCGGCCCCCGGGCCGTCGGCGGCAGGACGCACCCCTTGGTTCCTTGACAGCTATATCCAGGAGTAAGTGCGCCCGTGGCTTCCACGAACGATCTCAAGAACGGCATGGTCCTCAAGCTGGAGGGCGGCAAGCTCTGGTCCGTCGTCGAGTTCCAGCACGTCAAGCCCGGCAAGGGCCCGGCCTTCGTGCGTACCAAGCTCAAGGAGGTCCTGACGGGCAAGGTCGTCGACAAGACCTTCAACGCGGGCACCAAGGTCGAGACCGCCAACGTCGACAAGCGCGGCATGCAGTTCTCGTACAAGGACGGCGAGAACTTCGTGTTCATGGACATGGACACCTACGACCAGCTGACCATCGAGCCCGCCGTCGTCGGCGACGCCGCCAAGTACCTGCTGGAGGGCTTCGAGGCCCTGGTCGCGCAGAACGAGGGCGCGGTGCTCTACATCGAGCTCCCGGCCGCCGTCGAGCTGACCATCGCCGAGACCGAGCCGGGCGTCCAGGGCGACCGCTCCACCGGTGGCACCAAGCCGGCGACCCTGGAGACCGGCGCCGAGATCCAGGTGCCGCTCTTCATCACCACCGGTGAGAAGGTCAAGGTCGACACCCGCGACGGCAGCTACCTCGGCCGGGTGAAGTAAGTCCGTGTCGGCCGCACGCAGCAAGGCCCGTACCCGGGCCTTCCAGATCCTCTTCGAGGCCGACCACCGCGGGGTCGACCCGCAGCAGGTCCTCGCCGACTGGGTGGCCCGCGCCCGCGAGCCCAAGCCGGAGGAGGGCACCCCGCAGGTCGGTGAGTACACCATGGAACTCATCGAGGGGTACGTCCAGCACGCCCGTCGGATCGACGACCTGATCTCCCAGTACGCGGTGGGCTGGACGCTCGACCGGATGCCGATAGTGGACCGCAACGTCCTGCGGCTCGGTGCGTACGAGCTGATCTGGGAGGACGGCGTCCCGGACGCGGTCGTCCTGGACGAGGCGGTCGAGATCGCCAAGGAGTTCTCCACGGACGACTCCCCGGCCTTCGTCAACGGCCTGCTCGCGCGCTTCCTGGAGCTGAAGCCGAGCATCCGCCGGTAGGCGGTGGCGCCCCGCAGACGGCCGTCGGACCCGGATCCCGGGTGCGACGGCCGTCGCGCGTTTCACCCGGGCGGCGTAAGGTGGTGATCTACTCGCCAGTAACTTGGCGGGCGCAGGCGCACACGTCCCCGCAGTGAAGGGCAGGCCACCCCCATGACCACCGCGACCCGCAGCGAGTTCGACCGGGGCATCGCCCTGACCAGACACGCCGACGAGCCCGGCCGCTACGAGGCCGAACTCGGCCCCGGCTGGCAGATCGGCGGCGGGGTCAACGGCGGGATGCTGCTCGCCGTCGCCGGACACGCGCTGTCGCTGGAGCACGCCGACCACCCGGACCCGGTGTCGATCAGCGGTTACTACCTGTCCGCCTCCACGCCCGGCCCGGCCACCGTCCGCACCGAGGTGCTGCGCAGCGGCCGCGGCCTCTCCACCGGCACCGCCTCGCTGAGCCAGGACGGCGTCGAACGCCTGCGCGTGGTGGCCAGCCACGGCGACCTCTCCACCGTCGAGGGCGACGTGCGCACCACCGCGCAGCCGCCGCAGCTGCCGCCGCCGGACCAGTGCATCGGCGTCGAGCACGCCCCGCCGCAGCTGATCGAGCAGGCGGCGCTGCTGGAGCGCTTCGACCTGCGGCTCGACCCGTCCACCGTGGGCTGGGCGCTCGGTCAGCCCTCCGGCAACGGGCGGATCCAGGGCTGGTTCCGGCTCGCCGACGGGCGCGAGCCCGACCCGCTGCTGCTCCTGCTGGTCGCCGACGCGCTGCCGCCCGTCACCTTCGACCTGGGCCTGCCCGGCTGGGCCCCGACCGTGGAGCTGACCGTCCACCTGCGGGCCAGGCCGGTCCCGGGCTGGCTCCGGGTCACCCACGCCACCCGCAACGTGGCCGGCGGCTACTTCGAGGAGGACGCCGAGGTCTGGGACGAGTCCGGCCGGCTGGTCGCGCAGTCCAGGCAGCTGGCCCGGGTGCCGCGCGGGGCCTGATTTCCGCGGAGTTCACCGCGACTTACCGTCGGTTACATTCCTGTGACACGCCGTACGTGTGCGGCGCGCGGTGATGGGGAGATAGACGGTCAGCGGCGAGCCCGCCGCTGACCGTCGCCCGGCGGTCGCCGCCGATGCCAGGAGCCACCGATGAGTAGCCGCAAGGGCCGCGCCCGCCGTAACTCCGACTGCACCGCCGCCGGCCCGCGGCCCGTCGCCCGCGCGCCGCACCGCCGGCAGCGGGCCGAGGGCGGCGAGCAGGCGTTCGTCATCGGCGTGCTGACCAGCGCGGCGGACTTCGCGCGGGCCCGTGCCTGGGGGCTGTCGGACGCACCGGACTTCGAGCGCTACCTGGCCGACACCGCCGAACTGCTCGCCGACGCGGTGGAGCGCTTCGAGGTGGTGCGGGCCCGGATGTTCCACCCGCAGGACTTCGAGGAGTTCTGCGTCCTGCACGGGCTGGACCCGGCGGAGCCGGCCGCCCGCGACCGCTACCTGGTCAACCCGCCGCTGCAGACCCAGCTGCTGGCCTATCAGGGGGAGGAGCTGGCCGGGGACTTCGTGCCGCGGCTGGTCCGGGCCCGGGAGAACGGGCTGACGCTCTGCCACGCCGACCTGCTGCTGGACGGCGGTCTGGTCGGGGGCGCGGGGGAGGCCGACGAGGACCACGCCCGCTGGGTGCGCGCCGCCTACCAGCGCGGCGGCGAGGTGTTCCGCCGGATGCTGGTCGGCGCCGGTGCCGGGGTGTACGAGCTGCGGCTGCGGGTGGACGCGCCGGGCGGCCGGCTGACGGCGGCGGCCCGGGTGCTGCAGTGGGAGGACGGCGTGGTCCGGATCAACGACGAGGACCTGGAGCTGGTCTGCGCGGTGCTGTGCGCGGGGCTGGCGCTGGAGCTGCCCGGGGTGGCGGTGCTGCACGGGTCGCAGGGCTCGGCGGCCTCCTGCGGGGAGTACCTGCCGGCCTCCTGGGCCTGGTCGAGCGGCGGGCAGGACTGGGCGCCGTCGGCCCGGCCGGTGCGGCTGGACGGCGTGGCGGCGCAGCCCGGCTACAGCCTGGGGACGGTCTGCTGACCGCCGGGCGGCGGTGGTGCGGCCGGCGCCGGACGCGCGACGGCGCGGCCCCCGGGATCCGGGGAGCCGCGCCGTGACGTTTCTGCTGGTACCTGCGTGCTCGCGCTGGCGGGAGCCGGTGCGGCGAGCGTCAGCTCGCCTCCTCCTCGCGCACCGCGCGGCGCGCGTCGGGGTTGAGCACGCCCCAGGAGATCAGCTGCTCGGTGAGGATCGACGGCGACTGGTCGTAGATGACGGCCAGGGTGCGCAGGTCGTCCTGGCGGATCGAGAGGACCTTGCCGTTGTAGTCGCCGCGCTGGCTCTGGATCGTCGCCGCGTAGCGCTGCAGCGGGCCGGCCTTCTCGGACGGGACCTGGGTCAGTCTCTCCAGGTCGAGGACCAGGCGCGGCGGCGGCTCGGCCGCGCCGCCGGGGGTGCCGCCGGGCAGCAGCTCCTGCACGGGCACGCCGTAGAACTCCGCCAGCTCGGCCAGCCGCTGCACGGTGACCGCACGGTCGCCGCGCTCGTACGAGCCGACGACGACTGCCTTCCAGCGCCCCTGGGACTTCTCCTCGACACCGTGCAGGGAGAGCCCCTGCTGAGTGCGGATGGCTCGGAGCTTGCCTCCGAGCTGCTTCGCGTAGTCGCTGGACATTGATCTCCCCGGACGAGATTGCTTCGCGTTCAGTGGTGGGTCACGGGCGATTGCCGACGCCGTTACCGGTGGGTTCGACGTCCGTCTCGTAACTCACTGTGAGGTTACGTAGAGTAAGGTAGCTGCGTCAAGCCGAATGGGGCAGTCGTGCGAATGGCCCGCATCGGGGGTGCGTCCGGGGCGTGAACCGCCGAAGCGGAACGACGGATGTCCGTTTGCCTCCCGGCGCGCTGATACGATGACCGGAAGCCCTCGCCCGGTCGGCGGGGGTCGTCCCAGACATCCTTTAAGGCCCGTCCAGTGAGGCGGGGAAGGAGGTCCGCTTCGGCATGACCACACAGCAGGATTCGACGCCGCGACCGCCGCACCAGGTGCTGGACGGAACGGACATCGCCCGGGTCGTCACCCGGATAGCGCACGAGATCGTCGAGCGCGCCAAGGGCGCGGAGGACGTCGTGCTGCTCGGCATCCACACGAGGGGCGTCCACCTCGCCCGCCGCCTGCACGGCCGGCTGGCCCAGATCACCGGGCGCGAGATCCCGCTGGGCACCCTGGACATCACCATGTACCGGGACGACCTGCGGCTCAAGCCCGCCCGCGCCCTGGAGCACACCGAGATCCCCTCCGGCGGCATCGACGGCAAGCTCGTCATCCTCGTCGACGACGTGCTCTTCTCCGGCCGCACCATCCGGGCCGCGCTCGACGCGCTGAGCGACATCGGCCGCCCGCGCGCCGTGCAGCTCGCCGTCCTGGTCGACCGCGGCCACCGCGAGCTCCCGATCCGGGCCGACTACGTGGGCAAGAACCTCCCCACCTCGCTGCGCGAGGCGGTCCAGGTCCGCCTGGCCGACACCGACGGCGTCGACGCCGTGCTGGTCGGCGACCGCGACCACGCCGCCCGAAGCTCGCAGGCCCTGGCCTCCCAGCCCACCGAACCGCACCTCCCGGAGTAACCCGCGTGAAGCGCCACCTCGTCTCCGCCGCCGATCTCAGCCGCGACGACGCGCTGCTGATCCTGGACACCGCCGAGGAGCTGGCCCAGCTCTCCGGGCGGGCCGTCAAGAAGCTGCCCACGCTGCGCGGCCGCACCGTCGTCAACCTCTTCTTCGAGGACTCGACCCGCACCAAGACCTCCTTCGAGGCCGCCGAGAAGCGGCTCTCCGCCGACGTCATCAACTTCTCCGCCAAGGGCTCCTCGGTCTCCAAGGGCGAGAGCCTCAAGGACACCGCGCTCACCCTGCAGGCGATGGGCGCCGACGCTGTCGTCATCCGCCACCACGCCTCGGGCGCGCCGTCCCGGCTCGCCCAGTCGGACTGGCTGCACGGCAGCGTGATCAACGCCGGTGACGGCACCCACGAGCACCCCACCCAGGCCCTGCTCGACGCGTTCACCATGCGCCGCCACCTCAACCCGGGCCTGGGGCACGACCTGGCCGGGCGCCGGATCACCATCGTCGGCGACGTGCTGCACAGCCGGGTCGCCCGCTCCAACGTCCACCTGCTGACCACCCTCGGCGCCCACGTCACCTTCGTCGCCCCGCCGACGCTGCTGCCGATCGGCATCGAGAACTGGCCGTGCGACATCAGCTACGACCTGGAGAGCGTGCTCCCCAAGACGGACGCGCTGATGATGCTCCGGGTGCAGCGCGAGCGGATGAACGCCGCGTTCTTCCCCACCGAGCGCGAGTACAGCCGCCGCTACGGCCTCAACGGCACCCGGATGGCCCAGCTGCCCGAGCACGCCATCGTGATGCACCCCGGCCCGATGGTCCGCGGCATGGAGATCACCGCCGAGGTCGCCGACTCGCCGCGCTGCACCGTGGTCGAGCAGGTCGCCAACGGCGTCTCCGTCCGGATGGCCGTCCTGTACCTGCTGCTCGGCGGTGCCACCCCCGCCGACGCACCCCGCACCGACACCGTGGAGACCGCCCAGTGACGACCTACCTGATCCGCAACGCCCAGATCCTCGGCGGCGCCCCGCAGGACCTCCACCTGGCCGACGGCGTCATCAAGGCCATCGGCACCGGCCTGGCCGTCGAGGCCGACATCGAGATCGACGCCACCGGGCTGATCGCCCTGCCCGGCCTCGTCGACCTGCACACCCACCTGCGCGAGCCCGGCCGCGAGGACGCCGAGACCGTGCTCACCGGCACCCAGGCCGCGGCGATGGGCGGCTTCACCGCCGTGCACGCGATGGCCAACACCACCCCGGTGGCCGACACCGCGGGCGTCGTCGAGCAGGTCTGGCGGCTCGGCCAGGAGGCCGGCTACTGCGACGTGCAGCCGGTCGGCGCCGTCACCGTCGGCCTGGAGGGCAAGAAGCTCGCCGAGCTCGGTGCGATGCACGAGTCCGCGGCCGGCGTGCGGGTCTTCTCCGACGACGGCAAGTGCGTGGACGACGCGGTGCTGATGCGCCGCGCCCTGGAGTACGTCAAGGCCTTCGACGGCGTCGTCGCCCAGCACGCCCAGGAGCCGCGGCTGACCGAGGGCGCCCAGATGAACGAGGGCCAGGTCTCCGGCGAGCTCGGGCTCGGCGGCTGGCCGGCCGTCGCCGAGGAGTCGATCATCGCCCGCGACGTGCTGCTCGCCGCGCACGTCGGCTCCCGGCTGCACGTCTGCCACGTCTCCACCGCCGGCTCGGTCGAGATCATCCGCTGGGCCAAGGCCAAGGGCTGGGACGTCACCGCCGAGGTCACCCCGCACCACCTGCTGCTCACCGACGAGCTGGTCCGCTCCTACGACCCGGTGTACAAGGTGAACCCGCCGCTGCGCACCGCCGAGGACGTCCAGGCGCTGCGCAAGGCGCTCGCCGACGGCACCATCGACGCCGTCGCCACCGACCACGCGCCGCACCCGGCCGAGGACAAGGACTGCGAGTGGGCCGTCGCCGCGATGGGCATGGTCGGCCTGGAGACCGCCCTGTCGGTCGTGCAGCAGACCATGGTCGAGACCGGCCTGCTGAACTGGGAGGGCGTCGCCGACCGGATGTCGCACCGCCCGGCCCGGATCGGCCGTCTCACCGGCCAGGGCCGGTCCGTCTCGGTCGGTGAGCCGGCGAACCTGGTGCTGTTCGATCCCGCGTACCGTGGTGCCGTGAACCCGGACAGCTTCGCCACCCGCAGCCGCAACACCCCCTACAAGGGCCTTGACCTGCCCGGACGGGTGCACGCCACCTTCCTGCGCGGGCGCGCCACCGTGCTGGCCGGCGAGCTCGCCGAGCAGGGCGGCCTCGCGTGACCGCGCTGCTCCTCGCCCAGGAGCAGGCCAAGGTCACCAACTGGCCCGGGTACATCGGCTGGGCCGTCGGCCTGCTGGTGCTGATCGCCCTCGTGTACTGGCTGATGCGGCAGGGCTGGAACTGGCGGCGCACCCTCCAGTCCGGCATCCCGCCGCTGCCCGCCGTGCCGGACCGGGCCGGCCGGACCATCCTGGAGACCAGCGGCCGGTACCACGGCACCACCACCGCCGGGAACTGGCTCGACCGGGTCGTCGCGCACGGCCTGGGCAACCGCAGCCGGGCCGACCTCACCCTCGGCGAGGACGGCCTGCTGGTACGGCGCCCCGGCGACGTCGACCTCTGGATCCCGGCCGGGCACCTCACCGGTGCCCGCACGGACTCCGGGATCGCCGGGAAGGTCGTCCCGGCCGGTCTGCTCGTCGTCACCTGGACGCACGGGGAGACCGAGCTGGACTCCGGCTTCCGGGCCGACCACCCCGATGAGCACGCCGCCTGGGTCGAGGCGGTCACTCACCTCGCAACACGTACGACGACGAAGACGGAAGAGGCTTCCCGATGACCGCACCTGCCCCCACCACGCAGCGCCAACGGCGGGAACGCGTCCCCGCCGTGCTCGTCCTGGAGGACGGCCGGACCTTCCGCGGCGAGGCCTACGGCGCGACCGGCGAGACCTTCGGCGAAGCGGTCTTCAACACCGGCATGTCCGGTTACCAGGAGACCCTCACCGACCCGTCGTACCACCGCCAGGTGGTCGTGATGACCGCCCCGCAGATCGGCAACACCGGCTGGAACGACGAGGACGACGAGTCCAAGCAGATCTGGGTCGCCGGCTACGTCGTGCGCGACCCCGCCCGGGTGGCCTCCAACTGGCGCTCCACCCGCTCGCTGGACGAGGAGCTGGTCCGCCAGGGCGTCGTCGGCATCAGCGGCATCGACACCCGGGCGCTGACCCGGCACCTGCGCGAGCGCGGCGCGATGCGCTGCGGCATCTTCTCCGGTGAGGCGCTGGCCGACCAGGCCGCCCTGCTCGCCCGGGTGCAGCAGTCGCCCGAGATGAAGGGCGCCGACCTGTGCGCCGAGGTGGCCACCACCGAGGCGTACGTCGTCCCGGCGATCGGCGAGAAGCGCTTCACCGTCGCCGCGCTGGACCTCGGCATCAAGGGGATGACCCCGCACCGGATGGCCGAGCGCGGCATCGAGGTGCACGTGCTGCCGGCCAACTCGACCCTGGAGGACCTCTACGCGGTCCGGCCGGACGGCGTCTTCTTCTCCAACGGCCCGGGTGACCCGGCCACCGCCGACCACCAGGTCGCCGTGGCGCAGGGCGTGCTGGAGCGCAGGACCCCGTTCTTCGGGATCTGCTTCGGCAACCAGATCCTCGGCCGCGCGCTGGGCTTCGGCACCTACAAGCTCAAGTACGGCCACCGCGGCATCAACCAGCCGGTGCAGGACCGCACCACCGGCAAGGTCGAGGTCACCGCGCACAACCACGGCTTCGCCGTGAACGCGCCGCTGGACAAGGTGAGCGAGACCCCCTACGGGCGGGTCGAGGTCTCCCACGTCTGCCTCAACGACGACGTGGTCGAGGGCCTCCAGGCACTGGACGTCCCCGCCTTCAGCGTGCAGTACCACCCCGAAGCAGCTGCCGGCCCGCACGACGCGGCCTACCTCTTCGACCGTTTCGTGAAGCTCATGGAGGGCCAGCGTGCCTAAGCGCACTGACATCAAGTCCGTCCTGGTGATCGGCTCCGGCCCGATCGTGATCGGCCAGGCCGCCGAGTTTGACTACTCGGGCACGCAGGCCTGCCGGGTCCTCAAGGCCGAGGGCCTGCGGGTCGTGCTGGTCAACTCCAACCCGGCCACGATCATGACCGACCCGGAGATCGCCGACGCCACCTACGTCGAGCCGATCACCCCGGAGTTCGTCGAGCGGATCATCGCCAAGGAGCGCCCCGACGCGCTGCTGCCGACCCTCGGCGGGCAGACCGCGCTCAACACCGCGATCGCGCTGGACGCCAACGGCGTGCTCGCCAAGTACAACGTCGAACTCATCGGCGCCAAGGTCGACTCGATCCACAAGGGCGAGGACCGCGAGCTCTTCAAGGGCGTCGTCGAGGCCGTCAACGCCAAGATCGGCCACGGCGAGTCCGCCCGCTCGGTCATCTGCCACACCATGGACGAGGTGCTCGCCGGCGTCGACACGCTCGGCGGGTACCCGGTCGTCGTCCGCCCCTCCTTCACCATGGGCGGCGCCGGCTCCGGCTTCGCCCACGACGAGGAGGACCTGCGCCGCATCGCCGGCCAGGGCCTGGCCCTCTCGCCGACCACCGAGGTGCTCCTGGAGGAGTCCATCCTCGGCTGGAAGGAGTACGAGCTGGAGCTGATGCGCGACAAGAACGACAACGTCGTGGTCGTCTGCTCCATCGAGAACTTCGACCCGATGGGCGTGCACACCGGCGACTCGATCACCGTCGCCCCGGCGATGACGCTCACCGACCGCGAGTACCAGATCCTGCGCGACGTCGGCATCGCCGTGATCCGCGAGGTCGGCGTGGACACCGGCGGCTGCAACATCCAGTTCGCCGTCAACCCCGACGACGGCCGGGTCATCGTCATCGAGATGAACCCGCGCGTCTCCCGCTCCTCGGCGCTCGCCTCCAAGGCCACCGGCTTCCCGATCGCCAAGATCGCCGCCAAGCTGGCCGTCGGGTACACCCTGGACGAGATCCCCAACGACATCACCGAGCAGACCCCGGCCTCCTTCGAGCCGACCCTCGACTACGTCGTGGTGAAGGTCCCGCGCTTCGCGTTCGAGAAGTTCCCGAGCGCCGACGCCACGCTGACCACCACCATGAAGTCGGTCGGCGAGGCCATGGCCATGGGCCGCAACTTCCCCGAGGCGCTGCAGAAGGCGCTGCGCTCGCTGGAGAAGAAGGGCTCCCAGTTCAGCTGGGTCGGCCCGGTGGGCGACAAGGCCGAGCTGCTGACCAAGGCGGTCGTGCCGACCGACGGCCGGATCAACACCGTCATGGAGGCGATCCGGGCCGGCGCCACCCCGGAGGAGGTCTTCGAGGCCACCAGGATCGACCCGTGGTTCGTCGACCAGCTCTTCCTGCTGGACGAGATCGCCGGCGAGCTGGCCGAGGCCGAGAAGCTCAACCCCGAGCTGCTGCGCCACGCCAAGCGGCACGGCTTCTCCGACCTGCAGATCGGCGAGATCCGCGGCCTGAAGGCGGACGTGGTCCGCGAGGTGCGGCACGCGCTCGGCATCCGCCCGGTGTTCAAGACCGTCGACACCTGCGCCGCCGAGTTCGCCGCCAGGACCCCGTACTTCTACTCGTCCTACGACGAGGAGAACGAGGTCGCCCCGCGCACCAAGCCCGCCGTGATCATCCTCGGCTCCGGCCCGAACCGCATCGGCCAGGGCATCGAGTTCGACTACTCCTGCGTGCACGCCTCCTTCGCGCTGGCCGACGCCGGGTACGAGACCGTGATGGTCAACTGCAACCCGGAGACCGTCTCCACCGACTACGACACCTCCGACCGGCTCTACTTCGAGCCGCTCACCCTGGAGGACGTGCTCGAGATCGTCCACGCCGAGCAGCAGGCCGGCCCGCTGGCCGGCGTGATCGTCCAGCTCGGCGGCCAGACCCCGCTCGGCCTGGCCCAGGCGCTCAAGGACAACGGCGTGCCGATCGTCGGCACCCAGCCCGAGGCGATCGACCTCGCCGAGGAGCGCGGTGCCTTCGGCCGCGTCCTGCGCGACGCCGGCCTGCCGGCCCCCAAGCACGGCACCGCCTTCTCCTTCGCGGAGGCCAAGGCGATCGCCGACGAGATCGGCTACCCGGTGCTCGCCCGCCCGTCCTACGTGCTCGGCGGCCGCGGCATGGAGATCGTCTACGACGAGGCCTCGCTCGCCTCCTACCTGGAGCGCCACGCCGGCCTGATCTCCGAGCACCCGGTGCTCATCGACCGCTTCCTCGACGACGCGGTGGAGATCGACGTCGACGCGCTCTTCGACGGCACCGAGCTCTACCTCGGCGGCGTCATGGAGCACATCGAGGAGGCCGGCATCCACTCCGGCGACTCCGCCTGCGCGCTGCCCCCGATCACCCTCGGCGGCTACGACATCAAGCGCCTGCGCACCTCCACCGAGGCCATCGCGCGCGGCGTCGGCGTCCGCGGTCTGATCAACATCCAGTTCGCGATGGCCGGGGACATCCTCTACGTGCTGGAGGCCAACCCGCGCGCCTCCCGGACCGTCCCGTTCACCTCCAAGGCGACGGCGGTGCCGCTGGCCAAGGCCGCCGCCCGGATCTCGCTCGGCGCCACCATCGCCGAGCTGCGCGCCGAGGGCCTGCTCCCGGCCGAGGGCGACGGCGGCACGCTGCCCGCCGACTGCCCGATCTCGGTCAAGGAGGCCGTGCTGCCCTGGAGCCGCTTCCGCGACGTCCACGGCCGCGGCGTGGACACCGTCCTCGGCCCGGAGATGCGCTCGACCGGTGAGGTCATGGGCATCGACAAGGTCTTCGGCACGGCCTACGCCAAGGCCCAGGCCGGCGCCTACGGCGCGCTGCCGACCAAGGGCAAGGTCTTCGTCTCGGTCGCCAACCGCGACAAGCGCAACCTGGTCTTCCCGGCCCGGGCGCTGGTCAGCCTCGGCTTCGAGGTGCTCGCCACGGCCGGCACCGCCGAGGTGCTGCAGCGCGGGGGCATCCCGTCCACGCTGGTGCGCAAGCACAGCGAGGGCGAGGGCCCGAACGGCGAGAAGACGATCGTGCAGCTGATCCACGACGGCGAGGTCGACCTGATCATCAACACGCCGTACGGCACCGGCGGCCGCCTCGACGGCTACGAGATCCGCACCGCCGCGGTCTCCCGCGGCGTGCCCTGCCTGACCACCATCCAGGCGATGGGCGCGGCCGTCCAGGGCATCGACCGGCTGCTGCGCGACGAGGTCGGCGTGATGTCGCTCCAGGAGCACGCCGAGCTGATCAACGCGGGCCGCAAGTAGCACCACCGCTGTGGGGGGCACCGACGCCAGACGGGTGCCCCCCACTTCCATGCCCTGATCCGGGTGCTCACGGCCGGATCCGGGCCCTGATCCGGGAGTTGGGTTTTGTACAAGCTGCTGTTCGACCTCGTCTTCAAGAAGATGGACCCCGAGAAGGCCCACCACCTCGCCTTCTTCTGGATCCGGCTCGCCTCCTCGGTGCCCGGCCTGCGCACGCTCGTCCGGCTGGTGCTCGCCCCGCGCGACCGCGCCCTGCACACCACCGCCCTCGGCCTCGACCTGCCGGGCCCGTTCGGCCTGGCGGCCGGCTTCGACAAGAACGGCGTCGGCATCGACGGCCTGGCCATGCTCGGTTTCGACTACGTCGAGATCGGCACCATCACCGGCGAGCCCCAGCCGGGCAACCCGACGCCCCGGCTGTTCCGCCTGGTCGAGGACCGCGCGCTGATCAACCGGATGGGCTTCAACAACCAGGGCTCGGCCCGGGTCGCCGCGCGCCTGGCCGCCCGCCCGCACACCAGCTCCACCCCGGTGATCGGCGTCAACATCGGCAAGACCAAGGTCGTCGAGGAGGCCGACGCCGTCGCCGACTACGTCAAGTCCACCGAGCGGCTCGCCAGGTACGCGGACTACCTGGTGGTCAACGTCAGCTCGCCGAACACCCCCGGCCTGCGCAACCTGCAGGCCGTGGACCACCTGCGCCCGCTGCTCGCCGCCGTCCGCGAGGCGGCCGACCGCACCACCGCGCACCACGTCCCGCTGCTGGTCAAGATCGCCCCCGACCTGGCCGACGAGGACGTCGACGCCGTCGCCGACCTCGCCCTCGAACTGGGCCTGGACGGCATCATCGCCACCAACACCACGATCGGGCGCGAGGGCCTGCGGGCCGACGCCGCCCGGGTCGAGGAGATCGGCATGGGCGGCCTCTCCGGCGCCCCGCTCAAGGCCCGCGCCCTGGAGGTCCTCCAGCGGCTGCGCGCCCGCACCGGGGGCCGGCTGACGCTGGTCTCGGTCGGCGGCGTGGAGACCGCCGAGGACGCCTGGCAGCGGATCATCCACGGCGCCGACCTCGTCCAGGGCTACAGCGCCTTCATCTACGAGGGCCCGTTCTGGTGCCGCCGGATCCACCGGGGCCTCTCCGCCCGGATCCGCGCCGCGGGCTTCCGCGACCTGGCCGCGGCCGTCGGCAGCGCCGTCGACGGCGCGAAGACCGCCTCCTGAACCCCCGTACCACCTTCGGAAAGGACGACATGACCCTCGCCCCGTTCGGCGCCCGGCTGCGCCAGGCGCTCGACACCCGCGGCCAGCTCTGCGTCGGCATCGACCCGCACGCCTCCCTGCTCGCCGCCTGGGGGCTCGGCGACGACCTCGCCGGCCTGGAGACCTTCAGCCGCACCGTCGTCGAGGCGCTCGCCGACCGGGTCGCCGTGCTCAAGCCGCAGGCGGCGTTCTTCGAGCGCTTCGGCAGCAAGGGCGTCGCGGTGCTGGAGAAGTCCGTCGAGGAGGCCCGGGCGGCCGGCGCGCTGGTCCTGATGGACGCCAAGCGCGGCGACATCGGCTCCACCATGGCCGCCTACGCGGAGGCCTTCCTGTCGCCCGCCAGCCCGCTGTTCTCGGACGCCGTCACGGTCAGCCCGTACCTGGGCTTCGGCTCGCTGCGCCCGGCGCTCGACCTGGCCCGCGCGCAGGGCTGCGGCGTGTTCGCGCTGGCGCTCACCTCCAACCCGGAGGGCGCCGAGGTGCAGCGCGCCGTCGGTGCGGACGGCGAGCCGGTCGCGGCCGCGGTGCTGCGCCAGCTGGCGGCCGAGAACGCGGGTGCCGCGCCGCTCGGCTCCTTCGGCGCCGTGGTCGGCGCCACGCTCGCCGACGCGGGCGTGGAGCTGGCCATCAACGGCCCGCTGCTGGCTCCCGGCATCGGCGCCCAGGGGGCCACCATGGCGGACCTGCCGCGGGTGTTCGGCGCCTCGGTGATCAACGTGGTGCCGAGCGTCAGCCGGGACGTGCTCAGGCACGGCCCCTCGGTGGCGGCCCTGCGGTCGGCGGCCGAGCGGTTCGTGGGCGAGTACGCGGACGCGGTGAAGTAGGCCCGGCCGGGCCCGCGGACGCGCCCCGGTAGCCGCCCGGTGACCCTGCGCAGTGTCCGCAGGACGGCGGGGCGGCGGGGCGGTTGACGTGAGCGCCGTCACATTGGCGGTGTCAAAGTTTCGCAATCGCGGTCATTTTGCCCTGGAAAGTCCTGGTCGGCCTTGGCTGACCAGGACTTTTCGTGTTCTTTTCCTGACGTGGCGCCGCAATACGGGTAGTGTCCGGCGATAGGTCATCGGAGAGCCGCGAACTCGTAGCTCCCGCAGGTCAAGGGCCCTGTGATTCCACTTGGGTTCGATCTGCGGACGGTGTCCTGGGAACCAAACCAGTCATAGCTCAATCCCTTCCTTCCACACCCTGAGGTGAACGGCGTGGCTCTTCCGCCCCTTACCCCTGAACAGCGCACCGCCGCGCTCGCCAAGGCCGCCGAGGCTCGCCGGGAGCGCGCCGAGGTCAAGAACCGGCTCAAGCACTCCGGCGCCTCCCTGCACGAGGTGATCAAGGCCGGCAAGGCCGACAACGACGTGATCGGCAAGATGAAGGTCTCGGCCCTGCTGGAGTCGCTTCCGGGCGTCGGCAAGGTCCGTGCCAAGCAGATCATGGAGCGCCTCGGCATCAGCGAGAGCCGTCGTGTCCGCGGCCTCGGCACGAACCAGATCGCCTCCCTGGAGCGGGAGTTCGGCGGCGGTGCCGCCTGACCGTGCCCCCGTGGTCCCGGGATCGTCCGCGATCCGGGATAATCGGTGCATGAGTGAGCGTCCGCGGCTGACCGTGCTCTCCGGCCCTTCGGGGGTCGGCAAGAGCACGGTCGTCGCTCATATGAGGAAGCAGCACCCCGAGGTCTGGCTCTCGGTGTCGGCGACGACCCGCCACCCGAGGCCGGGCGAGCAGAACGGGGTCCAGTACCACTTCGTCGACAACGACGAGTTCGACAAGCTGATCGCCAACGGCGAACTGCTGGAGTGGGCCGTCTTCGCCGGCAACCGCTACGGCACCCCGCGCTCGGCGGTGCTGGAGAAGCTGGAGCGCGGCGAGCCCGTCCTGCTGGAGATCGACCTGCAGGGCGCCCGCCAGGTCCGCGAGTCGATGCCCGAGGCGCAGCTGGTCTTCCTGGCCCCGCCGAGCTGGGACGAGCTGGTCCGCCGGCTGACCGGCCGGGGCACCGAGCCGCAGGACGTGATCGAGAAGCGGCTGGAGGCGGCGAAGGTCGAGCTCGCGGCCGAGCCCGAGTTCGACACGACCCTTGTCAACACCTCGGTCGAGCAGGTAGCGGCCGAACTGCTAGCCTTGCTCGGTGTAGCCTGACCTGTCTGTCTTTTCCACCCTTTCGGAAGGTTTTAGCGTGTCCTCTTCCATGACCGCGCCCGAGGGCATCATCAACCCGCCGATCGACGAGCTGCTCGAGGCCACCGACTCCAAGTACAGCCTCGTGATCTACGCCGCCAAGCGCGCGCGCCAGATCAACGCGTACTACTCCCAGCTCGGTGAGGGCCTGCTGGAGTACGTCGGCCCGCTGGTCGACACCCACGTCCACGAGAAGCCGCTGTCGATCGCGCTGCGCGAGATCAACGCGGGCATGCTGACCGCCGAGGCGATCGAGGCCGCCTGAGGCGGGTTCCGGAGCTCTCTGCTCGAAGGGTCCGGCGGAATCGTTTCCGCCGGGCCCTTCGGCGTGTCCGGGGGGCCGTCGGTGCCGTGCCCGCGGGGGCCGGGGCCCGGTGCCGCCGGGGGTGCGGCGGGGTGCCGTGGAGTGTCGTGGGGGTGCCGGCGGGCTGTGCCGGGCACCACAGTGCGCGTCGCAGCTGAGGGGTCGTAGGGTGTGCACGTCCCAGGAGTGGAGGAGAGCGGGAGCATGAGCGCGACTTCGGATCCGGCCGGGGTGGAGGCGCCGCGCGTCGTCCTCGGCGTCAGCGGCGGCATCGCCGCCTACAAGGCGTGCGAGCTGCTCCGCAGGTTCACCGAGTCCGGCCACCAGGTCACCGTGGTGCCCACCGCGGCCGCGCTGCACTTCGTCGGCGAGGCCACCTGGGCCGCGCTGTCCGGCCGCCCGGCCGCCACCGAGACCTGGGAGCGCGTGCACGAGGTGCCGCACGTGCGGATCGGCCAGCAGGCCGACCTGGTCGTCGTCGCCCCCGCCACCGCGGACCTGATCGCCAAGGCCGCCCACGGCCTGGCCGACGACCTCCTCACCAACACCCTGCTCACCGCCCGCTGCCCGGTCGTGGTCGCGCCCGCCATGCACACCGAGATGTGGGAGCACCCGGCCACCCGGGAGAACGTCGCCACGCTGCGGCGCCGCGGCGTGATCGTGCTGGAGCCGGCCGTCGGGCGGCTCACCGGCAAGGACACCGGCAAGGGGCGGCTGCCCGAGCCGTCCGCGATCTTCGACGCCTGCCGGTCGGTGCTGCGCCGCGGCGGCGCGGTGCCGACCGACCTGGCCGGCCGGCACGTGGTGGTCTCGGCCGGTGGCACCCGCGAGCCGCTGGACCCGGTGCGCTTCCTCGGCAACCGCTCCTCCGGCAAGCAGGGGTACGCGCTCGCCGTGACGGCAGCGGCGCGCGGGGCGCGCGTGACGTTGGTCTCGGCCAACGCGGAGCTGCCCGACCCGGCCGGGGTCGACGTGGTGCACGTGTCGACCGCGCTGGAGCTGCGGGAGGCGGCGCTGAAGGCGGCCGGGGACGCGGACGCCGTGGTCATGGCCGCGGCCGTGGCGGACTTCCGGCCCGCCGAGTACGCCACCGGCAAGATCAAGAAGGTCGAGGGGGTCGAGCCGGCGCCCGTCGCCCTCGTCCGCAACCCCGACGTCCTGGCCGAGCTGTCGGCGCACCGCCCCCGTTCGGGCCAACTGGTCGTGGGTTTCGCGGCGGAGACCGACGACGTGCTCGCGAACGGCCGCGCGAAGCTCGCCCGCAAGGGCTGCGACCTCCTCGTCGTCAACGAGGTGGGCAACGGCAAGGCCTTCGGCACGGACGTCAACGAGGCCGTGGTTCTGGGCTCGGACGGCAGCGAGACCCCCGTTCCGGTCGGTCCGAAGGAGGCCCTCGCGGACGTCGTCTGGGACCTCGTCGCGCGGCGGCTGGAAACCGGCGGGAGCCGATTGAGCCCTGCTTGAGAACGGTCTTGATTTGTGGAAGCGGGTGACGTTCCGCAGAACCGGCCCGTTACACTCCAGGAATCAAGTCTTTCCGGAAGTCCCCGGTCACCGGGGGCCTTCAGTCAGCAGCCGCTGCAACCCCAGGGAGCGCTGTGTCTCGCCGCCTGTTCACCTCGGAGTCCGTCACCGAGGGCCACCCCGACAAGATCGCTGACCAGATCAGCGACACCATCCTTGACGCTCTCCTGCGGGAGGACCCGACCTCCCGGGTCGCCGTGGAGACGCTGATCACCACCGGCCAGGTGCACGTGGCCGGCGAGGTGACCACCAAGGCGTACGCGCCGATCGCCCAGCTCGTCCGGGACAAGATCCTGGAGATCGGCTACGACAGCTCCAAGAAGGGCTTCGACGGCGCCTCCTGCGGCGTCTCGGTGTCCATCGGGGCCCAGTCGCCCGACATCGCCCAGGGCGTCGACACGGCGTACGAGGCTCGGGTCGAGGGCGACGAGGACGACCTGGACAAGCAGGGTGCCGGCGACCAGGGCCTGATGTTCGGCTACGCGTCCGACGAGACGCCCGAGCTCATGCCGCTGCCGATCACCCTGGCGCACCGCCTCTCCCGCCGGCTGACCGAGGTCCGCAAGAACGGGACCATCCCGTACCTGCGCCCCGACGGCAAGACCCAGGTCACCATCGAGTACGACGGCGACAAGGCCGTCCGCCTCGACACCGTGGTGGTCTCCACCCAGCACGCCAGTGACATCGACCTGGAGTCGCTGCTCACCCCGGACATCCGCGAGTTCGTGGTCGAGCCGGAGCTGAAGGCGCTGGCCGAGCAGGGCATCAAGCTCGTCACCGAGGGCTACCGCCTGCTGGTCAACCCGACCGGCCGCTTCGAGATCGGCGGCCCGATGGGCGACGCCGGCCTCACCGGCCGCAAGATCATCATCGACACCTACGGCGGCATGGCCCGCCACGGTGGCGGCGCCTTCTCCGGCAAGGACCCGTCCAAGGTCGACCGCTCGGCCGCGTACGCGATGCGCTGGGTGGCGAAGAACATCGTCGCCGCCGGCCTCGCCCGCCGCGCCGAGGTGCAGGTCGCGTACGCGATCGGCAAGGCCGAGCCGGTCGGTCTCTTCGTCGAGACCTTCGGCACCGAGTCCGTGCCCGTGCTGTCCATCCAGAAGGCCGTCAGCGAGGTCTTCGACCTGCGTCCCGCCGCGATCATCCGCGACCTGGACCTGCTGCGCCCGATCTACTCCCAGACCGCCGCGTACGGCCACTTCGGCCGTGAGCTGCCGGACTTCACCTGGGAGCGCACCGACCGGGTCGAGCAGCTGAAGGCCGCCGTCAAGGACTGACCCCGCGCTCCGCGAAAGGCGGCGCCCGCCCCGACCGGGGCGGGCGCCGCCTTTCGTGCGCACTGTCGGTGTGACCTGGTAGTACTTGGGAGCGATGAGCAGCACAGGGGAGAACGGGGCCGCCGAGCCGGAGCAGCTGGCGTTCATCCGGGAGACGGTCAAGCGGGCCAAGCCCCGGACGTGGCGCGGCGCCAAGCGCGCCGAGCACCTGCCGGTGGCCCGGGTCGTGGTGGACAAGGGCGTGCTCACCATCGACAAGTTCTTCGACTACGAGGTGCCGGCCGCGATGGCCGAGGAGGCCCGGCCCGGCGTCCGGGTCCGGGTGCGCTTCGGCGCGCGCGTGGTCAAGGGCCAGCGCGAGGGCGGCGAACTGCACGACGGCTTCATCGTCGCCCGGCTGGAGAAGAGCGACTTCCCCGGCCCGCTCGCGCCGCTCGCCCAGGTCCTCTCGCCCGAGCCCGTGCTCACCCCGCACCTCCTCCGGCTCTGCCGGACCGTCGCCGACCGCTACGCCGGCACCCTCGCCGACGTCCTCCAGCTGGCCGTCCCGCCCCGGCACGCCAAGGCCGAGGCCGAACCCTCGCCGCCCCCGCTGCCGCGCCCACCCGCCCCCGCCCCCGGCGGCTGGCAGCGCTACCCGGCCGGGCCCGACCTCCTCGCCTCGCTCGCCGCCGGCGGCTCGCCGCGCGCCGTCTGGGCGGCGCTGCCCGGCCCCGGCTGGCCGTACGAGATCGCCCGGGCCGTGGCGGCGACGCTCTCCGGCGGGCGCGGCGCGCTCGTCGTGCTGCCCGAGGGGCGGTCCGTCGCCCGGGTCGACCGGGCGCTGACCGAGCTGCTCGGGCCGGGCCGGCACGTCGCGCTGGAGGCCGACCTCGGCCCGCGCGAACGCTACCGGCGCTGGCTCGCGGTGAGCCGCGGCTCGGTGCACGCCGTGATCGGCACCCGCGCCACCATGTTCGCGCCGGTGCGCGACCTCGGCCTGGTCGTCGTCTGGTCCGACGGCGACAACAGCCACAGCGACCCGCGCGCCCCGCACCCGCACGTGCGCGAGGTCGCCCTGCTGCGCGCCGCGGAGGAGGGCGCGGCCGTGCTGCTCGGCGGTCACGCCGTCACGGTGGAGGGCGCGCAGCTGGTCAGCACCGGCTGGGCCCGCCCGCTCGCCGCCGACCGGGAGACCGTGCGGCGGGTCGCACCGAGGGTGCGGACCGTCACGGACCAGGACCAGCACCGCGACGCCGCCGCCCAGGCCGCCCGACTGCCCTCGGTGGCCTGGGAGGCCGCCCGGGAGGCCCTGGCCGCCGGGCACCCGGTGCTCATCCAGGTGCCCCGGCGCGGCTACGTGCCCCGGCTGGCCTGCGGCCGGTGCCGGACCCCGGCCCGCTGCCGGCGCTGCGAGGGCCCGCTGGAGGCGCCCTCCGCCGACGAGGCGCTGAGCTGCGGCTGGTGCGGGCAGGCGGAGACGGACTGGCACTGCCCCGAGTGCGGCTCGTTCCGGCTGCGGGCCCAGGTGATCGGCGCCCGGCGCACCGCGGAGGAGCTCGGCAAGGCCTTCCCACGGGTCCCGGTGCGCACCTCCGGGCGGGACGCGGTCCTGGCCACCGTCCCCGACGAGCCCTCGCTGGTGATCTCCACCCCCGGCGCGGAGCCGGTCGTCGAGGGCGGCACCGGGTACGGCGCCGCGCTGCTGCTGGACGGCTGGGCCCTGCTGAGCCGGCCCGACCTGCGCGCGGGGGAGGAGACGCTGCGGCTCTGGCTGGCGGCCGCCGCACTGGTCCGGCCGGCCGAGGAGGGCGGGACGGTCGTCGTGGTCGCCGAGCCCTCGGCCCGGCCGGTGCAGGCGCTGGTCCGCTGGGACCCGCTCGGGCACGCCGGGCTGGAGCGCGACGAACGGGCACAGCTGCACTTCCCGCCGGTGTCGCGGATGGCCTCGGTGAGCGGGAGCCCGGCGGCGGTGGCCGACCTGCTGGGGCTGATCCGGCTGCCGTCGGAGGCGGACGTCCTCGGGCCGGTGCCGGCGCCGGCGCTGCGGGGGGAGGAACAGGAACGCGCGCTGCTGCGGGTGCCGCCCGGGCAGGGGGCGGCGCTGGCGGCGGCGCTCAAGGCGGCGCAGATCGCGCGGATCGCGCTGCGGACGCCGGAGGCGGTGCGGGTGCGGGTGGACCCGACCGACATCGGGTAGCCGTGGCGGGGCCGGGGTGCCGGCCGGGGGTACGGGGGCCGGGGTGCCGGCCGGGGACGCGGTGGGGTGCGGGCCGTGGCGGGGGCGGGCGCGAGGCGCGGGAGCGAGGGGCGGGGTGAGTGGGCCACCCCGCCCCGGGTGGCCCGGGCCGGAAGGGTCAGCCGCGCAGCGGGATGCCGGTGCGGTCGACCGGGGCGCGGTCCGGCGCGGTGCGGTCCCCGGTGGTGCGCTCCAGCGCGGTGCGCTCGAGAGCGGTGCGCTCGAGAGCGGTGCGCTCCAGGGCGTTGCGTTCGAGGGCGGTGCGGTCCAGCCCGCCCTGGCGGGCCGCCGGGACGGTGACGGCCAGGCCGCCGGACGGCGCCGCCGGCAGCTCCTCGGAACGGTCCGGGCGGCCCGGGCCCGGGACGGCGCCGCTGGCGGCGAGGAGTTCGCTGGTGGGGCGGCGCATCCCGTACCGGCGGTGCACCGCCTGCTTGGTGACCCCGAGGGCCGAGCCCACCGAGTCCCAGGAGAAGCCCAGCGCCCGGTCGAACTCGACCGCCGCCGCCACCAGGGTCTCCACGCTCTCCCGCAGCTCCTGCGCCAGCCGCACCGTCGGCGCGGGCGCCCGCCCGTACACCACGAAGCCGGCCGAGGTGCTCGGGCGGCGCGGCCGGTAGACGTTGCCCAGTTGGGCGGTGAGCGTCCGCAGCGCGTCGACCTGCCGCCTCACCCGCTCGATGTCCCGCACCAGCAGGTGAAGGCTCGCCCGCGCCCGGGCGTCGTGGTTGATCTGCTCGGCCATGGCCTACGTGCCACCTTCCGTACGGTTCGGCTCGGCCGGGGCGCGGTGTCCCGTGCGCCCCGACCCCGGTCAATCTCACTTGACCAACGCCGGAGCGGGGGCCGGGGTAACGCCGCGCGACAGACTCGGGATATGCCAGTAGCCGGTGCCGGGGGTGCGGGAGGGGTGCGTGGCGGGTGCGTCCGCGGGGTCGGGGGCGCGGGCGGAGGCCCCCGCGCGTTGCATAGACTTGGCGGGACCCCAATGCTGCGGATTTCTACGGACAGGAGCCCGTTCCTCGTGGCGATCCAGCCGATCCGTCTCTTCGGAGACCCCGTCCTGCGGGCCACCGCTCAGCCGGTGACCACCTTCGACAAGGAACTGCGCACCCTCGTCCGGGACCTCACCGACACCATGCTCGACGCCCCCGGCGCCGGCCTCGCCGCGCCCCAACTCGGCGTCTCCTTGAGGGTGTTCACCTACCACGTGGACGGCGTCACCGGGCACCTGATCAACCCGGACCTGTCGCTCACCGAGGAGGAGCAGGACGGCCCCGAGGGCTGCCTGTCCCTGCCCGGCCTGCGCTACGACACCAAGCGCGCGTACGGCGTCGTCGCCAAGGGCTTCACCATGTACGGCGACCCGGTCACCCTGGAGGGCACCCGGCTGCTCGCCCGCTGCATCCAGCACGAGACCGACCACCTCGACGGCATCGTCTTCATCGACCGGCTCGACCGCGAGCAGCGCAAGGCCGCCCTGAAGGCGATCCGGGACACCGACTGGGGCGGCGGCCCCGCCCCCGTCGTCAAGGTCTCCCCGCACAGCACCTTCGGCTCCGCGCGCTGACTCCGGCGTCGTCCGCTCCCCCTCTGCAGAAAGGCACTTGATGCGCCTCGTGTTCGCCGGCACCCCCGAGGTCGCCGTTCCCGCCCTGGACGCCCTGCTCGCCTCCGACCGGCACGAGGTCGTCGCGGTGGTCACCCGCCCCGACGCCCCCGCCGGCCGCGGCCGCAAGCTCGTCGCCAGCCCCGTCGCCCAGCGCGCCGAGGAGGCCGGGATCGAGGTCCTCAAGCCGGCGAAGCCGAGCGACCCGGACTTCGTCGCCCGGCTCACCGAACTCGCCCCCGACTGCTGCCCGGTGGTCGCCTACGGCGCACTGCTGCGCCCCGGCACGCTGGAGATCCCCGAGCACGGCTGGGTCAACCTGCACTTCTCGCTGCTGCCCGCCTGGCGCGGCGCGGCGCCCGTCCAGCACTCGGTGCTGGCCGGCGACGAGGTCACCGGCGCGTCCACCTTCCTGATCGAGCAGGGCCTGGACTCCGGCCCGGTCTACGGCGTGATCACCGAGGAGGTCCGCCCCACCGACACCAGCGGCGAACTCCTCACCCGGCTCTCGCTGTCCGGCGCACGGCTGCTCGCGGCCACCATGGACGGCATCGCGGACGGCTCGCTGCACGCCGTCCCGCAGCCGGCCGAGGGGATCACCCTCGCGCCGAAGATCACCGTCGAGGACGCGCGGATCGAGTGGGCCCACCCCGCGCTGCGGATCGACCGGGTGGTGCGCGGCTGCGCCCCCGCGCCGGGCGCCTGGACGGAGTTCCGCGGCGAGCGGCTGAAGGTCACCGGTCCGGTCCGGCTGCTGCCGGAGTCGGCCGACCTGGCGCCCGGCGAGCTGGCCGTGGTCGGCAAGAACAGCGTGCGGGTCGGCACCGGCAGCCACGACGTCGAGCTCGGCGAGGTCCGCCCGCAGGGCAAGAAGGCGATGCGGGCGGCGGACTGGGCGCGCGGCGCGCGGCTGGAGTCCGGCGAGCGCTTCGCAGCCGGGGCCTGATCCGGCCGGGCCGGCGCTTTGGCGTTACTGTTCGTGGACCGGACCGTTCGGTCCACGAGCACCAGGACGGCGGCAGCCCGACAGCAGCACCCCTGAACGACCAGTACCCGATAGCCACCGCAGCACCTTGAGGCACCGATGACCACTCCCAGCGCCAACCGCGCCCCCCGCCCGCACCGCCGCCCGAAGAAGGACCCGGCCCGGATCGTCGCGTTCCGCGCGCTGCGTGCCGTCGACGAGCGCGACGCCTACGCCAACCTGATCCTGCCGTCGCTGCTGCGCGAGGCCGAGCAGAAGGGCATGGACCGGCGCGACGCCGCCCTCGCCACCGAGCTCGTCTACGGCACCCTGCGCCTGCAGGGCACCTATGACGCGGTCATCGCCGCCTGCATCGACCGGCCGCTCAGCAAGGTCGACCCGCCGGTGCTGGACGTCCTCTCGCTCGGCGCCCACCAGCTGCTCACCACCCGCATCCCCAGCCACGCGGCCGTCTCGGCCACCGTCGAGCTGGCCCGGGTGGTGCTCGGTGACGGCAAGGCCAAGTTCGTCAACGCCGTCCTGCGCCGGATCAGCGCCCACGACCTGGACACCTGGATCGAGCAGGTCGCCCCGCCGTACGACCGGGACGCCGAGGACCACCTCGCCGTCGTCCACTCGCACCCGCGCTGGGTCGTCTCGGCCCTCTGGGACTCGCTCGGGCGCTGGCAGCCCGACGCGTCCGGGCGCACCGCGATCGAGGAGCTGTTGCGGGCCGACAACGAGCGGCCCGAGGTGACGCTCGTCGCCCGGCCCGGCCGGGCCACCGTCGGCGAACTGGCCGAGGCGCTGCCCGAGGCGCTGCCCGGCCGGTGGTCCCCGGTCGCGCTGCGGCTCGCCGAGGGCGGTGACCCGGGCGCGCTGACCGCCGTGCAGGAGAACCGGGCCGGCGTCCAGGACGAGGGCAGCCAGCTCGTCGCCCTCGCCCTCGCGAACGCGCCGCTGGACGGCCCCGACCGGCTCTGGCTCGACGGCTGCGCCGGCCCCGGCGGCAAGGCCGCGCTGCTCGGCGCCCTCGCCGCCGAGCGCGGCGCCGGGCTGGTCGCCAGCGAGAAGCAGCCGCACCGGGCGCGCCTGGTGGCGCGGGCCCTCGACGGCAACCCCGGGCCCTACACCGTGATCGCCGCGGACGGCACCCGCCCGGCCTGGCGCTCCGGCGGCTTCGACCGGGTGCTGGTCGACGTGCCCTGCTCCGGCCTGGGCGCGCTGCGCCGCCGGCCGGAGGCGCGCTGGCGGCGCCGGCCGGCCGACGTCGCGGCCTTCGGCCCGCTCCAGCGGGACCTGCTGCGCTCGGCGGTCGAGGCCACCCGGATCGGTGGCGTGGTCGGCTACGCGACCTGCTCGCCGCACCTCGCCGAGACCCGGGCCGTCGTCGACGATGTGCTGCGCGCCGAGGGCGGCCGTGTCGAGTGGATCGACGCCCGCCCGCTGCTGCCCGGTGTCCCGGCGCTCGGGGAGGGGCCGGACGTGCAGCTCTGGCCGCACCTGCACGGGACGGACGCGATGTACCTGGCGCTGCTGCGGCGGACCGCCTGACCCGGTAGCGGCGGCCGACCCCTCCCGGCGGGGAGGGGCGGCGTGCCGTTGCGGTGCGCGTCGGCGGCGGCGGAGCTTCCGGCGCCGCCGTCGGCGGTCGGCGGGTGGCCGACAGGTGCTCAACGGGTTGGCGGCGTCGGGGAGTTCGGCAGTCGCACCGGAGCGGTCGGCGCGGGCCGACGCGCCCGGGGCCGGCCCGGCCGCCGGTGCGTGCCGGTGGCCCTCACGGCCGGCGCGGCGGGTCGTCCCGCAGACCGGCGAGGAAGGCCCGGGCCTGGGCGCGCAGCTGGTCGACCGGCGGGTCCTCGCAGATCACCTCCAGGCCGAGCGCGGCACCGTGACCCCGATGGTAGTAGGACTGGTAGGCGAGGTACGGGCGGTGGTCGTCGGTGGGGTCGAGCCCGACGGCGAAGGTCGCGTAGTGGGTGTGCTCGCCCTCGGAGCCGTCGGACTCCGAACGGGAGAGGTGCCATTCGCACTCGTAGGGCTCGGGGTCGGCGGGCAGGTCCAGCAGGGCCTGGGCGAGCCGGCGGACCTCGTCCCGGTCCGTGAAGGGGAGCGACTCGGACCAGTGCGGTGCGGCGGCGACCAGCTCCCAGCCGTCGTCGTGATGGCTGACGGTCAGTGCCCACTCGCCGTCCTGGTCCTGCCAGAGGCAACTGAGGATCGGATCCACGGCGGTCAACCTCCCTGTGGTGCGCGGCTGTTCGGCTCCCTTCATCGTGGCACACCGGGTCGGCGGAGGGTCCGGGGCCCGGCTGCGGGCGGGCCTGCTGTGCTTGCCCCGGCGCCTGCCGGGAGCCGGCGCGGCGTCAGTCGGCGGCCGGGGCGGTGTGCCAGGGGCGGTCGGCACGGGTGGGGCGGGCGGCGGCCGTGAGGCGCAGGGCGTAGACCTCCCGGTCGGTGGCCGGGTGGGGGACCGGGCCGAGGTAGTCGTGGCCGGTCAGGTGGCACCAGGCGGGCAGGTCGAGCGGGGCGGCGGGGTCCGTGGTGTGGATGTGGACCACCGCGCCGGCCGGCAGGTCCGCGATCCGGGCGCGCAGGCGCAGCAGCAGTTGGACGCAGAGCAGGCCGGTGCCGTCGACGGTCAGGTCGGGGGTGGTGGTGTCGGGCGCCTGGGGCATGGTCCCGTCCTTCCTGGTGGTGGGGCTGCCGGGGCTGCTGGGGGTGGTGCTCGTGGTGCGGGTTCAGCCTAGGTCGGGGGGCGGCCGGGGCGTTGGTCGGGGGCGGTGCCGCCGAGGCGGGTGAGCAGGGTGGAGAGCCGGCCCAGGTCGTCGGCGCCCCACTGGTCGGCCGTGAACAGGTCGTCGGCGGTCCGGCGGGCGGTGTGCAGCATCTCGGCGAGCCGTTCGCGTCCGGTGGGCGTCAGTGCGGCGTAGGCGACCCGGGCGTCGCGCGCCGCCGCCTCCCGGGAGACCAGGCCGATCCGTTCCAGGGGTGCCAGCCCGCGGGTGACGCCGGAGGCGGTGAGGCCGAGGGCCTCGGCGAGGTCGACGCGGCGCATCCGGCCGCCGGGGGCGGCGCCGAGGTGCAGCAGCAGGGTGAAGTCGGAGAGGCTCACGCCGTGCAGGCCGCTGAGGGTGGCGTCGAAGCGCCTGATCACGGCGGCCTGGGCTCGGACGAGGCGCAGGGCGGTGTCGAGCGGGTCCGGCCGGGCGGGTTCGGACGGTACGGGGCCCGGGTCGGGCTGAGCCGGGTCGGGCCGGTCGGCCTGCGGGGTCATCATTGCTACCTCCTTGACTGCTCAAGCATATCGCCGTGCTCGGCCGTCAAGGAGGTAGCGGAGGGGGGAGGGGGTCAGTCGGCCCGGGCGGCGCGGCGCTGCCGCTTGCCGAGCGGAGCCTGGGAGAGGTCCTCCGCCAGCGAGCGCAGGTTCTTGTAGCCGTAGCCGCGCGTGGTCAGCCACTCCTGCGCCGCCAGCTCGGCGCGCTCGGTGGCCGCCAGGACGTCCTCCTCCGCCTCGCCCGAGTCCAGGAAGCGGAAGGTGAAGGCGGTGCGGGCGGCGAGGTCGTAACTGAGGTGGCCCTCGGGGGTGAAGGCGGCGCGCAGCACGTCGTGCTCGGGCGCCCGGGCGAGGAGTTCGGCACGCTGCTCGGCACTGAGGCCGTCGAAGACGCCGCGCACCGTGATGCGGAAGGTTCGAGTGGTCATCCCCCGACCATAGGCGGCCCGGCCGCCCGGCCGCCAACACGATTCCGGCGTGCGGACGTGCGCGGCCGGGCGGGCGCGACGCCCGGCGGGGCGCTGCCCGGCCGGGCGCCCGGTGCCCGGGGCGCGGCTACGAACGGGCCGCCGGGAGACGGGTGCAGACGGTGCCCGGAGCGGGCGGGGCCGGTTCGGCGTCGAGCGCGGCGAGGCTGAAGGAGGTGGTGATGGCGCTGATGTCGGCCGCCTCGCGGATCAGGTAGTGGTTGGCGCCGGGTGCCTCGTACCGGGCGAGGTCCGCGCTGACGGGCCGGGCCCGGAGGGCGTACTCGAGCGACTGGACGGCGTTGGCGGCACTGCGGTCACCGGTGCCGTGGACGATCAGGACGCGGCGGCCGGCGAGCTGTTCGACCGGGTCGCCGCTCGGCAGCCAGGGGGCGATTCCGGCGACCCCGACGACGTTGCGGTGGCCGGCGCACCAGAAGGCGGCGCGTCCGCCGAGGGAGTTGCCGACGAGGACGACGGGGACGTCGCCGTAACGGCGGGCGAGTTCGTCCAGCGCCCAGCGGGTGTCCACGGCGGTGTCGGCGTCGGCGCCGTTCCAGCCGCTGTAGCGGTAGCGCAGGAGGTGGACGGCGATCCCGTGCGGGCGGCCGCGGGCGGTGAGTTCGGCCGTGAGGTCGCGCAGTCCCAGCTCGGCGACCTTCAGGGGGCCGCGCCGGCTGCGCAGGAAGCCGCCGGGCAGGAGCAGGACGACGCCGGTGACCCGGCCGGTCGCGCCGTCGCCTCCTGGTGGCGGGGTCAGCTGGGCGGCGCGCGGCCGTCGTGCTCGGAACACTCGATCCCTCCCTGGTGCGTACCCGCGGATTCTACGGTTCCGCGGGCGGGTCGTGGTGGTCGAGCGGGGACCGCCGGACCCGGCCGGTGGCGCGGGTGCGGGTGAGCCGTGCGTGCGCCCGGCCGGCCGGGCGACTGCCGCCCCGGCGCGGGTGGTCGGCGCGGGTGGTCGGGGCGGCCGCGGTCAGGCCCGGCCGCCCTGCTCCTGCTCGCCGTCGGCCGCCTTCCGGCCGGGGAGCAGCCGGGACAGGTTGCGGCGCTGGGCCCCGGGCGGCGGGGCGATCGCGTGCCGGGGCTCCGGGGAGGGCCCGAGCCCGGCCTTGGCGGCCGCGTCGGCGAGGAAGTCGGAGGCCTGCCGGCGGGCGTTGTCGACGCTGCGGCGCAGGCTGTCGGCGTCGGCGCGCAGCTTGTCGGTCTGACGGCGCAGCAGGTCGGTGCGCTGCTCCGCCTCGGAGAGCTGCTTGAGGCTGGCGGCGGCCCGGGCGGCGGCCTCGCGTTCGATCTCCTCGCCGCGGCGCTGCGCGTCGGCGATGGTCTGCCGCGCGGTGGCCTCGCCGCGGGCCCGGACGGCGGCGATGTCCTGCTCCGCCTCGAGGCGCTGCCGGGCGATGCCGGCCTCGAACTGGAGGGCGGCCTGGGCGGCTTGGTCGCGGGTCTGCGCGAACAGCCGGTCGGCCTCCTGGCGGCGGGCCAGGACGTACGGGTCCTCCTGGGCGGCGGGGACGTCCCGGACGGTGGCGTGGTGGCCGGCCGGGGCCCGTCCGGCCTGCTCGGCGATGTGCAGCAGGCGGTCGGCGACCTGTTCGGCGTGCGGGGGGCGTCGTCCGGGGTCCTTGGCGAGCAGCTCCAGGACGAGGGCGTCGACCTCGGCGGGGAGTCCGGGCCGCAGGGTGCCGGGCGCGGGCGGGTGGACCTCGCCGTGCTGGCGGATCAGTTCGTACAGGGTGCCGCGGAAGGGGGTGCGGCCGGTGAGGAGCTCGTACAGCAGGCAGCCGAAGGCGTAGAGGTCGGAGCGGGCGTCGAGGCCGCCGCCGTCGAAGCGCTCGGGGGCCATGTAGGCGGGGGTGCCGACGATGACGTTGGTGCTGGTCAGGCCGTCGTCGGCGGCGCCGACCCGGGCGATGCCGAAGTCGACGACCTTGACCGCCCCGGAGGACTGGATCATCACGTTGGCCGGCTTGACGTCGCGGTGGACGACGCCGGCCCGGTGGGCGGTGGCGAGCGCCTGGGAGATCTCGACGGCCCAGGCGAGCGCCTGGTGCAGCGGCAGTGGCCCCTCGCCGAGGTGGCGGCTGAGCGGGGCGCCGTCGAGCAGTTCCATGACCAGGAAGTACAGCGGCCGGCCCGATCCGTCGTGCTGGCCGAAGTCGTGCACGGTGACGATCGACGGGTGGTTGAGCGCGCCGGCGGTGGCGACCTCGCGGACGAACCGGGCGGCGTCCTTCGGGGTGTTGCCGGTGCCCGGGAGCATCACCTTGACGGCGACGAGTCGTTGGATCCGCGCGTCGCGCGCCTTCCAGACCGCGCCGAACGCGCCCTCGCCGATCTGCTCGACCAGCTCGTACCGTCCGTCCAGTACGTCGCCAGGCTGCATCCCCCGCCCCTTTCACGCCCCGGTGCCGCGCCCCGGCCCCGGTTCAACCTACCGCCCCGCGGGGGCGGGCCGTCACCGGTGCCGGGCCCTCGGGGCGGGGCCGGGGCCCGGCCCGGCGCGGCCCGCGCGGCGGGCGTGGGCGGAGGCCGGCGGGGGTGCCGGCCGGCCCGCCGGGCGGAGCGGGAAGTCGGCCCGGCCGACCTCCCACTCCGGCCGGCCCGGAGCGCTACGCGGCGACCAGGGCGCGGAACTGTGCCGTGTGGGCGGGCAGTTCGACGTCGGCGAGGCCGGTGAGCAGGTCCCGCAGCGGGAGCGGCCGGTCGACCAGGACCGTGCCGTTCGAGAGCAGCAGGGTGGGCACCGGGGTGTCGAGCTCGGCCTCGCTCAGGCCCGGGCCGGCGAGGGCGCAGAGGGCCTCGCCCTGCACCCGGATGCGTTCCCGGAGGCCGGCGGTGCCGCCGCCCGCGAGGACGATCGTCCGGTCGATCGTCCAGGTGTCCAGGGCGTGGCGGTTGTCGTAGCCGGTGTTCGCACCCGCGGTGACGGCCGAGACGGCGGCCAGCGTGGTGGCGGTGACCAGGGAGACGTGGGCGAGCACCTGGTCGGCCGTCCACTCGCCGTCCGGCGGGGCGGCCGGGGTGCCGGGGGCCGCGGCGGCGTCGAGGAGGGCGCGGTAGGCCGCGCGGAGCCGGGTGGTGTCGAGCATGTCGCCCGCCCCCTCAGGCCTGCGGGCGGGACATCGCCCAGGGGGCCTGCGGGAGCGCCTCGCCGGTTTCGAGCAGGGACTTGAGGTTGGCCAGCACGGCCGCCCAGCCGTGCGAGATGCCCCGGTACATCTCCAGGTTGGGCAGGTTCTCGTGGGTCACGGTGAGCCGGACGATCGACTCGTGCGGCTCGACGAGGAAGGTCACCACGGACGCGTCCTCGGCGGGCCGCGGGTCGTCGCCGCCCTTCGGCGCGTCGTCGAAGGTGAGCACCAGCCGGGTCGGCGGTTCGGCCTCCAGGACGCGGCCCACGACGTCGAGGGTGCCGGAGCCGTCCGTCCGGCGGTGCTCCCAGCGGGAGCCGGGCCGCCAGTCGGAGACGTTGGCGTGCGCCCAGTAGCGGGCGGTGAGGTCGGCGTCCGTCAGGGCCTGCCAGACCTGGTCGGCGGTGGCGCGGATGTAGGTGACGTAGACGTAGCTGGGCACGGGGGTGCTGGTGGCGGTCATGGCGTAGTCCTCTGCCTGGTTCTTGACGGCGCTGATCAATTGCAGGTTGGGCTTCTCGAAGCCGGCGATCCAGCGTTCCTCGATCTCGTGGATCGGGACCGGGTTGAGGTAGTGCAGCCGCTCCCGGCCCCGGCGCACGACGGTGACGAGGTTGGCCCGCTGGAGCACGTCCAGGTGCTGGGTGGCGGACTGGCGGGCCATGGCGAGGTGCTCGCACAGCTCGCGCAGGGTCTGGCCGTTCTGCTCGCGCAGGCGGTCGAGGAGGAGGCGGCGGGTGGGGTCGGCCAGTGCTTTGAAGACCGAGTCCATCGCTGATGCTTCGAGGCTCACGTTTCGATTATGCAGGTGTTTGCCTGCCTATTGTCAACCGGGGGACGCGCGGGTGGCGGGTGGCGGGTGGCGGGCCGGGGCTGGGCCGGGGGCCGGGGCTGGGCCGGGTTTTCCACGCTCTTGGTTTTGGATCTTTCCTTGTCCTGAAATCATCCGATGATCGGCGCTCGTGTGGCGGGCGGCGCTTCACGGAGAGGGACCGGCATGGCCGACGTGCCCGGGGACAAGGACGTCCGAACGGGGCGGGCCGGCGCGAGGCGGTTCGGGCCGTCCGGGCCCGCCCTGGACCGGGACACCTGGATGGTGGTCTCCGGGGGCCTGCTCGGCGCCTTCTTCGCGAGCATGGGCCTGGCGGTGCTGCTCGGGCCGTCCCAGGGCTTCGGCGGCGACAGCCTCGGATCCATGGGCATCGTCAGCATCCTCGGCCTGATGCCGTGTGCAGCCGGCCTGCTCTGGGCCCTGCTCCACCCCCGGCGCGGCGTCCCCGCCATCGCGGGCGGCGCGGCGCTGGGCGTCGGCGCGTTCGCGCTGTTCGCCGGGACGGGCCTCAACGACGACTGGAAGGCGCCGCCCGACCGGCCGGCCACCGCCCGCGCCGTCGGCAGCTGGACCAGCGGGAACCTCGTCGTCCGGGTCCGGCCCGACCAGGTGGTGGCCTACCGCAGCGGCACCGGCACCGTCGCCTGGCGGTGGACACCCCCCGGCGACGACTCCGTGTGCGCCATGAGCCGCGGCACCGGCCGCGGCCTCGGACTGCTCGGCCACTCCCCGCACGACCAGCCCTGCGGATCCGTGACCGCGCTCGACCTCTCCGACGGCACGGCCCGGTGGACGGCCGTGGCCGACGCCCCCGCCCGGTTCGGCGACACCGCCGAACCGGACCTGCTCGCCGTCGCCGACGACGAGGCCGTCCTCCAGGAACGGACCGACTGGCGGGCCCTGCGCCTCGCCGACGGCGCCGCCGCCTGGCGCAGCGACCCGGACACCGGCTGCGCGCCGCTCCAGGTGGCCGGAGGAGCGGCGGCGGTCGTCACCGTCGCCCAGTGCGGGGCGGCCGAACCCGTGCTGCGCTCGCTCTCCCCGGCCGACGGCCGGGAGCAGACGCGGGTCGCGCTCCCCGGTGCAGGCGGACTGCGGAACCTGGCCGTCGTCTCCGTCGAGCCGCTCGCGGTGTGGGTGGACACCCAGGGCGAGCGCGGCACGCACGCCGTCCTCAGCTACGACCGGGCCGGCCGGCAGCGGGCCGCGATACCGGTCACCGGTGACGAGTACGACCTCGACGTGATGCTCGGCGGGGTCCACGCCTTCGACGAGTTCGACGCCCGGCCGCTGTACGGCGGCGTGGTCGTCGGCGACCTGCTGATCGTCCCCGGCAAACGGCCCGACGACGTGCGGATCACCGGTGGCAAGAACCCCAGCCGCACCGCCACCGGGCGGCTGGTCGCCTACTCCCTC
This sequence comes from Kitasatospora sp. NPDC004745, assembly GCF_042873275.1. Lineage (NCBI taxonomy): Bacteria > Bacillati > Actinomycetota > Actinomycetes > Kitasatosporales > Streptomycetaceae > Kitasatospora > Kitasatospora sp. NPDC004745. Next base: position 460,669 of record NZ_JBIALK010000004.1, on the reverse strand, counting down.
GCGGACGGCGCCAAGCGCTGGACGGCCGGGCTGGACGACCAGGTCATCGGCGTGGTGGTCGACGGCCCCTCGGTGTGGGCGCTCACCCGGGACAAGCTCACCAGCGTCGAGGCGGCCACCGGGCGGCGGCGCAGCGAACTGGACGTCAACGACACGGTGTCGGTCAACCCCGTCACCCTGTCCGTCACCGGCCGGGAGCGGTTCACCGTGGTGGCGGAGGACGGGACCCGGGACGAGCCCCCGGTGCGCGGCCTCGGCTGAGGGGCGGGGCGGGGGCGGTGACGGAGCGTCGGGGTCAGTCCGGCGGAGCCTGGCCCCGCTCCGCAGCCTGCGCACGGTTGGCCAGGGCCCTGGCCTCGTTGTGGCGGTCGTCGAGCTCTCGGAAGATGGTGGCGGCCCGGGACAACGAATCGAGGGCCTCGTCGAACCTGCCCGCCCGGCTCTGAGCGAGGCCGAGGTTGTTCAGCGCACCGCCCCTGCGGTGGTGGTCGTGGAGTTCGGCGTAGGTCGCGGCGGCCCGGGTGTGGGCGGCGATGGCTTCGTCGAACCTGCGGGCCTTCCGCAGCGCGATACCGAGGTTGTTCAGGGTGCTGGCCTGGCTGTGGGGGTCGTGGAGGTCACGGAAGACGGTGCCCGCCCAGGTGAGGAGGTCGATGGCCTCCTCCAACTTGCCCACCTTCACCAGAGCCTCGCTGAGGGTGGCCAGGGTCATGGCCTCCCGGTGGCGGTCGTGGAGTTCGGCGTAGGTCGCGGCGGCCCGGTCGTGGGCGGCGATGGCTTCCTCGAACCTGTGGACCGCCGTGTGTGCGGCACCGAGGTTGTTCAGCAAGGAGGCTTGGCTCTCGAGGTCGTGGAGGTCACGGAACACGGTGCCGATCCGGGAGAGGACCTCGATGGCTTCCTCGAACCTGCGGGCCTCCCTCAGGGCGAGGCTCAGGTTGTTCAGGGCCTTGGCTTCGCCATGACGGTCGTGGAGCTCGGCGAAGATCGCGGCTGCCCGGGTCTGGACGTCGATGGACTGCTCGAACCTGCGGACGTCCCGGAGCGCGACCCCGAGGTTGACCAGCGCCACGGCCTCACCACTGCGGTCTCCCAGTCGGCGGCGTAGGGCGACGACCCGGGTGTGGGCGTCGATGGCCTCCTCGAACCTGCGCTTCTTCCGCAGGGTGACGCCGAGGTTGTTCAGGGCCCCGGCTTCGCCCGCGTGGTCGCCTCGCTCGCGGAACGTCCTCAAGGCGGCGGCGGTGACGTCGAGCAGGTCGTCGAGATGACGACGGCGGCTCAGGAAGTGGGACAGGTTCAGGGCGAGGGAGGTCGTCGCGCGCGGCCGCCCGAGGGGCGGGGCGGCGGTGACGAGGGCGATGAGGTTGGGCCGCTCTGCGTCCAGCCAGGCCAGGGCCGCCGCGAGGTCGGCGAAGCGGGGCGAGGGCGGATCGAGGAGGGCGGCGAGATGGGTGTTGGCGGCCCGGAGGGTGGCGGTGAAGTGCTCGTGCAGCCGGTCCTGGGCGGTGTCGCGGTGGTCGGCGGCGGCGTGGGCGGGCAGGTTCCCCTGCTCTCCCGCGTAGAGGCGGACGAGGTCGTGCATGCGCCAGCGCCCCCACCCGCCGGCCTGCTCGACGAGGTGGGCGCGGGAGAGGTCGCAGAGCAGCTCCTCGGCCTCGACGTCGTCGACCCCGGCCAGTGCGGCGGCGGCCTCGGTGGCCAGGTCGGGGCCCGGGTTGAGGGAGAGCAGACGGAAGAGGCGGGCGTGGGTGGCGTCCAGGCGCCGGTAGGAGAGGTCGAACGCGGCGCGGACGGCGAAGTCCTCGTAGTGGAGCCGCCTCAGCCGGGTGTGGTCCGCCTCCAGGGCCCTCGCCAGGGAGGACAGCGGCCGGCCGGGGCTGTCGGCGAGCAGCGCGCCCGCGATGCGCAGGGCCAGCGGCAGACCGGCGCAGAGCCGGACGACCGTCGCCGCGTCCTCGGGGGCGTCGGACACCCGGGTGTCGCCCCCGCCGCGGGCCTCGCGCAGGGCGTGGTCGAGGAGGTCGACGGAGGCCCGGGGGCCGAGGGCCGTGAGGTCGTGCAACCGGGCGTCGACGGCGAGGCCGTCACGGGAGGTGACGAGGGCGGCGGTGACGCCGTCGCCCGGCAGCAGGGGGCGGACCTGGTCGTAGCCGGCGGCGTTGTCGATGACGAGCAGGACGGGGCGGCCCGCCCGGGCGAGGGCGGCCAGGGCACTGCGGAAGAGCCGGGACCGGTCCTGGACGCCGGGCGGGATGTGCTCGGCCGGGATGCCCAGGGCGCGCAGCCAGCCGTCGAGGGCGTGGTCGGGGGAGAGGCGGTGGTCCGGGTCGTAGCCGAGCAGGTCGACGAAGAGGGCTCCGCCGGGGAACCACGACTCCTCGCGGAGCGCCGCATGGGCCGTCTGGACGGCGAGTTCGGTCTTCCCGATGCCCGCGAGGCCGGCCACCACCTGGACGCGCGGCGACTGCCCGGCGGCCCCGGGGGCGAGCCCCGCGAGGAGGGTCGCCAGCTCGGCGTCGCGGCCGGTGAAGGTGGAGGAGCACGGGGGGAGGCCGGAGAGCGCCCGGTCGATCTCCCGGGGCAGGCGGAGGTTGACGTGCCTGCCCTGGACCACGGTGTTGAGGAACACCCCGTCACGGATCTCGTTGTGCACACCCGGTGCTGCCTCGGCCGACACTCCGGCGCCTCCCCCTCGCGATCTGTTCCGTCACACCCTAGGGAAGGCCGGGCGATCGTGGGCCGGGAACGCCGACGAGCTCTCGGTGGCCCGGGCTACATCACCCTCGGTGACACCGACGCCCCGGCCGGGCCGTGACCGGCCGCCTCCCCGCCGGGTCGGGCCCGCGCCCCCGGCGGCCGCGTCGGCGACCACCGGTTCCGTCACTGATCTGAGCCTTCCGACCGGTTGTGTCAGGCTGGTGGGGGAGCACCGCCGAGATCGGGAGGCTCGTGATGTCCGAGGTCAGGGTCAACGGGGTGTCGCTGCACTACGAGGTCCGTGGCGAGGGCCCCGGGATCGTCCTGGTGCACGGCTCGTGGAGCGACGCCGACGGCTGGGCGCGGGTGCTGCCGGGCCTGGCCGAGTCCACCACCGCCGTCGCCTACGACCGCCGGGGGCACAGCCGCAGCGAGGACCCGCTGACCCAGGGGTCGGTCCACGAGGACGCCGCCGACCTGGCCGGCCTGATCCAGGCCCTCGGCTTCGCCCCCGCCTTCGTCTACGGCGACTCCTACGGCGCCCTGGTGGCCCTCCGGCTGGCGGCCGCCCGTCCCGACCTGATGCGGGGCATCGCCGTCCACGAGCCGCCCGGCACCGGAATCCTGCTCGCCGACCCGGACCTGCGCCCGATCGGCACCGCCTTCGCCGACCGGATCGCCGCCGTCCGGGCGCTGCTGGAGCAGGCGGAGTCGGCGGCCGCCGCCGAGCTGTACGTGGAGACCCTGGCCTTCGGCCCCGGCGCGTGGGAGCAGCTGCCCGCGCCGATACGGCACACGTACATCCGCAACGCGCCGACCTACCTGGACGAGCTGCGGGACCCGGACGCGCTGGACCTCGACCTGGCCGGCCTGGCGCACTTCACCGATCCCGTGCTGCTGACGCAGAGCGACGACAGCGCCCCGATGTTCGGCGAGGTGCTGGACCTGATCGACCTCACGCTGCCGAAGGCCGAACGGCACCTGTACGCCGGCGCCGGTCACGCTCCGCACCTGTCGCAGCCGGAGGAATGGGTGCAGGCGGTCCTGCCGCGCGCGTTGGTGTGACGCGTACCCAGGGGGCGTGGGACGGGCGTACGCGCCGGTTCACGAGCCGCCCTCGCCGCCGTCCTCCTGGGCCTCCACCAGTTCCTCGCCGCGCGGCGTCCGCCGGTACAAGACCTCGCGCCCGCTGCGCACCCGGCTCACCAGGCCCGCGCGGTGCAGAACCCCGAGGTGGTACGAGACCGTGCCCGCGCTGAGGAAGTGCCGGGCGGCCAGGGCCGCCGTGGTGGCCGGACCGACCAGTGCGGACAGCAGGTCCGCCCGGGTCGGCCCGAGCAGCTGGGCCAGCGAGGGAGCGGGGGCGTGCGGCACGGTCGACGGCACCCGCGGGACCGGGTACATCACCGTCGGTGCGCGGTGCACGCCGTCGACCGGGTCCAGGATGAGGTGGATCTCGTGGCTCACCAGCGTCGGCATCAGCAGGACCATCCGGGCCGGCAGCGCCACCTCGAAGCGGCTCTCCAACTCGATCCGCCCCTCGGCCCAGCACATCTGCGGGGCCAGCGAGTTGAACAGCGCGCCCGAGCCGTGCCGGGCCAGGAACCGGCCCCGCTGGTCGATCTCGGCGTCCAGCACGGCCCGGGCGTCCGCCCAGTACGGGGCGAGCGCCACGTCCCAGTAGCGGCCCAGTTCGTCCGCGACCCGCTCGGCGAAGTAGCGGGGCCCGCGCGCCAGTGTGCGCAGCACGACGTCGGGCACCGGGCGGCCGTTCAGCCGGGCCGCGGGCACGCCGTGCTGCACCGTGTCCAGCTCCGCCCGCACCCGCTCCGGCGGCGTCCGGCGGACGGCCTCCAGCTGCTCCGCGACGGTCGGGGCCGGGCCGGTCGGGTGGGGGGAGAGGAAGTCGGGCAGGTAGCCGCCGGCCTGGTCCAGCGCCAGCCCGGACAGCAGCTCCAGCCGCTCCCGCCGCAACACCCGGCGGGTCCGGCCCACCCAGGCGTACGGGCCGGTGCGGGTGTTCAGCCCGGACGCCATCAGGGTGTTCACCGCCTCGTGCAGCGGTGACACCGCGAAACGGGTGCGGGCGAGCCCGGTCGAGTCGATGGTGAGCCGGATCACGGCCGCCGTCCTTCCCCCTGCGTCCTGCCCTGCGTGCGCCGCCGGACCGGGGCGCACCGCCCGTGTCACCGACGCCGTCCGATGGGCCGTTCGGGTCCTCGACCCTTCGAAGCTGGTCGAATCCTGGCCCTAATCCTCGCGTCCGGAGCGGCCCAGGGCACAGGCTTTTCCGTGACCGCGTCAGTACGGCACGCGGTCCGACCGGAAGGACGAACATGACGAGCACGCGCGGCCGCATCGCCGCCCTGCTGGGCGCCGTCGCGGTGGTCGCCGGCACCACGCTGGCCACTCCCGCCGCCGCGGCCCCGGCGAGCCCCGACCGGCCCGCCCCCGGCAGCGGACTCACCGGACAGGCCCCCTGCCCGGACCTGCCGGACTTCACCTGCGCGACCCTCACCGTCCCGCTCGACCACAGCGGCTCCGACCCCGGCGCCCTCGGGCTGAAGGTCGCCGTCGGCGGCAACACCCACGCCCCCAAGGGCGATCTGCTCTTCCTCACCGGTGGGCCGGGCCAGCCCGGCGTGCCGCTGGTGAAGCGGGTCGCGGACGGTCTGGCGCCCGTCCTCAAGGACTACCGCCTGGTCATGTTCGACCAGCGGGGCACCGGCGGCGGCGCGCTGCAGTGCCCCGCCCTCCAGGAGCAGATGGGCGCCTCCGACCTCACCCCGCCCACCCCGCAGGCCGTCCGGGACTGCGCGGCCGCGCTCGGCCCCGACCGGCGCCACTACGCCACCGCGGACACCGTCGACGACATCGACCTGCTGCGCCGCGCCCTCGGCGCCCACCGCCTCACGCTGGACGGCGTCTCCTACGGCACCTTCGTCGCCGAGCGGTACGCGCTCGCCCACCCCGGCCACGTGAACCGGCTGGTGCTCGACTCCGTGGTCCCGCAACAGGGTTACGACCCCTTGGACCTCGCCGCCCTGCCCGCCGGTGCCCGGGTGCTGCGGGCCGCCTGCCAGGCCACCGGCTGCACCACCGACCCGGGCGCCGACCTCGCCGAGACCGTCCGCCGCTACCACGACGGGCCGGCCGTGCTGGACACGCTCACCAGCTACGAGTTCGTCGACCCGAACTACGGCGGGATCCCGGAGGCCCTGCACGAGGCCGCCGCCGGATACCCCGAGAAGCTCCAGGGCTTCATCGAGGGAGCGCACGAGGGCGACGCGGTGCCGGCCGAATTCCTCAGCCAGGGCCTGCACGCCAGCACCCTGTGCGCCGACGGCCACTACCCGTGGGGCACCTCGGACACCCCGGTGGAGGGCCGGGCGGCGGCGCTGGAGCGCACCCGGCAGCGGCTCACCGCCGAGCAGACCTGGCCGTTCGACCCGGCCACCGCCACCGGGCTCGGCAGCCTGCTGACCTGCCTGGACTGGCCGCGCGAGAAGGTCCCGCCGACCCCGCCCGCGCACCGGAAGCTGCCCGACGTGCCGGTGCTGCTGCTCGGCGGGGACCGTGACCTCTCCACCCCGCTGGAGTGGCTGCACCAGGAGGCCGCCATGGCGCACGACCCGCAGGTCGTGATCGTGCCGGGTGCGGCGCACTCGGTGCAGTCCCGGGACCGCAGCGGCGTCGGGCGCAAGGCGGTGTTCGACTTCCTGCTCGCGTAGCAGGGAAACCCCGCCCGTGCGGCGGGAGGGGACGGACCGTTCGGGACGGGGGTCTGAACGGTCCGTCCGCACGTCGTACGGGGGACGGGATCCTGCCGGTGGGGACTGGGCCCGCGGTGGGCGGGCGTCAGTCCTTCGCCAGGCCCCAGCCGTCGTCCGGGACGGAGCGGTCCGGCTCGGGGCAGTCGGTGTGCTCGTAGCCCCAGAGCAGGGCCTTGTGCAGCAGCCAGTCGTCGAGCGGGGGCGCGTCGCGCTCCTCGCGGTCGACGAGGACGAACACCGCCCGGACCTCCCCGGCCACCGGCACCTCCAGGGTGCGCTGGTCGGGGAGGTTCTCGTACGTCACCGTGTTCCAGGAGCAGCCGGCGGCGGTCAGCGCGGCGACCAGGGACGACTCCGTGACCCGGGTGTCGAGGGTCTGCAACGCGCCCCCGGGAAGCGGCAGTTCGAGGTCTCCGTGCCAGACCGGAAGCGAGAGCGACTGGAGCCGGCGGCAGTGGCAGAACACCGTCACCACGTCGCCCCAGCCGAAGCCGTGCGGCCAGCGGGACGCGCGGTGGATCCGCCCGCCGTCCCAGGGATCCCCGTAGCGGGCGGCGAGTGCGGGCAGCGAGGCGTTGTAACGGAAGTCGCCGAGGCCGCCGGTGGCGGCCATCGCGGTCAGCCGGGCCAGGAAGTCCGTCACGCCAGGCACCCGCGCAGCGCCTCGATCAGCCTGGTCGCCCGGGCGTCGCCGTGGCCGATCATCCGGTTCGCGACGTACCCGAAGCCGACGCCGAACTCGTCGTCCCCGAAGGCGAACTGGCCGCCGGCGCCGTCGTTGCCGAAGCTGCGGGCGCCGAGCAGTCCGCGGAAGCCGGGGGAGTCGAGCAGCACGCCCGAGCCCCAGCGGGCGCCCATGTCGAATCCCAGGAAGCCCTGGCCGGAAGAGAGTTCGCGCACCACGTCGGTGACGGTCGCCGCCGCCAGCAGTCGCTCGCCGCCGTCCAGGCCGGTCACGGCCGCCGCGTACAGGCCCGCCAGGCCGGTCGCGGAGGCGACGGCGCCCGCCCCGGGCAGCTCGATCGCGTGCAGGGCCGGGTCGTTCCAGCCGTGCGGGGCATCCAGCCCGGGGAAGACCAGGGCGCCGTTCATGGTGACGATCCGGGTGAGCAGGTGCTCCGGGCCGGGCATCGGGCGGCGGCCCTCCGACTCCACCAGCCTTGCCAGATCGCCGAGTTCGCTCTCCGGGAGGCCGATCCGGACCGGCAGGCCGAGCGGATCCGCGATCTCCTCGCGGAGGAACGCGCCCGGGGTCAGCCCGGTGATCCGGCGGATCACCTCGCCCACGGCGAAGCCGAACACGTGCCCGTGGTACTCGTGGCCGGTGCCGGGCTCCCAGAGCGGCGGCTGCTCCTCGATCGCCCGCACGACGGGCTCCCAGGCGGCGATCTCCTCGAAGGAGAGCACCGCGTCCAGCGCCGGGATGCCGGCGCGGTGGCCGAGCACCATCCGGGTGGTGACGTCCTGCTTGCCGTGCCGGGCGAACTCGGGCCAGTAGCGGGCGATCGGCGCGTCGAGGTCCAGGCGGCCCCGCTGGGCGAGGAGGTGGGCGAGGATGCTCACCGGGCCCTTGGCGCAGGAGAAGACCGGGACGACGGTCCGCGGCGTCCACGGCCGGCCGGTGCGCTCGTCGGCCGTCCCGCCGTACAGTTCGACGACCTTGCGGCCGCCGACGAACACCGTGGCGGCGGCGCCGAGTTCGGGGAACTCCTCGAAGTTTCGGGCGAAGGCGTCCGCGACCGCTCCGTAGCGTTCGTCGGCCCACCCCTGGTACTGCTGCATGGCTCTGCCCGTCCTTCCGGCCCCAAGATCATCGACCGGACCACGCTACGGGAGCGGTGCGACCGGTACGAGGGGTTTTCGCAGGCCGGGGTCGACGGGGCGGGCGGAGCCCGCGCGGTGGGCCGCACCGGTGTGACGGACGGGGCCGGTGCGACGAACGGGGGGCGGTGACGAACGGGGGCGACGGGCTCCCGGCGGGGAGGGCGGCACCGTCGACTGCATAGGCCCAGGGGTGTACATCCGTGGGCCGACCCCCGGGCGGACGATCGACCGGCGGTCTGATGCCGCCCGCAGGAGGCGCGTGACAGCGTTCCCCTTGCCCACGGACCCTCCGGGGCACCCCGATTGACGACCCGCCACCACAGGAGGCACCGTGACCGCCACAACGTCCACCGGCCCGAGGGACGTGACGCGCCGCCGCGTGCTCGGAGCCGCGCTGGCCGCCGGAGCCGCCGTGCCGCTCGCCGCCGTCGCCGGCCCCGCCCGGGCGGACCAGGGCGCACCGGGAGCCCCGGCCGGCCCGGGTCCGTCCGGGCCCGCCCCGACCCGGCTCACGCTGCCCGCCCCGACCGGACCGCACCCGGTGGGCACCGTCCAGCTGCACCTCGTCGACCGGTCACGCCCGGACGACATCGCGGGCCCCGGGCACTTCCGCGAGCTGATGGTCACCGTCTGGTACCCCGCCCGGGACGTCGAACGGTTCCCGGTGGCGCCCTGGATGCAGCCCGCCCCGTTGAAGGCGTACCTCGACGCCGTGGGGTTCGGCGCGCTGGCCGACCTGGCGCCGGTCACCTCCGGCCACGTCGGCGCCCCGGTGCTGCGGTCGGGCCGGCGGCTGCCCGTCCTCCTGTACTCGCACGGCGCGCACAGCCACCAGGGCGACCACACGACCATCGTCCAGCAGCTCGCCAGCCACGGCTACGCCGTCGTGACGGTGGCCCACACCTACGACACCTTCGCGGAGTTCCCCGACGGGCGGCTCGTCGCCCCGCTCGACCACCCGACCGACGCCAGCCTCCCCAGGGGCTTCGCCGCCGACCTGCGCTCCGTCCTCGACGCCGTCGAGCAGCTCGCCGCCGGGTGCAACCCGGACGCCGAGCGGCGCGCGCTCCCGGCCGGACTGCTCGGCGGCCTCGACCTCCACCGCATCGGCGCGTTCGGCTGGTCGAAGGGCGGGTCCGCCACCGCCTGCGCGATGCTCGACGACCGGCGGATCAGGGCCGGGCTCAGCCTCGACGCCCCGATGCTGATGAACCCGCCGCTCACCGGCGACCTGGACCGTCCGTTCATGCTGATGACCGCCGAGAAGACCCCGACGCAGGAACCGGCCGTCGCCCGGTTCTGGACGCTCCTGCGGGGCTGGCGGCTGGCCGTCCAGGCCCAGGGCGCCGCCCACGTGTCGTACGGCGACGACGAGGCGCTGTTCCCGCAGGTGGCGAAGCTGGTCGGGTGGAGCGGGCAACAGCTCCAGGACGTGATCGGCACCCTCGACCCCGACCAGGGCGTGCGGATCCAGCAGGCGTACCCGCTCGCGTTCTTCGACCAGCACCTGCGCGAGCGCCGGGACCACCTGCTCGACGGGCCCTCCCCGGCCTTCCCGGCGGTGACCTTCCTCGGGTGAACCCGGGGCCGTGGGGCCTGGCCGCGGGGGGCGTGACCCTGGGGGGGCGGCCGCGGGGGCGCACCGGCGGGGGCGCGGCCGCAGCCAGGAGTCCGGGCCTGCGCGACCGGGAGGCCGGGGACGCGGTGGAGCGGGGGCCGATCCGCCGGCCCGCCGCTCCACCGCGGGCGGGCTACTGCTCGCGGCCGGTGACGTAGAACGGCTTCATGTCGACGACCGCCGCGGTGGCCGTGTGCCCGAGGCCCTCGCGGGCGGCGTTGGTGAGCAGGCCGGGGTCGGCGGCGGCGTGCTCGGCGAACAGGCCGCCCAGACCGCGGGCCCGCACGTACTCCGCCTTGGCGCGCACCGAGCGCGGGGTGTCGAGGGAGAGGAACACGCCGCTGGCGGGGCTGTACAGGAAGTCGGCGTTGGCGGCGGTGTCGGTGTACAGCTCGAAGCCGTTGCGGCCCCGGCCGTTCTCCAGGTCCAGGTGGTGGCGCAGCACGTCGGCGTAGGTGCTCACCCCCGGACGGAACGAACCGAGCGTCCCGCCCGCGTCCCCCTGGTAGCCGCCGCGCAGCGGCGAGACCGCGTCGACCCGGGCCCGGCGCGCGTTGCGGGTGGTGGTGGCGTAGCCGACGTGGATGCGGCGCGGGTCCACGCCGAGCCCGTCGGTCAGCCGGGTGACGGCGGTGTCGACGTCGCGCAGCGAGGAGTGGTGGCCGAGCCCGGCCGACCAGGGGCTGCCGAAGAGGTCGAAGGACATCAGGTCGAGCCGGTCGGCGCCCGAGTGCAGCAGCAGCGGGACGTTCATCGCGGCCAGCTGGGCCGGGACGGCCGGGACGGCGACGGCGATGGTGGCGCGGACTCCGGCGGCGGTCAGCGCGGCCCTGGTCTCGCGGACCAGCGCCGCGTACTGCTCCGCACCGTCCGGCCAGCGCCAGTCCAGGTGGAGCGTGGAGAACATCGGGAAACGGCCGAGGAGTCGTGCGACCGAGTCCGCGAACCGGCGGCGCGCGGCGGCGTCCCGGGCGACGGCACCGAAGGCCTCGCCCAGCTCCCAGCCGCCCACGTGCAGCCCGACGGCCAGGCCGGGGCTGCGCTCCTGGAGGCGGCGCGCGGCACCGAGCAGGCCCTGCGCCCGCTGCTGGTCGAACAGGGCGCGGTAGTCGTTGGAGACCCAGCCGTCGAAGCCGTAGCCGAAGTAGGCGGCGACGGCGCTCCACGCGTCCGTGAAGACGACCGCGCCGTGGTCGGTGGCCGGGACGCCGAAGTCCTGCGCGGCCTGGGCGGTGGCGGCGGCCAGCGCGCCGCGGTCGCCGACGATGCCGACCAGGCCGAGGACGAGCTCGTCGAAGGCGCCGTCCGCGGCGACGATCCCGGTGAGGTCCGCACCCGGCCCGCCCTCGGCCCCGCCGTCCTGGGTCAGCCGGCTGTCGTAGGCCCAGGAGGTGTCCAGGAAACCGGAGACCGTCTGGTGGCCGCTGCGCCGGTAGGTGTTGAAGACGGGCTTGGCGACCCGGCAGGGCGTGTAGGAGAGGCGGCGGTCCTCCGTCGCCGGGTCGAAGCCGTTCTCGGCGTAGGTCCGTTCGGCGGCGTCGACGGCCAGCCCGTCGAGTCCGGGGTCGGACGGGTGCACCAGTTCGCTCATGGCGGCTCTCCCTCGGCGTTTTCGATCACGGAAAGTGCCCGGACGGGTGCCGGGCGTGGTCGCGCGGGCAGCGTAGCGGCCGGGCCGGTCGGTGCGGGCGGGTTCGGGAGAACGGGTTGACGGGCGGTCGGGTGCGTGCGAGCGTGCCCGGCCTCCGGGCGTGGGGTCCGGCTCCCGTCGGGCGCGGGCTTCCGCGGCTTCCGTGATTGCCTTCCGGCTCCCTTCCGGTTCCCGTGCGGTTCCGTGCGGTTCCGTACGGCGAGTTCGCGCCGTCGCGGCTACCGGACCCCGCGGTCGGGCAGGCTCGGTCGGACACCGAGCGAAGGAGCCCGCCATGGCGGCAGTGCACGAATCCGTTCTCGACGCGATCGGCGGGACGCCCCTGTTCCGCCTCGCCCGCCTGGGCGCCGGGCTCGCCGCGCCGGTCTACGCCAAGGCGGAGTTCCTCAACGTCGGAGGCAGCGTCAAGGACCGCGCCGCGCTCTCGATGGTGCTCGCCGCCGAACGGGACGGGCTGCTCCGACCCGGCGGGACGATCATCGAGGCGACCTCCGGCAACACCGGGATCGGCCTCACCATCGTCGGCCGGCAGCGCGGCTACCGGGTCATCGCCGGAGTGTCCGACCGCTCCAGCGCCGAGAAGTCGGACATCCTGCGGGCGTACGGCGCGGAGGTGGTGACCGCGCCCACCACGGTGCCCGCGGAGGACCCGGCGCACCTGTTCAACGTCGTCGAGCGGCTCGCCCGGGAGATCCCCGGCGCCTGGCTCGCCAACCAGTACGACAACCCGGCCAACCCGGACGCCCACGTGCGCGGCACCGGCCCCGAGATCTGGGAGCAGACCGGGGGCCGGATCACCCACTTCGTCGCGGGCGTCGGCACCGGCGGGACCATCTCCGGCACCGGTGGCCACCTCAAGCGGGTGTCCGGCGGCGAGGTGACGGTGATCGGCGCCGACCCGGAGGCCTCGCTCTACGGCGGCGGGGACGGCAGCCCCTACTTCGTCGAGAGCATCGGCCACTTCCTCCACCCCGACACCGTCGAGGACCGCTGGCCGCAGGCCTACCGGCGGGACGTGGCGGACGCCTTCGAGCGCGTGCCGGACCGCGAGTCCCTGCTGACGGTCCGCCGGCTCGCCCGGGAGGAGGGCATCCTGGCCGGCCCCTCCTCGGGCACCGCCGTCGCCGCGGCCCTGCGGGTGGCGCGCCGGCTCGGGCCGGGCGACCTGGTCGTGGTCCTGCTGCCGGACTCCGGGCGCTCCTACCTGTCCAAGGTGCACAGCGACGACTGGATGCGGCGGTGGGGCTTCCTGGAGGAGCCGGGGGAGGGGGCGCTGCGGTCCTTCCTGGACACCGCCGGCCCGCTCGCGACGGTGACCGCGGACGCGACCGTCGGCGGGGCGCTGGAGGCGCTGCGCACCGCGCCGGGCGGTGTCGCGCCGGCCGTCCTGGCGCGGGCCGCACGCCCGTACGGGGTGAGCGCGACGGAGGTGGTCGGCTCGGTGTCGCACGCGGTGCTGGCCGCCGCGCTCGCGGACGGCACGGCGAAGCCCGGCGACCCGGTGGCCGGGCTGCTGGGCCCGGCGCTGCCGACGGTCGGGGTCGGGCAGTCGGCGGCCGAGGTGCGGGAGGCGCTCGGCGGGACGTACCCGGCCGCGTTGGTGCTGGTGGACGGGCGGGCGGTCGCGGTGCTCCCGGCGGGGGCGGTCCGCTAGGCGCCGCGCCGCGGGCGGGCCGGGGGCAGGGGGCGGTCAGGGGGTGGGTCTGCCGGGAGCTCTTCGGCAACCCCTCCGCCGCCGGCGACGCCTGGCCCGTGCAGCACGCCGTCGCGGCCTCGCTGCTGTGGAGCGCCGTGCTGCTCACGCTCTGCGTGCCGCTCGCCGTAAGGAAGTTCGCCACGCACGGGCGGTGAACGCCACCGGGGCGGTCGGGCCGGCGGGGGCGTGAACGCCGTCGGGGTGGTCAGGGGCCCCGGGGCCGTCCCGGAGGGCGGGAGGTGCTGGACACCGGTGCCGGTGCGGCCGAAGGTGGAGCCCATGGAGTTCACCCACCTCGGCCGCACCGGCCTGACCGTCTCCCGACTCTGCCTGGGCACCATGAACTTCGGCCCCTACACCGAGGAGTCCGACGCCCACCGCATCATGGACACCGCCCACGAACGGGGCATCAACTTCTTCGACACCGCCAACGCCTACGGACGCGACGGCGAGGGCAACCTCAAGGGCCGCACCGAGGAGATCATCGGCCGCTGGTTCGCCCAGGGCGGCGGCCGCCGCGAGCGCACCGTGCTCGCCACCAAGGCCTACGCCCCGATGGGCGACTGGCCCAACGAGGGGCGGCTCTCCGCCCTCGCGATCCGCCGGGCCGTCGAGGCCAGTCTGCGCAGACTCCGGACCGACCACATCGACCTGTACCAGATGCACCACATCGACCGGGACACGCCCTGGGAGGAGATCTGGCAGGCGATGGAGCTCCTGGTCGCCCAGGGCAAGGTCATCTACGTCGGCTCCAGCAACTTCGCCGGCTGGCACATCGCCCAGGCCCAGGAGGCCGCCCGCGCCCGGCACTTCCTCGGCCTGGTCAGCGAGCAGTCCCTCTACAACCTGCTCGACCGCACCGTCGAACTGGAGGTCGTCCCCGCCCTCCAGCACTACGGCCTCGGCCTGCTGCCGTGGTCCCCGCTGCGCAGCGGCGTCCTCGGCGGCATCCTGCGCAAGGAACGCGAGGGCACCCGCGTCCGCGGTGCGCTGGAGCACGCCGGCGCGCTCCTGGAGACCCACCGCGAGCGCCTCCAGGCCTACGAGGACCTCGCCGACGAGCTCGGCACCGACCCCGCCGACCTCGCCCTCGCCTGGCTACTCTCCCGCCCGGCCGTCACCGCCCCCATCATCGGACCCCGCACCCCGGCCCACCTCGACGCGGCCGTCGCCGCCGTCGACCTGAAGCTCGACCAGAAGACCCTCGACCGCCTCGACGAGATCTTCCCCGGCCACCGGCCGGCCCCGGAGGACTACGCCTGGTAGCCCGCGTCCGCCGCCGCCACCGACCGGGTCCTGCTGGCGGTGGCGGTGGCGGTGGCGGCGGTGCGCGGTGCGCCGGTGCCGATGGTGCGTGGTGGTGGTGGCCGGTCGTTGTGGTAGCAAGGCGGGTATGACGGAACGGCCTGACGGGCGCAGCTCGTACCATCACGGGTCCCTGCCGGAGGCGTTGGTCGGGGCGGCGTTCGAGCTGCTCGACGAGTGCGGGCAGGACAAGGTGAGCATGCGGGAGGTGGCGCGCCGGGCGGGGGTGTCGGCGGGGGCGCCGTTCCGCCACTTCGCGGACCGGCAGGCGTTGTTGACGGCGCTGGCGGACCGGGTGCTGGCGGACTTCGCGCGCTGGCAGGAGGCCGAGGCGGCGTCGGTGGAGGCGGCGGGCGGCTCGGTGATGCGGGCGATCGGGCTCGGGTTCGTCCGGTACGCGCTGCGTCATCCGCGCCGCTTCGAGCTGGTGCGGTCGCGGGTGTTCACGGCCTCGCGGGAGCCGGAGCTGCGGGAGCAGCTGGACGGCATCGACCGGGCGCTGACCGGGATGATCGTGGCGGACCAGGAGGCCGGCCGGCTGCGCCCCGGGGACCCGTTGCTGGTGGGCCTGGCCGGGCAGGCGCTGGTGTACGGGCTGGCGCAGATGATCGTGGACGGGTACCTGCCGGCCGAGAAGGCGGAGGAGCTGGTCGTGCAGGTGCTGGACACCTTCGGTCAGGGGATCGCCAACCGCCCTCCGCAGTAACCGACTTGTGCCTGTGGGGAGCCTTGACCGGGCTACCGGGCGCTGATGTAATCACCGCTTACATGGGGTGTGGAACGGGTACGGGGAGGTCGGGATGTCCACGGGAACGACGTTCGTCCGCTCGATGTTCGCCAAGGCGGCACCGGGCTACACCACCGCGGCCGCGACCGGCGACACCGTGGTGCTGCTCATCGGCATGCGGATCAACCGCTTCTGGGCCGTCCACCACTGGGGCCCGGTCATGTTCGCGATGTTCCGGATGCTGCACGAACTCGCCCGCAGCCCGGAACGGGGCCTGCGCGGGCGCATCCTGCTCACCGCCTCGCCGCGCACCTACTACGTCGTGCAGTACTGGGAGTCCAAGGAGAAGCTGTACCGGTACGCCACCGCGCCGGACGGCTTCCACCACACCGTGTGGGGCATCGCCAACCGCAAGCTGCGGGAGGGGAAGGCCCGGCAGCACGTCGGGCTCTGGCACGAGACGTACATCGTGCCGGAGGGCGGATACGAGTCGATCTACTTCGACATGCCGCCGTTCGGCCTCGCCGGCGCCACCGGCTCGTTGCCGGTGGAGGAGCGCGGGCGGCACGCTGCGGCGCGGCTGGCGTTCCGGTCCGGGACGGGGGGCGGGGCCGGTTCGGCCGGGGCGGCGGGAGGGACCGGGGCGGCCGGGGAGGGCGGCGTGGGTGAGACGAGCGGCGCGTCGGCCGCCGGGAAAGCCGCCGGGAAGGCTGCTGGGAAGGCCGCCGCGGAGGGCGGCGCCGCCTGACCGGGGGCCTGCAGGGAGTGTCGCGGGTCGGTCCGTCGGCGCGGTGTGGGAGCGTCGGGGGATGGCGGACGAGGCTGTGGTGCACCAGGTGCCGTACCACTCCCAGTGGGAGTCGGCGGAGCTGGTGCGGGCGATCATCGACGGGCAGGTCGACGCGGCCGAGGACCCGCGCTGGGGGCAGTCCGGCGCGGGCACCCCGGAGGAGTACGCGTGGTGGTCGTGGCGGCTCTGCGGGGTCGCCTGCCTGCGGATGGCGCTCGACCACTGGTGGGGCCTGGCGCCGCCGGCGCTGACCCTGGCCGAGGAGTGCGTGGCGGCGGGTGCCTACGTCCGGGACGGCGAGAGCCTGCGCGGACTGATCCACACCCCGTTCGCCGCCTATGCCCGGGAGCGCTGGGGACTGGCCGCGCGGGCCGCGGAGTTGGCGCCCGAGGAGGTCTCCGCCGCGGTGGCCGACGGGGGGCTGGTGATGGTGTCGGTGCATCCGGCGATCCGCGAGCCGGCCGGTCCGGAGCCGGTCCGGCGGGGCGGGCACCTGGTGCTGGCGGTCGGCACCACGGAGACGGCGGTGGTCCTCCACAACCCGTCCGGGTTTCCGGGGGAGTCGCAGTCCTTCGCACACGTTCCGTGGCGGGCCTTCGCGCGGTTCTACTCCGGGCGGGGCATCGTCCTCGGGCCGCCGGGGACGTGACGGCCGGCTGGGTGCGACGACGGTCGTCGTGCCTCTCGGCGCCCGGTCTCCCGGCACCCGGTCTCCCG
The DNA here is from genome assembly GCF_042873275.1 of Kitasatospora sp. NPDC004745. Taxonomy (NCBI): domain Bacteria; kingdom Bacillati; phylum Actinomycetota; class Actinomycetes; order Kitasatosporales; family Streptomycetaceae; genus Kitasatospora; species Kitasatospora sp. NPDC004745. Next base: position 443,868 of record NZ_JBIALK010000004.1, on the reverse strand, counting down.
GTGCCCGGCCCCGTGGCGCCCGGCCTCTCGGCGCCCGGCCTCGTGGCGCCCGGCCCTGACCGGCCGGGCGCCACGGGGCCGAGGGCTACGGCTTGTCCGGCAGTCCGGCCGGATTGACCGGGAGGCTGCCCCGACAGAGCGCCGAGATCGGCTTCAACGCGGACGCCAGGGCGTCCAGTTCGGCCCGCGGGTAGTTCTCCCACACCCGTGCCGCGGCCAGGTCGGTGGCGGCCTCCAGGGACTGGTGCCGGATCCGGCCGAGCTCGGTGACGGTGCCCTCGGGGGTCAGCCAGCCCCGCTCGACCAGCCGGGCCGCGGCCGCCTCCCACTCCTGGTCCGTCCACCCGCGCAGCGGCTGGATCATCTCCCGCCGCATGTCCATCGCGCAGCGGACCACCAGTGCCTCGCAGCCGTCCAGCCCGGCCGTCACCAGGGCGGCCACGTGGCCGTCCCCGCGGTGCTCGCGCATCACGGTGGCGGCCTGCCAGAGCCGCTCGTACAGCCCGGTGGGCCGGGGGAGCGCGGCGTTGGCGGCGGCGAGCACCCGGCCGACGCAGTCCAGCCGGCCCGCGGCCCGCTCCAGCGCCTCCGCCACCAGCTCGACCTGCTCCTGCGGCACGTGCTCCAGCAGCCGGGCCAGCGCGTCCGCCGAACCCTTCAGCCGGGCGGCCAGCGCCTCCTCCGGGCCGGCGTGCGTCCACACCTCGGGCAGCGCCCGCTCGACCAGCGCCGGGGCGAAGTTGAAGAAGGCGGCCGTCACCGGTGCCGCGTCCACCGCGCCCAGCGGTGCCGAACGGCTGGCGAAGTAGCCGCGCCAGGCGCCGTGCAGCCCGACCGCCTCGAAGGCGTCCCGGCCCTCGGGCACGAAGTAGGTGACGGCGTGCACCGGCTCGAAGAGCCACCACAGGGCTCGGGCGGGGTGGACGACATCGGCCATGGCGGGGACCTTCCTCACGGGGACACGGGAACGCGCGGTGGTGCGGCGAAGCGGGAGGGCCCGCGTCCGGCGGGCGCCGGCGGCCCGGGCGTGCGGGTCGTCCCCCTGCTGATGGCCCCGGCCGCCGCCGGGGTAACCCCGCGCGCGGTGTGATGACGGTCACGCGGGGGAGGGGGCGGGCGCCCGGTGCACCGGTGGCGCGAGATGATGGGGGTGAGGTGTCCGTTCCCGGGGCGCCTCGGCCACGCGTGGACGCCCGGGCGGATACCCGTGCGGACGCCCGTCGGCGCTCTCGTGTGAACCCTCGTGTGAAGGTAGTCGGTAATGGCGCAGATCAACCCCAGCATCCTGTCCGCGGACTTCGCCCGGCTCGCCGAGGAGGCCGAGGCCGTCAGGGGCTCCGACTGGCTGCACGTGGACGTGATGGACAACCACTTCGTGCCCAACCTGACCCTGGGCGTGCCGATCGTCGAGTCCCTCGCCCGCGCCACCGACATCCCGCTCGACTGCCACCTGATGATCGAGGACCCGGACCGCTGGGCCCCCCAGTACGTCGAGGCCGGCGCCGGCTCCGTCACCTTCCACGTGGAGGCCGCCGCCGCGCCCGTCCGGCTCGCCCGGGAGATCCGCGCCAAGGGCGCCCGCGCCTCGATGGCGCTCAAGCCGGCCACGCCGATCGAGCCGTACGAGGACCTGCTGCCCGAGCTCGACATGCTGCTGATCATGACCGTCGAGCCGGGCTTCGGCGGCCAGGCCTTCCTGGACATCATGCTGCCGAAGATCCGCCGCACCCGGCAGCTGATCGACAAGCACGGCCTGGAACTGTGGCTGCAGGTCGACGGCGGCGTCTCGGCGAGCACCATCGAGCGCTGCGCCGAGGCCGGCGCCGACGTGTTCGTGGCCGGCTCGGCCGTCTACGGCGCCGAGGACCCGGCCGCCGCCGTCGGCAAGCTGCGGGACCTCGCGGCCGCGGCCACCGCCGACGCCTGGTGGGCCTGCTCGCACTGAGCCCGTGGGCGGGACCCTCGGCAGCGGCGTGTCCGAGCGGGTCCCAGCGTGTCCGGGCGTGTCCGGGCGGGTCCCAGCGCGTCCGGGCGGGTCCGAGCGGGTCGAACCGCGCGGACCCGCCCGGCGTGTGGTGGAGGAACCGCCGGCCGTCCTGGAGGATCGGTGCCGAACGCCCCTCGCCCGGCCCCTCTCCGCACGGTGGTGCAGTGCACATGAGCAACCTCGACCGCAAGCCCGCCCCGACCGCCTGCGGTCGCGAGGCCGACACCGGCCCGGTGCGGGACCTGCTCACCGGCCGTCAGGTCCCGCTCGGCGAGAGCACGGTGGTCCGCCGCCTGCTCCCCAACCTGGGCCGCCGGATGGTCGGCGCCTGGTGCTTCGTCGACCACTACGGCCCCGACGACATCGCCGACGAGCCCGGCATGCAGGTCCCGCCGCACCCCCACACGGGCCTCCAGACCGTCAGCTGGCTCCACCAGGGCGAGGTGCTGCACCGCGACAGCCTCGGCAGCCTGCAGACCGTCCGCCCCCGCGAACTGGGCCTGATGACCTCCGGCCGGGCGATCTCGCACTCCGAGGAGTCCCCGCGCCCGCACGCCCGGTTCCTGCACGGCGCCCAGCTCTGGGTCGCCATCCCGGACGCCCACCGGCACACCGCCCCCGCCTTCGAACACCACGCGGACCTGCCCGTGGTCACGGCCCGCGGCCTGCACGGCACCGTCATCCTCGGCACCCTCGACACCGCGACGTCCCCCGGTACCGCCTACACGCCGCTGGTCGGCGCCGACCTCACCCTCACCGAGGGGGCCGACCTCCGGCTCCCCCTCGTCCCCGACTTCGAGTACGCCGTCCTCGCCATGTCCGGCGGCGTCGACGTCGACGGCGTCCCCGTCGAGCCCGGCTCCCTGCTCTACCTCGGCTGCGGCCGCCGCGAACTCCCCCTCCTCGCCCGCACGGACGCCGCCGTCCTCCTCCTCGGCGGCGAGCCCTTCGAGGAGCGGATCGTCATGTGGTGGAACTTCATCGGCCGCTCCACCGAGGAGATCGCCCGGGCCCGCACCGACTGGGAGACGGGCTCGCGCTTCGGCACCGTCCACGGCTACGCCGGCGCCCGCCTCCCGGCCCCGGAGCTGCCCGCCACCCCGCTGAAACCCCGCGGCCGCGAGCGCTGACGCGCGGCACGCGGACGGGTCCGCGCACCGGGGGTGGGCGGACCCGTTCGGGGGGGTGTTCGGGGCGGCTCAGGGGGCCGCCCGGGGGGTGGTCAGTTGGTGCGCGGCTGGCTGAAGCGGACCATGTTGCCCGCGGGGTCGCGGAAGGCGCAGTCGCGGACGCCGTACGGCTGGTTGATCGGCTCCTGGATGACCTCGGCGCCGGCGGCGCGGATCCGCTCGAAGGTGGCGTCGCAGTCCTCGGTGCGGAAGATCACCGCGCGCAGCAGGCCCTTGGCCATCAGGTCGGCCACGGCCTTGCGGTCGGCGTCGTCGGCGTTGGGGTCGGCGAGCGGGGGCTCCAGGACGATGTCCACCTCCGGCTGCGCGGACGAGCCGATGGTCACCCAGCGGAGGTCCCCGAAGGCGACGTCGTTGCGCACCTCGAGGCCCAGCGCGTCACGGTAGAAGCCGAGCGCCTTGTCGTGGTCGTCGACGGTGATGAAGGTCTGTCCAACTTTGATGTCCATGTCCTTCACGCTACTTAGCTCCCGGACCTCCTGCTTCTCCGTTCCTGACCGGCCGGGTGTAGACCTTCGCGACGCAGGCCGGGACGGCGGCGTCCTCGTAGTGGTCCCGGGCCCGGTAGGCGCTCGGGCTCTCGCCGACCAACTGGGTGAACCGGGTGCTGAACGAGCCCAGCGAGGTACAGCCCACCGCCATGCAGACGTCGGTCACCGAGAGGTCGCCGCGCCGCAGCAGCGCCATGGCGCGCTCGATCCGGCGGGTCATGAGGTAGCCGTACGGCGTCTCGCCGAAGGCGGTGCGGAAGCTGCGGGAGAAGTGGCCGGGGGACATCAGGGCGGTCTGGGCGAGCGCGGGGACGTCCAGCGGCTGCGCGTACTCGCGGTCCATGCGATCACGGGCCTGGCGCAGCCGGACGAGGTCGGGGAGTGGCACACGGGACGCACGGGACATGCCGGCCAGCCTAGCGGGCCGACCGAGCCGGGTCGCGCCGTTGCCGGGGCGGGGTGCGGACAGTGCCGGACGGGAACCGGGAATCCGGCCAATTGTGCTGTGGACGTGGTGGGTTGAACGTGTGTGCGGGTGTGTCCGGAGGGGTGTCCGGCGGGCCGCCGGGGCGGGTCGGCCCGCCCCGGCGGCGCGTGGTCACCAGGCCGCCGGGAGGCGGGCCGGGCTGCGGGTGGTGGTGCCGAGCTGCCAGGCGATCCGGTGGACGGGCGTGGTGAGGTGCAGGCCGGGGAGGGCGGTGGCGAGGCGGCGGAGGGACTCCCGCATCTCGAGCCGCATCCGCCAGGCGCCGAGGCAGTAGTGGGGGCCGGCGCTGAAGGCGAGGGTGGGGGCGGGGAGGGCGGTGTCGAGGTCGGCGTCGAGGCCGTCGGGGAAGACGGCGCGGTCGCGGTTGGCGCTGCCCAGGTTGACGGCGAGGACGGCGCCGGCGGGGATGTCGACGCCGCCGAGGCCGACCGGCTCGGTGGCGCGGCGGGTGGTGGCCTCGTCGTCGCCGAGGGGGATGAAGTGGAGCAGGCGTTCGGTGGTGCGCTCGGTGGTGTCCGGGTCGGCGAGGCTGGGCCAGTGCTCGGGGCGTTCGCCGAGCAGGTAGACCAGGGCGTTGCCGAGGGCGCCGGTGACGCTCTCGTTGCCGCTGGCGGTGAGCCCGCAGACGAGGTGGACGAGCGACTCCTCGGGGACTCCGCCGTCCTGGTCGGCGGCGTGCACCAGGCGGCTGACGAGGTCGTCGCCGGGTGTGCGCCGCCGGCGGGCGATCAGTTCGGCGGTGAAGGCGGCGTACTCGGCGAGGGCGCTCTCCGGGTTCTGGGCGGGGTCCTGGGCGGACCGGTCCTGGGTGGCGGGGGTGCCCGCCCCTCCGTCGGCGAGGACGGCGCGGGTCCAGTGGCGCAGGCGTTCCGCGTCGAGGTGGTCCGGTCCGTCGCCGTCGAGGCCCATCAGGCGGGTGGTGACGGCGAAGGGCACCGGGCGGGTGAAGGCGGTGACGAGGTCGGCCGGGGGGCCGGCGGCCGCGAGCGCGTCGACGGCCTGCTGGACGGCCTCGGCGACCCAGGGCTGCCAGTCGGCGATGGCGCGGGCGGTGAAGGCGCGCTGGACGGTGCTGCGCAGCCGGCGGTGGGCGGGGCCGTCCTGGTTGAACAGGGAGGCGGGGTTGCTGGCCACGTCGGCGCCGCCGCCGGGGGTGCCGACGGTGTGCAGGTCGCCGCGGGTGAAGCGCGGGTCGGTGAGGGCCTGCCGGACGTCGTGGTAGCGGGTGACCAGCCAGGCCGGGGTGCCGTCGGGCAGGGTGGTGGGGTGGGGCGCCCGGGCGGGGGTGACGGGGAGCCGGTGGAGCGGGGGGAGGTCGGTCCCGGTGTCGGGTGCGGCGGAGGACATGGGTCCCTTCGGGGGTCGGGGTCCAGCGCTGAGGTGAGGATCCAACTGTGTTATTTTCATGGGAAATTGGTGCCTTTGGGCGTGTTTCCCGTTGGATCCCGATGGTAGCGATTCCGCCCCTGCCGAACGGGGTTCCCGCCGGTGGTCGGGGGTTCTTCTCAGTGGCTCGGGTCGGCGGTCGGGTCGGCACTCGGTCCGGCGGCCGCGTCGGCGCTCGGGTCGGCGGGCAGCAGCGGGCGCAGGGCGCCGAGCACCGCGCCGATGCAGGCGTCGCGCAGCTCCTCGCGGGTGCAGCTCTCCTCGGTGAGCCAGTCGACGACCAGGACCCGGACGAACACCAGCCAGCTGCCGAGGACCTGTGAGACCGCCCGCCGGGCCGTCTCGTCCGTGAGGGGGAGGACGCCGAGCAGGCGGCCGCGCAGGGTGTCGAGTTCGCCGGTGATGATCGTCTGGATCACCGGGTCGCCGGCCAGGACGCGGTTGGCGGCGAGCACGGCGTGCCGGTTGGCGACGAAGTAGTCCAGATGGGCGTCCATGCCCTCGACGAGCTGTTCGAGCAGGGTGTCGGCGGGGTCGAAGCGGGACTTGGCGAGCAGCTCGTCGGCGGCCTGCCGGTAGACGGCGGCGAACAGGTCGTGCTTGCCCGGGAAGTGACGGTAGAGCAGGGCGCGCGAGACGCAGGCCTGTTCGGCGACCTCCTCCATCAGCACCTCCTCGTACGGGCGGGCGGCGAAGAGCCGGGCGCCGACGGAGAGCAGCTGGGCGCGTCGGTCGGCGGGGGACAGGCGGCGGCGCCGTTGGTGGACTGGCATGCGGCGAAGGCTACTTGACACGTGTCCACTAGCGCGCGCTAGCTTAGTGGACACGTGTCAACTAACCGTCCGACGGGTGGTGGGTTCATGGCCAGGGTTCTGCGGGTGCTCGGGTGGACGATGGGGGTCGCCTGCGTGGCGATCGGCTTCTACCACCTGCTGGCGGGGAACGCGGCGATCCCGGGCGAGGAGGACGCCGGTGCGACGGTCGACAGCTTCGGCCGGTTCATGGGCGCGATCTTCGCCGGTTACGGCGCGGCCTGGCTGTGGGCCGTCCGGCAGTCGCCGGTGCCGGCCCACGCGGTGCGGTGGCTGACGGCGGTGTTCCTGCTGGGCGGGCTCGGCCGGGTGTTGTCGACCGCGGTGGCCGGGTGGCCGGACGGGTTCCAGGTGGTGCTGATGGTGGTCGAACTGGGCCTGTCCCCGGTGTACTTCCTGCTCGCGGACGCGGACGAGCGGGCTGCCGCCGCCCGCGCCCGATCGGCGGGCTGACCGGCGGGCCGAGGGACCCGGCCCGCCGGTCGGCCGGAGCACCGGCCCGCCGGTCAGGCGCTCAGCTGCTCAGGCCGAAGCCCTGCAGGTGGGCGGTGAGCGCGGCCCGGTCCGGCCGCCCCGCCGTCAGCGAGACGTAGCCGTCCGGCCGGACCAGGGCGACGGCCGTGCCGCTCAGTCCGTAGGCGCGGCCGACGTGGCCGCCCGGGTCGGTGACGACGGCCCGGCGCAGGCGACCGGCCCGTTCGAGCCCGTCGAGCCACTCCCGTCCGTCGAGCCCTTCGAGCCCGTCGAGCCCGTCGGGCCGCCCGGGCGGTGCGGTCGGGCCGGTCGGCGCGGGCCGTCCGGCGAGGGTCAGCAGGGTGAAGTGGGTGCCGCGGAAGAGGTCGAACAGCCGGGTGGGCGTGCCGTCGGCGGTGGCGCAGGGGGCGTCCGGGGCGCGGTCCCCGGCACGGATGCCGGTGCCGTCGTCCAGGTCGAGGCCGAGCGGGCCGCCCCGGTAGCCGACCGAGAGCCCGGTGAGGTCGGCGCCCGCGGTGCCTGCCAGGCTGGCGAACTGCGCGGACAGGGCGCGGGCGCCGTCGGCGGAGAACAGCGCCTTGTGCTGGGCGGAGGTGGCGGCGAGGACGGTGGCGGCGACGGGCAGCCGTTCCGCCTGGTAGCTGTCGAGCAGGGCGTCGGGTGCGCCGCGCAGTACCGCGGCGAGCTTCCAGCTCAGGTTGTGCGCGTCCTGGATACCGGTGTTCATGCCCTGGCCGCCGGCCGCGGAGTGGCAGTGCGCGGCGTCCCCGGCGAGCAGGACCCGGCCCTGGCGGTAGCGCTCGACCATGCGGACGGTCGGCCGCCACACCGTGGACCAGGACGGTTCGTGCAGTCGGACCCCGGGCAGGCCGGCGCGTTCGGCGAACAGTCGGCGGAAGGTGTCCAGGGTGGGGGCGGGCGGCTCGCCGGCCGCGCTCGGCGGGATGGAGGCGTGGATGGCCCAGTTGTCGTCCTCGCGCATCGGCACCAGCACCATGGCGCCCGCGCCGAGGTCGGGGTGGTTCCAGACGTGCATGAGGTCGGGGTCGAGCCCGTCCACGGCGAGCGAGGCCATCAGGAAGCGTTCCTGGTCCCAGGTCTCGCCGAGGAACGGGATGCCGGCCAGCTTGCGGACGGTGCTGCGGCCGCCGTCGCAGCCGACCAGGTAGCGGGCGCGGAGGTGTTCCGTCGCGGCGCCGCGCCGGACGGTGGCCAGGACGCCCTCGGGGTCCTGCCGGTGGTCGAGCAGCTCGGTGTCGAGTTCGACGGTGACGCCGTACCCGGCGAGCCGGTCGCGCAGGGCGGCCTCGGTGTGGTGCTGGCCGAGCAGCAGCATGCCGGGGTGGGGCCGGTCCGGGGTCGCGGCGCCGGCGGGCCGAGGGGCGACCTCGTGGACGATCCGGACGCCCTGGTAGCTGCGGACCCCGAGGTCCGACCGGCCGCGGGCGAGGATGCCGTCGACGACGCCGAGGTCGTCGAACACCTCCAGCGTCCGGGAGTTGACGCCCTTGCCGCGGACGCCGCGGTCGCGGAACCGCGGCTCGCGTTCGAGGACGCGGCAGTCGATCCCGGCGCGGGCCAGTCCGAGGGCGAGGGCGAGGCCCACCGGGCCTGCGCCGACCACCAGGACGTCGGTCGTTCGGAGAGTGCGCATGACGGGTTCCCCCCAGGTCATCCGGCCATAAGATACGGAGCGTTTCTTAGTCACGACTGTAGACTCATCCGGATAAGAAACGCAACGTATCTACGAATTGACGAAGGTCGGGTGCGGCACTCGATGGCGGACGGATCGGCGGCAGGCGGATCGGCAGCGGGCAGATCGGCGGCAGGCGGAGCGGCGAGGGGCGGAGCGGCGCCCGGCGAACCGGTGACGTCCGGCGTGCCGGTGGGCGAGGAGGTCCGCGGCAGGCCCTCGCGGCGCCGCGGCGACGAGCTGGAACGGGCGATCCTCGACGCCGTCTGGGCCGAACTCGCCGACCACGGCTACGACCGGCTCACCATGGACGGCGTCGCCGCCCGGGCCCGGACCAGCAAGCCGGTGCTGTACCGCCGCTGGCCGAACCGCGCGGCGCTCGTCGTCGCCGCCCTCGGCCGCAACGCCCCCGACTACCGGGAGCCGCCGGACACCGGCGACCTGAAGACGGACCTGGCGCTCTTCCTGCGCGGCCTGCTGCACCGCTTCGACGACCTGCCGACCGACGCCGTGCACGGGTTCCTGGTCGACCTGATGCGCGACCCCGAGCTCCGCGGGATCTTCCGCGGCGGCCTGACCGCGCAGGGGCCGGTGAGCAGCCTGGAGGTGATGATGCGCCGGGCCGTCGACCGGGGCGAGATCGACCCCGCGCGGCTCACCCCGCGGGTCCTCTCCCTCCCGCTCGACCTGCTGCGCGACGCCTTCCTGATCGGCGGGACGGTGCCGCCCGACCGGGTCGTCGACGAGATCCTCGACGAGGTCGTCCTCCCCCTGTTGCGGGCGCCGTCCGACGCGCGGTGACTGGCCGGGCCGCCGGGGGTGCCCCGTTCCGGGGTGCCCGCGCCCTGCGGGGCCGCTCCCTGTGCACCCCCACCTGACGCACCCCCGCCCGGCATACCCCCACCCGGTAACGCGGAGCGGCCCCCGACGACCAGGTCGTCGGGGGCCGCTCCGCGTCGTGTCGCGGTCCGTCAGCCGTCCAGGCGGCCGACCAGCTCGTAGCCGGCCTCGTCGATGGCGGCGGCGACGGCCTCGTCGGAGAGCGGGGCGGTGCTGTCGACGGTGACCCGGCCGGTGGCGAGGTCCACGGCGACGGCGCCCACGCCGTCGATCCGCTGGAGCTCGGCGGTCACCGCGGTGACGCAGTGCCCGCAGGTCATGCCCTTGACCTGGAAGACGGCCGGGCCGGCCGTCGCGGCGGCGGGGGCGTCGGTGGCGCCGGTGCCGCACGAGCCGCAGCAGGAGGCGGTCTCGGTGGACTCGACGGTGACGGCGATCTCGGTCATGGCTGTGCTCCTGTCATCGTGCCGGGCGCCGGCCGCGCGATCCGGTCGGCTGCTTCACCACTGAAGCTAGCATACCCCCAGGGGGTAATTGAAGAGGGGTGTGGAGCGGTCGGGAGCGGGCGGGTGGACCGCCTCCAGCGATCGTCAAGTCATCCTTGTGGCGGTCCTGTTGCGCCCTCCGGGGCAGGGTGGAACGCCCGCCGGCATCCCGGGCCGGCCGGCCCCTCGGCAGGCCGCCGACCCCACCACACGAGGTGAGCACCCCATGGACCACACCACCCGCCCCGGCCCGCGCGGCCTGCGCGAGATCCTGGCGGCCGGCGAGCGGACCTACTCCTTCGAGTTCTTCCCCGCCAAGGACGAGGCCGGCGAACGCGCCCTGTGGGCCGCGATCCGGCGGGTGGAGGCGGTGGCGCCGACCTTCGTGTCCGTCACCTACGGCGCCGGCGGCTCCTCGCGCGACCGCACCATCGGGACCACCGAACGGATCGCCGCCCAGACCACGCTGCGCCCCGTCGCGCACCTCACCGCCGTCGGCCACTCCACCGCCGAGCTGCAGGCCGTCCTGCGGCGCTACGCGGACGTCGGGATCCGGGACGTGCTGGCCCTGCGCGGCGACCCGCCGGGGGACCCGAACGGTGTCTGGCGGCCGCATCCGCAGGGCCTGCGGCACGCCGCCGAACTGGTCGAACTCGTCCGGGGCTGCGGTGCGTTCACGGTCGGCGTGGCGGCCTTCCCGGAGCGCCACCCGCGTTCGGCGGACTGGTCCGAGGACATCCGGCACTTCGTCGCCAAGTGCCGGGCGGGGGCGGACTACGCCGTCACCCAGATGTTCTTCGAGGTCGAGCACTACCTGCGGCTGCGCGACCGGCTGGCGGCGGCCGGCTGCGACACCCCGGTCATCCCGGAGATCATGCCGGCCACCGACGTCCGCCAGATCGCCCGCTTCGCCGAGCTGAGCGGTGCCTCCTTCCCGCCCGCGCTCGCCGCCGCGCTGGAGGCCGCCCGCGGCGACCGGGCGGCGTCCCACCGCATCGGGGTGGACCACGCGACCCGGATGGCCGAGCGCCTGCTCGGGGAGGGGGTGCCCGGGCTGCACTTCATCACGTTGAACCGCTCGACGGCGGCCCTGGAGATCCACCGGAACCTGGGACTGGACCGCCCGGCGCCACTGGGCTCCGCGGCGCCGTCGTGCTCCCCGGCGCGACAGGACCGGCCGCTGACCGGCGCCCGGGCCTGAAACCCGGCCCGATCCCGGTCCCGGACCCGATCCCGGACCCGATCCCGGGCCGGGCGCCGCCCCGCCGCCGAATCCGCCGAAGCCGCCGTGCCGGACGGTCCGTGGTGGACCGCCCGGCACGGCGCGCAGGTGGGCCTCAGTGCTGGTGGTCCACGGTCTCCCCGGTGGTCGGGGCGGCCGCCGGGCCGGGGGCGGCGGCGCCCTCGGTGGTGACGGTGAAGGCGGCGGTGTGCACGGCGTCCTGGTGCTTGAAGTCCAGGAAGAGCCGGTAGCTCCCGGCGCTCGGCGCGGTGGTGGTGAAGCCGATCTCCGGACCCGGGGCGGTGGTGTCCGGGTGGACGTGGAGGTAGGCGAGGTCCCCGGCCCGGAGGGCGACCAGGTGGCCGGAGGCGCCGAGGTAGGGCTGGAGGTCGGTGACCGGTCGGCCGTCCCGGGTGACGGTCAGGGTGAGCCGCCCGCTGCGCCCGGGGGTGAGCTCGCCGCCGAGGGCGACGGTGTAGCCGTCGACGGTGACGGTCCGTCCGGTCTCGGGCAATGGCGCGGGCCGCAGGTCGCCGGCGGCGTGCAGGTCGGCGCCCAGGGTGAGGCCCTCGGTGGCGCCGGCGGGGGTGAAGTCCGCGAAGACCCGGTAGGTGCCGGCGGCCGGCAGCGCGGCGGTGGCGCTCCAGGTGCCGTCGGCGGCGCGGGTGGGGTGCAGGTGCTGGTACCCGGAGAGGTCGCGCGGGGCGACGATCAGGTGCAGTTCCTTCTCGTGCGAGGGCTGGAAGGCGGTGACGGCCCGGCCGTCGGCGCCGAGGATCCGGAAGCGCAGGTCGGTGGGGGTGCCGGCGGTGACGAAGGGGTCGTCGAGGCTGAGGGTGTAGCCGCGCTCGGAGACCTGCAGCCCGCCGGGCAGGTGGTCGGCCGGGGTCGCGGCCTCGGTGTGTCCGGCGTGTCCGCCGTGCCCGGTGGTGCCGGCGGGCGCGGGGGCGGGACCGCGTCCGGTGGCGTGGCCGACGCCGAGGGCGAGGCCGAAGGCGGCGGTGAGCCCGGCGGTGAAGGCGGTGATCTTCAGGGCGGTGTTCATGGCGGGTCTCCTCGGTGGTGGGCGGCGGGCGCGGGCGGATGCGGCGCGGGTGGAGGGGTCAGGCGCGCAGGAGGCGGGCGATGGCGCGGGAGGCCTCGGCGACCTTGGTGTCGGCGGCCGCGGTGCCGCCGTCGGCGACGGCGTCCTGGACGCAGTGCGCGAGGTGGCCGTCGAGCAGGAGCAGGGCGACGGACTGGAGGGCCTTGGTGGCGGCCGAGACCTGGGTGAGCACGTCGATGCAGTAGGTGTCGTCGGCGACCATCCGCTGGAGGCCGCGGACCTGGCCCTCGATCCGGCGCAGTCGGCGCCGCAGGCGGTCCTGGTCGTGCCGGTAGCCGGTCATGCGGGCCTCCTCGGGAGCTCCGGCGGGGCGCTGCCGGCCCCGGTCCGATGCCCCGAGTGAATACCCCGTGGGGGTATCAAGTCAAGCGGTTCGGTCGGTCCGGAAAATACGGGAGGGGGGTATCGGTGAAGCCTTGCCCTGGATACCCCTCAGGGGTATAAATGAACTCGGCGCCGCCCGATACCCCCCATGGGTACCAGTCCGGTGGGTCCGGATCCGGCGGTGCCACCCGGCACGTCGCACGCGCCCTGTCCGACGACAGTCACGAGGAGCAACGATGACCACCCAGGCACCCGCCTCCACGGAGGTGGAACTCTCGATCGGCGGCATGACCTGCGCCTCGTGCGCGGCCCGCATCGAGAAGAAGCTGAACCGGATGGACGGCGTCTCGGCGAGCGTCAACTACGCCACCGAGAAGGCGAAGGTCTCCTACGAGGGCGACGTCGTGGTCGCCGACCTGATCGCCACCGTCGAGGCCACCGGCTACACCGCGGCGCTTCCCGCGCCGCCGGCCGCCGAGGGTGCGGGCGGGCCCGCGGAGCCGGCCGACGAGCTGGCCCCGCTGCGGCAGCGGCTGTCCACCGCGGTGGCCCTGGCGGTGCCGGTGATCGCGATGGCGATGGTGCCGGCCCTGCAGTTCGACAACTGGCAGTGGCTCTCGCTGACCCTGGCCGCCCCCGTGGTCACCTACGCCGCCTGGCCGTTCCACCGCGCCGCCTGGACCAACCTCAAGCACGGCGCGGCGACGATGGACACCCTGGTCTCGCTCGGCACCGGCGCCGCGTTCCTCTGGTCGCTGTGGGCGCTGTTCCTCGGCGACGCGGGCATGCCGGGCATGCGGCACGGCTTCGAACTGACCATCGCCCGCAGCGACGGCTCGTCGAACATCTACCTGGAGGCCGCCGCCGGCGTCACCGCCTTCATCCTGGCCGGCCGCTACTTCGAGGCCCGCTCCAAGCGCACCGCCGGGGCCGCCCTCAAGGCCCTGCTGGAGCTGGGGGCCAAGGACGTGGCCGTCCTGCGGGCCGGGCAGGAGGTGCGGATCCCGGTCGCGGAGCTCGCGGTGGGCGACCGGTTCGTGGTGCGCCCCGGGGAGAAGGTCGCCACCGACGGCACGGTGGTCGAGGGCGCCTCGGCCGTCGACGCCTCGATGCTGACCGGTGAGTCGGTGCCCGTGGAGGTCTCCGTCGGCGACGCGGTCACCGGTGCGACCGTCAACGCGGGCGGCCGACTGGTCGTCGAGGCCACCAGGGTCGGCGCCGACACCCAGCTCGCCCGGATGGCCCAGCTGGTCGAGGACGCGCAGAACGGCAAGGCCGCCGCCCAGCGCCTCGCCGACCGCATCTCCGCCGTCTTCGTGCCGATCGTGATCACCCTCGCGGTGGCCACCCTCGGCTACTGGCTGGGCACCGGCGAGGGCTGGACCGCGGCCTTCACCGCCGCCGTCGCGGTGCTGATCATCGCCTGCCCGTGCGCCCTCGGCCTGGCCACCCCGACCGCGCTCATGGTCGGCACCGGCCGCGGCGCCCAGCTCGGCATCCTGATCAAGGGCCCCGAGGTGCTGGAGAACACCCGCAAGGTCGACACCGTCGTCCTGGACAAGACCGGCACCGTCACCACCGGACGGATGACCCTGCTCGCCGTGCACACCGCCGAGGGCGTCACCGAGGCCGAGGCCCTGCGCCTGGCCGGCGCCCTGGAACACGCCTCCGAACACCCCATCGCCCGGGCCATCGCCACCGCCGCGGCCAGGGCCGGTGCGCTGCCCGCCGTCGAGGGCTTCGAGAACGTGCCGGGACTGGGCGTCCAGGGCGTGGTGGACGGCCACGCGGTGGTCGCCGGCCGGGAGGCGCTGCTGAACGACTGGTCGCAGTACCTGCCCGGGCACCTGGCCGAGGCCAAGCGCACCGCCGAGGCGGCCGGCCGCACCGCGATCGCGGTCGGCTGGGACGGCGCGGCGCGGGCCGTGCTGGAGGTCGCCGACGCCGTCAAGCCGACCAGTGCCGAGGCGATCGCCCGGCTGCGCGCCCTGGGCCTGACGCCGGTGCTGCTGACCGGGGACAACCGCGCGGCCGCCGAGGCCGTCGCCGCCGAGGTCGGCATCGCCCCGGAGCACGTCATCGCCGAGGTCATGCCACAGGACAAGGTGGACACCGTCCGCCGGCTGCAGGCCGAGGGCCGGGTCGTGGCCATGGTCGGCGACGGCGTCAACGACGCGGCCGCGCTCGCCCAGGCCGACCTCGGCCTGGCCATGGGCACCGGCACCGACGCCGCCATCGAGGCCGGCGACCTCACCCTCGTCCGCGGGGACCTGCGGGCCGCCGCCGACGCGATCCGGCTCTCCCGCCGGACCCTGGCCACCATCAAGAGCAACCTGTTCTGGGCGTTCGGCTACAACGTGGCCGCCCTGCCGCTGGCCGCGGCCGGACTGCTCAACCCGATGATCGCGGGCGGGGCGATGGCCTTCTCCTCGGTCTTCGTGGTCGGCAACAGCCTGCGGCTGCGCCGCTTCCGCTGAGCGGCACCGCCGACGGGTACGACCGGGAGCACCACCGAGGGCCAGCACCGAGCAGCACCGCCGAGGAGCACCGCGCCGCGGCCCCGGAACCCACCAGGTTCCGGGGCCTCGGCGCGTTCCGGCCGAGCGCCCACGGCGAGGCCGGGCCCGGGCCCGGGGGCCCCTCCGGTCCTGTCCGGTCCGGGAGAGGCGCCGGCCCCGGGCCCGGCACCGGCGTCAGCCCTGTTCCGGCAGGGCCACCGGCAGCCAGCGGTACGCCGCGTCCTCCTGCCAGCACTGCAACTCGCCCTCCACCACCGCGGCCAGGCACAGCCGCCAGTCGTCGCCGACCGCGAGCGCGACCCGGGTGGCCGGGCGCAGCGTGGGCCGCCACCAGCGCGGGCGGCGGGAGGCGCCGCCGGCCGGCAGCCGCAGCCGGACCCCGCCCGCGCCGGCCAGCGCGACGGTCGGGCCGCCCCGGTGCCCGGCCACCGCGACGCCCAGGGCGGGTTCGCCGTCGCCGATCTCGGAGCCCGGCCCGGCGCCCGCCCCGAGCGGGTGCAGCCGGACGGAGCCGTCCGGTTGCAGCGTGACGGCCTGCGGCCCGGCGGAGGTGAGGGCCAGGGCCCCGGCGCGCGGTGCGCCGGGCGGTCCGACCGGGGCCGGGTGCTCCGCCGAGCCGGGCCGCCAGCTCAGCACCTGTTCCCGGTGTTCGACCAGGACCAGCCAGGATCCGGGGCGTTCCTCCAGGGCGGCGAGCACCCGGTCGGCCGGGCAGCCGGGCAGCTCCCGGCCGGTGAGGGTGAGCCCGGGCGCCCAGCGGTAGGAGCGCAGTGCGCCGCCGACCGCCGTCCAGACCGTCATCTCCCCGGCCGGGTCGACGCCCCCGGCGAGCCCGCTGACGCCGCGCGCGGCCTCCCACCAGCCGGCCGCGGTGCCGACCCAGAGCGATCCGCCGCGGTCCTCGGCGCAGACCACCAGCTCGCCCTGCCGGCCTGCCCAGCCGGCCGTCAACTCGCGGACGGGGCCGGGCCCCTGGCCGGTCGGCAGCCGGTGGCCGGGGTGTCCGGGGCCGGTCAGGGCGGTGCCGTCCGGGCCGCCGGTGACCAGCAGCGGCCGGCCGGCCCGGTCGGGCAGTACGGCCAGGCCCGCGGTGCGTGCCACCGGCCGGTGGGCGCGCAGCAGTTCGCGTCCGCGGCCGACCCAGGGGCCGAGCGGGGCGGGGCGGCGCTGCGGGTCGCGGGCCAGCGGCTCGCAGGCCCACCGGACCAGCTCCTCGCCGTAGCCGGCGGCGAGCAGTTCGGCGCGGGCCTGTTCGGCGGCGAGCCGGTGGTCGAGGCGGCCGTGGTCGGGCAGCAGCAGGGTGCGCGCGAGGGTGCCGACGGCGAACAGGTCCTTGGCCGTGGTGGGGAAGCCGCCGACCTGCTCGGCCTCCGGCGGGACGTGGCCGGGGGTGAACACGGCGACGGTCAGGGTGTGGTCGAGCGGGGCCAGGAAGGTCAGGTCAATCAGCTTGACCTGGCCGTGGGCGTCCACCAGGACGTTGGCGGGGGAGATGTCGCGGTGCACCCAGCGCTTGCGGTGCAGCTCGTCGACGATCCGGCAGAGCCGGGACAGGACCTCGGCCGCCGCGGCCGGCCCGCCGCGCTGGGTGCGGGCCCAGGTGTGCAGCGGGACCCCTTCGACCCAGGGGGAGATCTGGTAGCCGAGCAGACCGCCGGCGGGCAGGGCGCCGGGCCGGTGCGGGGAGGGGCCGAGCAGGAAGCTGGGCACCACCAGGTCGGTGACGCCCAGGCGGTGGGCGTTGTGCGAGACGTCGTCCCAGCGGCCGAGCCAGCGGCGGACCTCGGAGGGGTCGCGCTCCAGCATGATCTTCGCGGCGACGAGCTCCTTGAGCCCGCTGTGGCCGGTGCGCACCGCCCGCCACACCTCGGCCTCGCCGCCCCGGTGGTGGAACTCCAGGAGCTCGTACTGCTCGGGGTCGAACTCCGGCCCGAACCGGAGCCCGGGTACCCAACGCGACTCGGACACTCGACCCCCGACTCGATGCCTCGGCTTTTCAGCTGATCCCAGGATAGTGCTCTCCGCTGTTCGGACGTCCCACGAAGGGCCTATCCTGCATTCGATCGGACAACATCATGACAGTACGTCAACTCATGATCATCACCAGCATGTTGATCATGAAATCGGTGGATCTGACCAGCAGGGGGACGGTGCATGGTGCAGCTCGCGGTGCTGCTGATCGTGGTGGCACTGGTCGGTGCGGCCGCCGTCGTACTGGCCCGGCGCCACCGCGCCCTGGACGCCGGGACGGTGGCCGCGGCCCTCGCCACGGCCGCCGAACGGCTCGCCGCCGGCAAGGCCCCGCAGGCCCGGCGCCGCTACGCCCGGCTCGCCCGCCGGCTCGCCGAGGGCCCCGCCGAACTGCTCCCGCAACGCGGCCTCGCCCTCCTCGGCCAAGCCGAGGCCACCATCCCCACCGGAGACCAGCAGGCCACCCTCGCCCTGCACCGCGAGGCCTTCCCGCTGCTCGCCGACCCGGCCCGGCAACTGCCCCGGTGGAGCCTGCGGCGCCTCGCCGCGGAACGCACCGCCGCCGCCGACGGCGACCTCGGGCCGGTCCTCGCCCTGTTGCAGGCCACCGCCGACGGCGCCGAACCCGGGGAGGAGGCCGAGGCCGTCGCCCGCACCCGGGACTGGCTGCAACGCCTCTGCCGCGAAGGCAGCCCCGCACAGCGCGAGCACACCACCGCCGCCGCCCTCGCCGCCCTGCCCGGCCGTGACTGGCCCGTCCTCGCCCGCGCCGCCCAGCTGCGCGGCACCGACCGGGCCGCCGAGGCCGAGACCCTGCTCGCCGCGGCCGCCCCCGGCGGCAGCGGCGAACTCTGGTTCCGCTGGGGCGCCCAGCTGTTCAGCCTGCACCGCGACGAACCCGCCGTCGTCGCCTTCGACGAGGCGCTGCGCCGCGGCGCCGGCGACCCCTCCCCGTGGGGGCGCGGACCGGCGCTGCGCACCGAGACCCTGCTCTTCCGCGGCCTCGCCCGCCAGCGGCTCGGCGCCACCGACGCCGCCTGGGCCGACCTCGCGGCCGCCGCCACCGAGGCCCCCGGCGACCCCCGCCCCCGCTACGCCCTCGGCCGGCTCGCCCTGCTGCTCGGCGCCGACGAACAGGCCCGGGAGCAGTTCGCCGCCGCCCTCGCCGTCCAACCCGGCTTCGCCCCGGCCGGGTTCGGCCTCGCCCTGGTCAACGAGCGGGCCGACCGCCCCGCCGAGGCCGCCGCCGACTACCGTGCCGCCCTCGACCGGGCCCCCGACTGGCGCCCCGCCCGGGTCCGGCTCGGCGCCGCCCTGCTCGCCGCCGGCCGCGCCGCCGAGGCCGAACCGCTGCTCCGCGCCGAGGCCGACCGCGAACCGGACTCCCGCTGGGCCCGGATCGCCGCCTTCCACCACGGCCTCGCGCTGTCCCGCACCGACGACCCGGCCGGGGCGCTGACCCGCTGGGAACCGCTGCAGGACGAGGAGCTGCACGACCGCCTCGCCCTCGCCCGCGACCGGCTCGCCCGCACCCGACTGGCCGCCGACCCGGCCGCCGCCCGGGAGCTCTGGCAGCAGGCCGCCGCCGAGCACCCGGCCGCCCCCGGCTACCGGGCCGCGCTGCGCGAAGCCGCGCTGCGCGAGGCCGCCCACCTGCTGGTCACCGGCCGCGACCGGGCCGAGGAGCGCGAACGGGCCGCCGCCGCCCTCGCCCTCGCCGACACCCTGCCCGGCGCGATCACCCACCGGCAGGCCCGGCTGCGCGCCGCCCTGGCCCTGGCCGAGGGCCGGACCGAGCCCCTGGCCGGTGTGCTCGACCCCGCCGCCGGACCGCGCGAGCGCTACCACCTGGCCGCCGCCGCCCTGCTGGCCGGCCGCCCGGTGCAGACCATCGCGCTGCTCGCCCCGCTCGCACCCGACCCGGCCGGCGACCCGGCGCTCGCCCGGCTGCGCGCCCTGCTGGCCGAACGCGCCGGCAACTGGGCCGCCGCACTGGACTGGTACCGCCACTTCCTCACCGCCGGCCCGGCCCCCGCGCCGCAGGCCGCCCCGGCCGACTGCGCCGTCTGCGCCGGCCCGGCCACCGGCGCCTGCGGCGGCTGCGGCCGCGAGGCCTGCGACGCCCACCTGCACCGGGCCGCCGAGGGCGCCCCGCCGCGCTGCGTCCGCTGCGCCGGGCCCGCGCTGCGCGCCGTCCTGGACTGCGCCCGCCGGGCCGGCACGCCCGAGCAGGCCGAACCCGTCCTCGCCGCCTGGGCCCGGGCCTTCGGAGACAGCCCCGCGGCCGCGCCCGTCCGGCTCGACCTGGCCCTGCTCCGCGCCGAACTCGGCCGACTGGACGAGGCGCTGGCCGAGCTGCCCGCGCAGGCCGGGGCCGCCCGCAGCGCCGTGCTGCTCCGCCGGGCCGCCGCCGCGCTCGACGCGGGGGAGCCCGGACGGGCCGCCGGCGACCTGCGCCAGGCCCTCGGCCACACCCCGGACCACCCACAGGCCGGCCCCGCCCTCGTCCTGCTCGCCGAACACGAGGCCCACCAGCACGCCGTCGAGGGCCGCCACCGGGAGGCCTGGGACGGCTACCACGCGCTGCTGCTGCGGGACCCGGCCCAGCCGCGGCTGCTGCACGCCCTCGGACTCGCCGGCTACCGGCTCGCCGCCGCGGCCCCCGAGGGCGCCGAACCCGACGAGCGGACCTGGGCTTGGACGCTCGGCTGCCTGGTCGCCGCCCTGCACCAGCCCGAGCTGTGGGCGGAGTCCGCCCGGATCACCGGCCGCCCGCTCGAACCCCAGCGGATCGCCACCGCCCGCACCGCGCTCACCGACCGCCTCCGGGACGACCTGCGGGCACTGGACCGCGCCGCCGGCCGCGGCGGCGACGAGGTCACCGCCTGGACCCTGCGGCTGGGCATGGAGACCCACAGCGCCGACGCCTTCGCCCGGGAGGACGTCCGCCTGGCGCTGCCCGGCCGCCCCGCCCGCCGCCTGGCGCTCGGCCCCACGCTCGACCGGCTGCTCCGGCAGGAGCCCGGACTCGCCGCCTGGGCGGCCGCCTTCGACCGGGCCGTAGAGCCCTGGCGGCGGCCCGGGGAGCCAGACGGACACCCGCTGGCCCGGGCGCTCGACCTGTTCGGCGGGCTCGGACCGCAGCACTACCTCCTCCTCCAGGGCCGTCAGGCCGCCGCGGTCGGCGCCCTGGACGCCGTGCCCGAGACCGAACGCGGCGCCGACTGGCAGGCCCTGCTCGCCGAGAGCCTGGTCGGCCAGGCCCGCGAGCACCACCGCAACCAGGACTGGCGCGAGGCCCTCGACTGCCTCACCCGCGCCGGCACCGTACCCGGCGCCGTGCTGCCCGCCGACGCCCCGGCGATCGCCGCCGAGTCCGGCCTGCGGGCGGCCCGCGCCCTGCTCAAGACCAGCGACGACGACCAGGCGGGAGCGACCGAACTCCTGGAGAAGGCGCTGGCCCTGGCCCCCGACCACGCCGAGGTGCGCGGCGACCTCGGCGCCACCTACGCCCAGTGGGCCCGGAAGATCAACAACGAGACGAAGGACTACCCGCGCGCCCTGCGCCTGCTCCGCAAGAGCCTCGCACTCACCCCCGGCGACCCGACCGCCCGGCACTTCCTGGAGGCCGCCCTCGGCAACCGGGCCAGCCAGCTCAGCCGGCCCGACGCCCCGGACGCGGAGCTGGAGGAGGCCGCCGAGGCCTGGCGGGAGCTGATCGCGCTCAACCCGGACCCGGACCACCGGCACGGCCTCGCCTTCGTGCTGCGCCACCTCGCCCGCTCCGCCGCCTTCGCCGACCAGCGCACCCTCGCCGTCGGCCGGATGGCCGACGCGCTGCGCGCCGACCCGGACTGGGACGGCGACCCGGAGCGCGAGGCGCCGCGCCGGGTCGGCGTGATGCTCGCCAACCACGTGCTGGACAACCTGCAGGACAGCCCGTTCACCACGCAGGCCGCCATGCTCCGCAAGGCCAGCTCCTACGACGACTCGCCCGACATCCGGCGGCTGATGGTCAGCGTCTGGCGCGGCGAGGCCGTCGGCCACTACGAGGCCCGCCGCTACCCCGACGCGATCCGTCTCCTGGAAGAGGCGCTCGAGCTGTCCGGAACCCCCGAGGACGTCGCCAAGCTGCACACCGAACTCGGCGTGGTGTTCAGCTCCTACGCCGTCGCCCGGGCCAACGCCCGCGGGTTCCGGGAGGCCCGCGCACTGATCCGCCAGGCCGTCGAGCACAACCCGGACGACCGGGAGCTGCGGGCCCTCCAGCGGAGGATCAACGCGCTCCGCTGACGGCAACCGCCGTGCCGCCGGTGCCGTCCTGATGTGGTGGGGCGTCAGATTCCCCATCCCGAGGCCGAGTCGGGAGCCACCGGACGTCTGCGGCAGGCCGCACGCCACCGGACGTGAGCCGCACGTCAAAAGCTGCAAGCCGCAAGCCGCTAGCCGTGATTCGTGAGTCGTGAGGAGAGAAACCGCCCGCCATGCCACTGCACGAACCGTCGCCGTACGAGGTCCTGGGCGTTGCGCTCACGGCCGGCGTGCGCGAGATCAACCTGGCCGTCGGACCGGCGATGAAGGCCGGCCGCTTCACCCGTCAGCAGATCCAGGACGCCGCCGCGCTGCTGCGCCACCCCGACCGGCGGCTGGAGGCGGACCTCCAGCGCCCGCTGCCGCCGGAGCCCGTCGACCAGGCCGCGGGGCTGCTGGCGCCCGCCCTCGCCGAGCCGCTGCTGGTCGTCGAGCGCCCGGCGCTGCCGCCCGCCGCCTCCCTGCTGGCGCTGCACCGGGCCGAGCTGGCCGCCGACTTCACCGAACCCGCCCCCGGCGGCGCCGACCCCGAACCGCCCGTCCCCGCCCGCTACGCCGCCGACCTGTCGGTGCTGCCGCAGATCGAGGTACCCGAGTGACCGACGCACCGACCGACGTACCGACCGCCGACCCCATCGCCGGGCCGACCGCCGGGCCGGCCGACGGCCTCCGGCCGCTGGACGTCCCGCAGCGCGCGCTGGAGGTCGACCTCGACCAGGCGTTCAGCCAACTCCTCTTCCGGGCCTCGCTGTTGCAGCGGCTCCGGGCGGAGGAGGCGCAGACCGCCCGGGCCACCCAGCGTGACCTGCTGGGCATCCTGGTCGAGGTCGACGACGCGCTGGCCTCGCTCGGCCTGGACCAGGAACTGGTGCTGCTCGGGCGCGGCGCCGGGATCGAGGCCACCCGACGCCGGCTGCTCGGCCGCCTGGCCAAGGCCGGCGTGCGCCCGATGCGGCTGGAGGGCCTGGCGGCGGACCCGGCGCTGACCGAGATCGTCGGCGTGGAACCGCGGACCGGGGTGGCGCCGGAGACGGTCCTGCGGACGGTCATCACCGGGTTCTTCTGGGGTGAGGAGGTGCTGCGCCGGGCGCAGGTGGTCGTCGCCGCGCCGCCGGGGCCGGACCCGGCGCCGGAGCCGGTCCACGCGGCGGACACCGGGGGCCCCGAGGGCCCCGGGGGCTTCGAGGGGTTCGGGGACGCGGGCGCCACCGAGGACCCCGGGCCGGCGGACCCCGCGACGCCGGACGTCGCCGGGGAGCCGGCACCGGAGCCCGGGCCCGAACCGGAGCCGGCACCGGAACCGGAGCAGACCGCGGGACCCGGGGGGCCCGGGCGGCCCGCCGTCCGGCCCCCGGCCCGCCGGAAGGGCGCGGCCGCCGGTGCCCGGCGCAGGCGCAAGAAGTAGCCAGGACCACGAGGGGCAAGAGGGGAACGACATGTACCGCACACTCGGCATCGACCTGGGCACCACCAACTCCGTGGTGGCCCACCTGCGCCGGGGCGAGCCGGAGATCATCTTCAACCGGCAGAACCAGGAGGCCACGCCCTCCGTGGTCGGCAGCGGTCGCAAGGGCGAGCTGCTGGTCGGCTCCACCGCACGCAGCCGGACCGCCGTCGACGGCGCCAACGTGATCCGCTCGGTGAAGCGCTTCATGGGCCGCAAGTTCAAGGACCCGCAGGTCCAGGCGGCCCTGAAGGAGGTCGACTACAAGGTCACCGCGGGCACCGACGGCGACGTCAACGTCTGGTTCAACGGCCGTTCCTACACCCCGATCGAGATCTCCGCGATCATCCTGCACCGCCTCAAGGAGGACGCCGAGCAGCGCCTCGGCGAGCCCTTCCACCGGGCCGTGATCACCGTGCCCGCGTACTTCGGCGAGCGGCAGGTCGCGGCCACCCAGGAGGCGGGCCGGATGGCCGGCCTGCACGTGCTGCGGATCATCAACGAGCCGACCGCCGCCGCGCTCGCCTACGGGATCACCACCGAGGCGGGCGACGAGGGCCGGACCGTCCTGGTCTACGACCTCGGCGGCGGCACCTTCGACATCTCGATCCTGCTGCTGGTGCCGGGCTCGGTCTCGGTGCTCGGCATCGAGGGCGACAACCTGCTCGGCGGCGACGACTTCGACCGCGCCATCACCACCGCGCTGCTGGAGGACATCCGCGAGGAGTACGGCGCCGACTACCAGCCGGACCTGCGGGACCGCCCCAAGATCGCCTCCACCGCAGAGACCATCAAGATCGAGCTCTCCCACCAGGAGGCCTCCGAGGTCATCCTGCCCGGCCTCGGCGCCGGCCAGCTGGTGCTGGAGACCGAGTTCGAGCGGGCCCGTTTCGAGGAGCTGATCGAGGCCCGGATCGAGCGCACCATCGAACTGACCCACAAGGCCATCATGCAGGCCAACCTCACCGTGGGGGACGTCGACGAGGTGGTGCTGGTCGGCGGCTCCACCGCCATCCCGCTGGTGGCCCGGCGGCTCGGCGAGGTGTTCGGCCCCCGGCGGATCCGGCGCGGCGTCAACCCGATGCAGTGCGTGGCGCTCGGCGCGGCCGTGCAGTCCGCGCTGGTCGGCGAGGTGGAGTGCCCCGAGTGCCGGGCCCCCGGCGACCTCTCCGCCTCCAACTGCGCCAACTGCGCGACCTCGCTGCTCGGCGGCCCCCGGATCTCCTGCACCGGCTGCCACATCCCGTTCGACGCCGAGGCCGCGGCCTGCCCCAAGTGCGGTCTGGAGGCGAGCGGTTCGCCCGCCCCCCGGTCGGCCGCGCCGGTGCGGTCGCCGGCCCCGACCGTCGCCCACGGGGAGAACTGCCCGCGCTGCGGCACCCCCGCCGCGCCCGGCGTCACCGCCTGCGGGCTGTGCGGCGAGGCCCTCAACTCGGCGGCGCCCGGCGGCACCAGGGTGGCCTCCACGGCCGCCGAGGACGTCGGTCTGCGCTGTGCGGCCTGCGGCGTGGTCAACCCGCCCGGCAGCGAGGTCTGCCAGGGCTGCGGTGAGCTGATGCAGGTCACCAACCCGTTCGACATCACGCCGAAGAACCTCGGCATCGAGCTCAACGACGGCCGGCTGGCCGTGATCATCCCCAAGAACACCAGCTACCCGACCGGTTCGCCGGTCAGCCGGGAGTTCGTGGTCGCCGGCAGCGGCCGCCAGCGGCTGGAGGTCGCGGTCTACGAGGGCGAGCACGAGATCGCCCAGCAGAACGAGCTGATCGGCCACCTGACCCTGCGGCTGCCGGCCGGGCTCGGCGGCCGCACCCCGGTGGAGGTCTCCTTCGGCCTGGACCGGGACCGCACGATCACCCTCTCGGTGCGGATCCAGGGGGGCGGCGAGAAGACCGTCAAGCTGGAGCGGGTCACCCTGGACCCGGAGCTCAAGGTCCAGGTCGAGGAGCAGCAGCGGCAGATCGAGTCCTTCACCGACCGCTGGGGCGGCGAGCTGACCGAGGCCGAGCTGCGCGAGGCGCAGCAGCTCATGGACCGGCTGGACGACCTGGCCGCCGGCCAGACCCGCGGCCAGTCGGTGGACGAGGCGCTGGAGCGGGCCCAGCGCCAGCTCCGCGCCCAGCGCTGGGTGCGCGGCTCGGAGGCGTACCTGAGCCTGTTCCTCCACTACTGCGAGAAGCACCTCGACCCGAGCGACCTGGACCGGCTGCGGTCGGTGGCCGCCGAGCTGCGGCTGCGCCGCGAGGCCGCCGACTGGGAGGGCGCGATGGTCGCGGCCCAGCGGGCGGACGAGCTGTGCGACTCGCTCGGGCACACCTTCCGGATGCTCACCATGTGCAACGTCTACGTGAACCAGAACATGGTCTCGCCGGCGCTGTCCCAGCTGATCATGGCGGAGCTGCGGGGGCTGGACGAGGGCGTGGAGGCGCCGAACATGGAGAAGGTCAACCGGCACATGTCGAACCTGCTGGCCCTGTACGCGCAGGCGCAGCGGGAGCTGGGCAGCGAGCCGCCGGCGGAGTCGCTGGGCCCGGTGCGGCCCGAGGAGGCGGGGCCGCGATGAGCTCTCCCGAGACCACCCGGACGACCCCGGCGGACGGGGTTCCCCCGCACGACGCTCCCGGGCACGACAACCCCGCGCCCGGAGGCCCCGGGTCGCAGGTGCCCGCCCCGAGGGCGGCCGGGCCCGCGGTGCCCCCGCTGGAGGTGCCCTGCCCGCAGTGCGCCGTCCCGGCGGATCCGGAGGGCCTGCGCTGCCCCTCCTGCCGGGAGGACCTCGCGGCGCTGGTCCGGCTGCGGCACGCGGGCCGGATCGACTACAACGAGGCGCTGGCGGCCCTGCGGACCGGGGACGACGCGGCCGCCCGGGTGCTGTTGCGGCGGTCGCTGGCGGCCGAGCCCGGGCTGCGGCCGGCCCGGGACCTGCTGGACGCGCTGGTGACCCGGACGGGCGACTGACCGGTGGCGGCCGCGGTGGGCCCGTCGGGGGCGGGCCCACCGCCGCCGCCCACGGGGTGCGGGGCGCCGACACGCCCTCCAAGCGAGCAATCCGGGCGTTCCCCGGGTGGCGTCGCGTCTGATCGGAGGTGAGTGTGATCGTCACACGGATGTTCGCCACCCTCACAAGGAGTGACGCAATGCGTATTCGCACCACCCTCGCCGCCACCGCGCTCGCCGCCGTCGCCGTCCTCGCCGGTGCCGGCACCGCCGCCGCCGGCGACGCCACCGCCAACGGTGTCGCGTTCGGCTCGCCGGGCGTCCTGTCCGGCAACCAGATCCAGATCCCGATCAACCTCGAGGCCAATGTCTGCGGCAACACGATCGGTGTCATCTCGATCCTGAACCCGGCCATCGGGAACACCTGCATCAACGGCTGACCCCCGGCACCGGGGCCGCCCGTCGCACCTGACGGGCGGCCCCGGTGGCGTGTCCGCACCCCCGTTCGGGGGTGGCGGCGCGGCGCCCGGGCCGGGAGCATGGTGCCCGTCCCGCCCCGCCGTACCCAGGAGCCGTACGTGCCGATCCAGCCGACCCCGCGCAGCTACTCCTCCGGCACCGCGGACGTCCCGCTGCTCGGCGACACCATCGGGGAGAACCTCGACCGCGCGGTGCGCGCCTTCCCCGGGCGGGACGCCCTCGTCGACCGGGCCACCGCCCGCCGCTGGACCTACGCCGAACTCGCCGCCGACGTCGACGCGCTCGCGCTCGGTCTGCTCGACCTCGGGATCGCCAAGGGCGACCGGGTCGGCATCTGGGCCCCCAACTGCGCCGAGTGGACGCTCACCCAGTACGCCACCGCCAAGCTCGGCGCGATCCTGGTGACCGTCAACCCCGCCTACCGCCCGCACGAGCTGGAGTACGTGCTGAACCAGTCGGGCATCCGGCTGCTGGTCGCCGCCGAGCGCTTCAAGACCTCGGACTACGCCGGGATGATCGAGGAGGTGCGGCCCCGCTGCCCGGAGCTGGAGCGCGTGGTGCTGATCGGCGGCCCCGGCTGGGACGCGCTGCTGGCCGCCGGACGCCGCGGGGACCCCGGCCGACTGGCCGAACGCGGAGCCGAGCTGGCCCCCGACGACCCGATCAACATCCAGTACACCTCGGGCACCACCGGCTTCCCCAAGGGCGCCACCCTCTCGCACCACAACATCCTCAACAACGGGTACTTCGTGGGCGAGTTGCTCGACTACACCGAGCAGGACCGGATCTGCGTCCCGGTGCCCTTCTACCACTGCTTCGGCATGGTGATGGGCAACCTCGCCGCCACCTCGCACGGCGCCTGCACCGTCATCCCCGCCCCGTCCTTCGACCCCGGGGCCACCCTGGCCGCCGTGGCCGCCGAGCGCTGCACCTCGCTGTACGGCGTGCCGACCATGTTCATCGCCGAGCTCGCCGACCCGGACTTCGACCGGCACGACCTCTCCAGCCTGCGCACCGGCATCATGGCCGGTTCGCCCTGCCCGACCGAGGTGATGAAGGAGGTCATCGAGCGGATGGGCATGGCGGAGGTGTCGATCTGCTACGGCATGACCGAGACCTCGCCGGTCTCCACCCAGACCCGCACCGACGACCCGGTCGAGCGCCGGGTCTCCACCGTCGGCCGGGTCGGCCCCCACCTGGAGGTCAAGGTCGTCGACCCGGTCACCGGCCGCACCGTCCCGCGCGGCGAGCCCGGCGAACTCTGCACCCGCGGCTACTCCGTGATGCTCGGCTACTGGGGCGAGCCGGAGCGCACCGCCGAGGCCGTCGACGCCGCCCGCTGGATGCACACCGGGGACCTCGCCGTGATGGACGGGGACGGCTATCTCGCCATCACCGGCCGGATCAAGGACATGGTGATCCGGGGCGGGGAGAACCTCTACCCGCGCGAGATCGAGGAGTTCCTGCACGGCCACCCCGACATCCTCGACGTCCAGGTCATCGGGGTGCCCGACCCGAAGTACGGCGAGGAGCTGATGGCGTGGATCCGGATGCGCGGGGGCGCCGAGCCGCTCACGGCCGAGGCCGTCCGCGCCTACTGCACCGGCCGGCTGGCCCACGTGAAGATCCCGCGCTACGTGCACGTGGTCGAGGAGTTCCCGATGACCGTCACCGGCAAGATCCGCAAGGTCGAGATGCGGGAGATGGCGGTGCGCCTCCTCAACCCGTGAGCCGTCCGCCCGGGTGAGCCGTCCGCGCGTGCGCCGCGCACGGGCCGGCGGCCCGGGGTGCCTCACCAGCGGTGGTGGACCAGCGCGCGGATGCGGCGGTCGTAGAGCTCGGCCGCCCCGGCCAGCACGCGTTCCGGGAGCGGCGGCAGGGCGGCGGCCGCGGAGTTGGCCGCCGCCTGGGCGGGGGTGCGGGCGCCCGGGATGACGCTGGTGACGCCCGGCTGCTGGACGATCCAGCGCAGCGCGGTCTGGGCGGGGGTGGCGCCCTCGGGCGCCAGCGCGGAGAACTCGGCGGCCGCCTCCACCCCGGTCGCGTAGTCGACGCCGGAGAAGGTCTCGCCGACGTCGAAGGAGTCGCCGTGCCGGTTGTAGGTGCGGTGGTCCTCGGCGGGGAACACCGTGTCGTGCCGGTAGGCGCCGGAGAGCAGCCCGGAGGCCAGCGGGACGCGGGCGATGACCGCCACGCCGGCCTCCCGGGCCGCCGGCAGCACCTCGGCGAGGGGCTTGCGGCGGAACGGGTTGAGGATGATCTGGACGCTGGCCACGTTCGGGCGGGCGATCGCGGCGAGGGCCTCCGCGCAGGTCTCGACGCTGACCCCGTAGGCGGCGGTCCGCTTCTCGGCGACGAGCGTGTCGAGCGCCTCGTAGACGGCGGGGGTGGCGAGGACCGCGGTCGGCGGGCAGTGCAGCTGGACCAGGTCGAGGGTGTCCACGCCCAGGTTCTCCCGTGAACGGTCGGTCCAGCTGCGGAAGGCGTCCAGGGTGAAGGCCTCCGGCTGCTGGGGGCCGCGGCGGCCCAGCTTGGTCGCGACGGTGATCGCGGCGGCCCGGTCGGGGGCGAGCCCGCGCAGGTACCCGCCGATCAGACGCTCGCTGCGGCCGTCGCCGTAGACGTCGGCGGTGTCCAGGAAGGTCACGCCGGAGCCGACCGCGGCGTCCAGGACGGCGTGGGCGTCCGGTTCGGAGACGTGCCCCCAGTCCGCGCCGAGCTGCCAGGTGCCCAGGCCGATCACCGACAGCTGCCGGTGGCCGAGCCTGCTCGTCGTCCGCTTCTCCATGAGGGCCGTCCTCGGGTCGTGGGGGTGGGGCTTCCGGACACCATCCTGGCACAGGAATTGCCAGACTAGACAAATGTTTGCCAAGTTCCTATCGTCCAGAGCAGATATCCGGAGGAAGACCGATGAACCGGGAGGTTCCGACCATGCGGTTGAACAAGGCGACCGTGTTGCTCACCGGTGCGGCCGGAGGCATCGGCCGCACCCTGGCCCGCCGGCTCGCCGGGGCGGGCGCCACCCTGATCGTCACCGGCCGGCGCCGGGAGCCCCTGCGGTCGCTGGCGGCCGAACTCGGTGCCCGGCCGGTGGTCGCCGACCTCGCCGACCCGGAGCAGGTCCGCCGGCTCGCCGAGGAGTGCCCGGACGTCGACGTGCTGGTGGCCAACGCCGCCCTGCCCGCCAGCGGCGAGCTGCTCGACTACACGCCCGAGCAGATCGACCGGGCGCTGGCCGTCAACCTGAGCGCACCGGTGATGCTCAGCCGGCTGCTGACGCCCCGGATGGTGGCGGCCGGCCGCGGGCAGCTCGCCTTCGTCGGCTCGATGTCGGGGAAGGCCGCGACGCCCTACTCGTCGCTGTACACCGCGGGCAAGTTCGGGCTGCGCGGCTTCGCGCTGAGCCTGCGGCAGGACCTGCGCGGCACCGGGGTCGGGGTCTCGCTCGTCCAGCCCGGGTTCGTGGGCGGGGCCGGGATGTTCGCGGACACCGGGGCCGAGGTGCCGAGCGGCGTGCGCACGGTGTCGCCGGAGCAGGTCGCGACCGCCGTCCTCCGGGCGATCGAGGAGGACCGGGCCGAGACCAACGTGGCACCGCTCACCCTGCGGCTGCGCTGCGCGGTGGCCGGGCAGTTCCCCGGCTACGCGGAGCGCGGCGGGCGCGGGGACGAGACGGCGGCCCGGCGCATCGTCGCGGCGCAGCGCGCGCTGCGCTGAGGCCGGCCGGCGCGTGCTCCGGGGCGTCACGGGGCGCCCCGGAGCACGCGTCGGCCGCGGGCTCACACCCCGGCCCCGGCCCCGGCGCGGCGCCCGGGGCGGGCGGCCCGGGCCACCAGCGGCCCGGTCAGGGTGCCGACGGCGAGCAGCAGCGCGGCCAGCAGCAGCCATCCCGGCCGGCCCCAGGGGAGCACGAAGACCCCGAGGACGGCGGGGCCGAGCGCGTCGCCCAGGCCGGCGCCGAAGCCGAACACCCCGGAGTACTGGCCCTGGGCCCCGGGCTCGGCGAAGCCGAAGGAGTACTCCATCGACGCCGCTGCGTGCCAGAGCTCGCCCGCCGTGTACACCGCCGTCGCGACGGTGAGGAGCAGCGCGGCCGCCCACCACGGCGGCCCCTCGGCGGCCGCCGTCAGCAGCAGGGCGGCGGCCAGCGCCCCACCGGCCCAGCGCAGCCGCCGGCCGGCCGCGTCGACGCCGGTCACGTTGCGCGCCGCCCGGACCTGGAACGCCGCGATCAGGCCGGTGTTGAGCAGCAGGACGGCGGAGGTCGTCCAGCGGGGGGCCGAGGTGTGCCCGACGATCCACAGCGGGAGCGCGAACGCGGGCACCGAGTAGTGCAGCTCGAGCAGCCCGTTGGCCGCCGTCGCGACCAGGAAGGGGCGGTTGCGCAGGGCCGTCCAGCCGGTCCGCGGCCGGTCCGCCCCGGCCGCCCGCGGGGCCGGCCGGGGCAGCCGGGCCAGCACCAGCGCGCAGCCCAGGAAGGCCAGCACCCGGCCGACCAGCAGGGCGGTGTAGGCGCCGCGGGTGTCGGCCTGGACGGCCAGCCCGGCCAGCACCGCGCCCAGCGACAGGGCGAGGTTGGTCACCGCCTGCAGGTAGGCGCGGAACGCGGCCGGCCGGGTGCCGCCGAACGCGCGGACCAGCGGGTCGCGGCTGGCCGGGTTGGCCGCGTGCACGGCCGCGGTCAGGCAGGCGACGGCCAGGAACGGCCAGAACCCGCGGACGAACAGGTAGCCGGTCGTGAAGGCGGCGCCGAGCAGCATGACGCCGATCTGGGTCCGGCGGGCGCCCCAGCGGTCGGCGATCCGGCCGCCGGCGAGCCCGGCGAACAGCCCGGTGACGCCGCCCGCGGTGAGGCCGAGCGCGACCTGGCCGGTCGGCAGGCCGACCACCCGGGTGAAGTAGAGGGCGCTGCTCGCGACGAACAGGCCGCTGCCGAAGGTGTTCACCACCGTCGCGGCGGCGAGGACCCGCTGCGGCCCCGGCTCGGGGAGCAGCCGGGCCCACGCCGCCGGGCGGTCGGCGGCGGCGGGTGCGGCCGGTGTGCCGGGTGCCGCGGGTGCGGTGGGTGCGGCCGGTGTCCCGGGTGCCGCGGGTGCGGTGGGGGTCGGGGCGGTGAGCGTCATGCCGGGACCCCGACCGGCGCCGCGGACCCGTTCGGCACGGTGACCAGCCGGTCGTCGAACCAGCGGCGCAGCTCGTCGAAGCGGCGCAGCAGCGCGGCCTCGGACTCCGCGGCCACCAGGACCTGGGCGGCCCGCTGGTCGGTGCTCGCGAGCGAGTCGGACCAGCTGGTGCCCGGGGCGGCCTCCACCCGGGCGTACTCGACGCCGGGCAGGGCCTCCAGCTCCCCGGCGGAGGGGCAGGCGACCACGGTGCCCGGCCGGCCCGGCAGGAAGCTGCTGCCGATCACCCGGGGGTCGGTGCGCACCTCCCGGTCCGGCAGGCGGCCCAGCCCGCAGAGCAGCATGGCCTCGCCGAGGTCGATCCCGAACTTGGCCAGCGTCTCCTCGTGGATCAGCCCGCCGCCGCGGCGGGCCGCGCACTCGCTGAAGACCAGCCGGCCGTCGGCGGGGTCGTGGAAGAGCTCCATGTGGAACACCCCGTCGGTCAGGCCGAGGGCGGTGAGGGAGCGGCGCACGAGCGGCTCGGCCAGGGCGTACCGCCAGGCCTCGCGCTGCGGGTCGATCCGGCGCATCCAGAGCGGGCGGTCCTGGTCGACCACGCTCAGGCAGGGGCTGCCGTAGGCGCCGAGGGCCAGGAAGCGGACCTCGCCGTCGAGCACGAAGCCGTCCGCGATCCACTCCTCCCCGCTGACGAACTCCTCCAGCAGGAAAGTCCGTTCGGTGGAGCGCCCGGCCCGCAGGCGGTCGCCGAAGGCGCGCAGTCCGGCGAGGTCGGTGACGGTGGCGGTCAGCCGGGTCGAGGCGCCGGCGACGGGCTTGACCACCGCGCGCGGGTAGGGGAGCGCGGTCAGCCCGGTCAGGTCGTGGACGTCCTCGATCACCGTGGTGCGGGCGGTCGGGACGCCGGCCGCGCGGACGGTGCGCTTCTGGACCTCCTTGTCGCGGAAGCGCACCGCGGTGTCCGGGTCGATGGCCCGGCAGCCCAGGTGGCGGGCCAGCAGTCCGGCCGTCACCAGGGCGAACTCGTCGGTGGTGACCACCGCGTCGTAGCGCAGACCGGCGAGGCCGGCCCGGTGCAGGGCGGCCAGTACGGACTCGGCGTCGCTCTGGCTGTCGGCGTGGACGGCGGTCAGCTGCGCCGGGACGGGCACCGCGCCGGCGTCCCGTTCCGGGGCGCCGGTGACCACGACGGCGTCGACGCCGAGGCGTACGCACGCGTCGAGGGTGTACCTGGCCGCGCCCAGGAGCAGGACGAGCGGCCGGGGGTCGTTCTCTGTCACGTTCCCTCCCTGTTCTCCGGCCGAGCATATACAGATGTTGCCAGTGAGAGGCAAGTTATTGCCAAGAGTTGCCAGGCCTTCTAGAGTCGACCCCGACAACCGGCGCCCAGCGCAGCCGCCCACTCAGACAAGGAGGGCATCCGGACCCATGTGCCGCCTGATCCTGGCCTCCGGGACGTTCGACCCGGCGGACATCGTGGCCGCCGCCGTACAGATGAGCCGTGGCCTCACCGCCGACCACGACAACGCCACCACCGTGCACGCACACGGCTGGGGCGCGGTCTGGCGCGACCCCGGGAGCGGAGCGCTGCGGGCGCACCGGGACGAGCGCCCGGCGGCCGAGAGCGCCCCCGACTCCCCGGTGGCCACCGCCCGCACCGACTTCCTGGCCATCCACGTCCGCAACGCCACACTGCCCGAGAACCGCGGCCCCGCCTTCACCCACCCGCTCGAACGCCCCGGCGACCCCTGGTACTTCATGCACAACGGGTACCTGCCGACGGCCTACCGCGGGCTCGGGCTGGCCGCCTCCGCCTTCGACTCCGCGGAGTACTTCGACTACCTGATCCCGCCCGGCACCGAGCGGCTGGACGAACGGACGGCGCTCGCCCGGCTCCGGGCCCTGGAGCCCGGCGGCACCTCCGGCAACGCCGTCGCCGTGCACCCCGACCGGGCCCACCTCGTGCACTGGAGCCCGCCGGACACCCGCACCCCGCGCTTCTTCGCGATGCGGCGCACCACCACCGCGACGGCGCAGATCGTCGCCTCCGAGACCGTCCCGGCCCTGGCCCCGCCCGCCGCCTGGCGGCCGGTGGCCCCCGGCACCGTGCTGACCTTCCCGTTCACCGCCCCCACCACCGAGAGGACCCCGACATGCCCGAGCTCTGGGGCCGCGTCGTCCACCACCTCGACCAGCCCGGCGAGCCCGCTCCGGACGGTCCCGGCCTCCTCAAGGGCCTGATCTCCGGCGACCACGCCGTCGTCGTCCTGCGCGGGCTGCTGTCGGAGGAGGAGTTCACCGCCAACCGGGAACGCGTCGTGCCGCTGTTCGGCCGGGCCGACACCACCGAGTACAGCAACGGCAGCCTGACCACCCTCGGGCCCTACCTGGCCAAGCACCTGGCCGCCCCGGACACGTACTTCGAGCAGGCGGCCGCCGCCGAACGGCTCACCGCCGGCGTCGGCTTCGACCTCGCCGACCGGGTGCGCGCCCGGCTCGCCGAGGTGCTCGGGCTGGACGCCTTCGACGTGGCCGCCGAACCGGACGGCCGCGAGTACGCCCGGAAGAACGTCCGGATCTACTCCGACGGCGTCCGCACCCCGCTGCACAACGACAACATGATGCGCGACGCCGCCGGGACCGGCCTGGTGCTGGCCGGGCTGCTGCACCACCTGAGCGTCGTGGTCTGCATCCAGGAGTGCGACGGCGGCGGCGAGCTGGAGATCCACCGCAAGCAGTGGGAGCCCCTGGACGAGGAATTCAAGGTGGTAGGCGGCCTCGGCTACGACCAGGCCGTCACCCGTGGCGCCCCCGCCCACCGCTTCAAGCCGCAGACCGGCGACGTCTACCTGCTCAACCCGACCCACTACCACTCGATCGAGAAGCCGACCGGGACGGACCGGGTCACCATGGGCTTCTTCTTCGGGTTCTTCGACCCCGCCCTGACCCGCGCCGTGGCCTGGGTCTGACCCCCACCGCCCCCGGCCGCGCGGCGCCGGCCCCCGCCCCCGCCCCCGCGGGCGGCGGACGGGCCGGCGCCGCGCCCGGACCCCGGCCGCACC
The DNA here is from genome assembly GCF_042873275.1 of Kitasatospora sp. NPDC004745. NCBI lineage: Bacteria > Bacillati > Actinomycetota > Actinomycetes > Kitasatosporales > Streptomycetaceae > Kitasatospora > Kitasatospora sp. NPDC004745. The sequence continues at coordinate 409,525 of NZ_JBIALK010000004.1, read as the reverse complement.
GGCGGCCCGGACCCCGGCCGTACCAGCGACCCGAACCCCGGCCGCACCAGTGGGCCCGAGCCCCCGGCCCGAACCCCGAGAGAGAGCCGAACCGACGATGGCGAGCCCTGACAGCAACGGCGGCGTGCCCGCCGCCGAATCCCGCGCGAGGATCCAGCGGATCGTCGAGCAGGAGGACATCGAACTGATCCGCTTCCTGTGGGTCGACCACAACTCCGTCACCCGCGGCAAGGCGGTCTCCCGCCAGGCCCTGCCCGGCCGGATGGACTCCGGCATCGGCCTGGCCCGGAGCCGGCAGGCGTCCAGTCTGCTAGACCTCGGCCAGCCCGTCCCCGGGTTCGACGCCGTCGGCGAGGTCCGGCTCGTCCCCGACCCCGACTCCTTCGTCCGCCTGCCGCACGCCCCCGGTTCGGCCGCGATGCTCTGCGACCTGCTCACCGTGGACGGCGACCCCTGGGACGCCTGCCCGCGCACCTTCCTCAAGGAGGCCCTGGCCGCCGCCGGCGAGTACCAGGTGGTCGCGGCCTTCGAGCCGGAGTTCACGCTCTGCTCCACCCAGCCGTCGCCGGGCGTGCTGGACCTGTTCGACGACAGCCTCTGCTTCGACAACGAGGGCTTCGACGCCGCTGACTCCTACACCGTGGACCTGCTGCGCGCGCTGCGCTTCCAGGGCCTGACCGTGGAGACGTACCACCCCGAGTTCGGAGCCGGCCAGCACGAGATGACGCTGCGGCACGCGCCGGCCCTGCGCGCCGCGGACAACTACGTCTGGCAGCGCGCCACCACCCGGGGCACGGCCCGGCGCAAGGGCCTGTGGGCGACCTTCGCACCGGTGCCGGCCCCCGGCATGCGCGGCAACGGCAACCACGCCCACCTCTCGCTCTGGCAGCCCGGCCAGGACGGCCGCCCCCCGGTGAACCTGTTCGCCGACCCCTCCGACGAGCTCGGACTCTCCACCCTGGCCCGGCACTTCATCGGCGGACTGCTGGCGCACCTGCCCGGGCTCACCGCGCTCACCAACGCCAGCGTCAACAGCTACCACCGCCTGCGGCCCGGCATGTGGGCGGGCGCCTTCGGCGCGTACGGACTGGACAACCGCGAGGCCGCGATCCGCATCCCCACCCGGCTGCGCGGTGACGAGGCGGGCTCCACCAACGTCGAGGTCAAGATCTGCGACTCCACCGCCAACCCCTACCTGGCGCTGGGCGCCCTGGTCCACGCCGGGATGGACGGCGTCCGCCGAGGCCTGGACCCGGGCGAGCCGCTGCACGCCGACCCCAACCGGCTCTCCGCCGACGAGCTGCGCCGGCTCGGCGTCACGGCGCTGCCGCGGACGCTGGAGGAGGCCGTGGACGCGCTGGAGCGGGACGAGTTCCTGATGTCCGTGCTCGGCCCGGCCCGCGCCGCCCTCTACCCGGCGATCAAGCGGGCGGACGTCCGGGACATGAAGGAACTGGGTTCCGACTCCGAGTACTTCACCCACGCCGTGCGGTTCTGAACCGGCACGGTCCGCACCGCCACCCGGCGGTCCGGACAGTCCCGTCCCGGACAGCCCCGTGGACTCCCGTCCTGTGCGCCGCCCCGGACCCCCGCCCCGGACCCCTGTCCCGGGCCGCCGGACGGCAACGATCGGAGGCGCCGGCCATCGCGGCCGGCGCCTCCGATCGTGTGCGTGCGGGCCCCGCTCAGCGCCGGGCCGCCCGGGCCGCCAGCGGCGGTGCCAGCACGGCGGCGGCCGCGTAGCCCAGTCCGAGCACCACCCACCCGGCGCCGCCGAGCCCGGACAGCGCCAGCGTGATGACGAACGGCCCGCAGGAACGGCCCAGTTGGGTCCCCACGCTCCAGGCGCCCTGGTACTCGCCGAGCCGGCCGTCGACCGCGAGCTCGTAGGACAGGCCCCAGGCGCCGGCCGACTGCAGCAGCTCGGCGGCGGTCAGCAGGGCCACCGCGAGGAGCAGCACCGCCACCGCGGGCAGCGGCGGCAGCGACCCGGTGGTGGCGAAGACCAGCGAGCAGGCGAGCACGGCCAGCCCGCCCCGGCGCATCGCCCGGGCCGCGCTGCCGGTGTCGGTGACGCCCCGCCCCGCCCGCATCTGGAAGCCGATGGCCAGGAACACGTTGGCCAGCAGCAGCGCCGAGGCCGTCCAGGACGGCGCCGCGGTGTGCTGGGTGACCCACAGCGGCACGGCGATCTCCAGCAGCTCGCCGTGCAGGATCAGCAGCCCGTTCAGCAGGGCGAGGCCCAGGTACCAGCGGTCGCGCAGCACCGCGGCCCCGCCGCCGGTGCCGGCCGGGCGGACGCGCGGCGTCTCCGGCAGGCGCAGCGCGACGAGCCCGACCAGCAGGACGCACACCGCGCCGCCGGCGATCAGCAGCCGGAAGGCGAACGGGGTGCCGACGACCAGCGCGGCGCCGAGCGCGGGCGTGCCCAGGGTGGCGCCGACGTTGTGCACCACCCGGTTGTAGGCCAGCGTGTCCACCCGGTTCTCCGGGGTGGTCAGCGCCCCGAGGTAGGCCTGCCGCACCGGGTCGACGGCGCTCTCGGCGAGCCCCGCCAGGCAGACCACCAGGAGGAACTCCGCGAAGGAGTCGACCAGCAGGTAGCTGCCGAGCAGCAGGCCGCGGACGACGCCGAGCCCGACCAGCAGCCGCCGGTGGCCGATCCGGTCGCCGAGCAGCCCGGCCGGCAGCGCGGCCGAGAGCCCGATGAGCGTCGCCATCGAGAGCCCGGTGCCGACCTGCACGGCGCCGAGCCCGGCGACCCGGGTGAAGAACAGCACGCCGCCCGCGAGCATCACCCCGCGGGCGAGCGAGTCGAAGAACGACAGGGCGGCGTAGACCCGCAGTGGCCCCCGCGGGGGCACCGCCCGGGCCCACCGGTCGGCGGCCGGGCCCGGCTCCGCGGCCGGCGGGGCGGCGGTGCCGCCCTCGGCGGTCCCCGGGGCGGTCCGGTCCGCGGCCGACCCGGAGGTGGCCGTCGTCGCGGTGGCCGCCGGGCCGACGGCGGTCGTGGTGGTGCTGGTGGCCGTCCCGTCGCCCGACGGGTTGTCACCGGCCATGGTCTCTCCTCTCCCGGTGTGCGGCGGCGGGGCCGGTGCGCACTGCCCCCGGCCCCGCCCTGGTCCCCGTGCGCTCAGCGCAGGCGGTACACCCGGTCCTTGAGGGTGTCGACCACCTCGCGGTCCCGGCGCAGCTCCTCCTGGTCCGCGCCGGCCATGAACAGCCGCAGCGGGCTGGACAGCAGGTCCACCGTCGGCCGGATGCGCCGGCCGGGCGCGGATCGGACCACCACCGAGTGCACGGTGGGCAGTGCCGCGATCCGGTCCACGACGGACTCGTCGACCGAGTCGACGACCCCGTCCAGCGCGGTCGGGCTCTCGTAGACCGCCGCGGCCAGCCGCGGCCGGTAGACCCGCCCGCCGAGGCGGCGGGCGAAGTCCTCGGGCTCCAGCAGCGCGCGGGCGACCAGGGCCGCCGGGTTGGTGCCGAGCACGTGGTCGTAGAAGTCGGGCTGCATGGCGCCGTTGAACCGGGCGCCGATCTCCACCAGCGCCGGCCCCTGCGGGGTCATGATGACCTCGGCGTGCGAGGCGCCGTGCCGGATGCCGAGCGCGTCCAGCACCCGGCGCACGTACGCGACGAGGGCGGGCACCGGCTCCGCGTCCGGGTCGCGCAGGACGTCCCGGTCGTAGATCTTCCGGCCGCCGTCCACGACGTTCTTCTCGTACTCCCACACGGCCGCGACGAAGCTGTGGCCGTCGGCGCTGACCGAGTCCACGCAGTACTCGGTGCCCGGCAGGAAGGACTGCACCAGCACCTCGGTGTTGCGCTCGGCGAACATCGAGGTGCCGGCCAGCACCCGGTGGGCCGCGGACTCCACCTCGGCCTCGTCGTGGCAGATGTAGACGTTGTCCGAGGAGGCGGAGGACAGCGGCTTGACGACCACCGGGTAGTCGGCGCGCGCCCGGGCCCAGCCGACCACCGCCTCCGCGGTGTCGGCCTTGAACTGCTCGGCGCAGCGGATGCCCGCGGCCCGCAGCGCCTCGATCATCCGGAACTTGTCGCGCCGGGCCGCCGACAGCGCGGTGCCGTTGCCGGGCAGGCCGAGCCGCTCGGCGAGTGCGTCGGCCAGCGGGACGCCCGGCTCCTGCCCGGCGACGACGGCGACCGGCGCGAGCGCGGCCAGCCGGGCGACGGTCGCCTCGAAGGCGGAGGCGTCCGGGCAGACCAGGCTCTCCCGGTAGTCCTCGGCGCGGGGCGGGATCATGGCGGGCCTGGGCTCGGCCGTGCTGAGGACGTGGACGGCCGGGTGGCCCGCGGCGGCGAAGGCGCTCACCAGGGCCGAGGCGTTGGAGTAGCCGTCCACGATCACGACGGGCCGGTCGGAGGGCACGGGGTGGGCGGCGCGCGGCGCCGGCGCGGTAGACGTGGTCAACGTGGTGTCGCTTTCTGGGAGTTCTGCCGGGAGGTGGCGCCGTGGTGCGGCACGTTCCCCGAACGGTCGAGGGCGGGGCTGGGCGGTCGAGGGCGGGGTGGGGCGGTCGACGGCGGGGCGGTCGAGGGCGGGGCGGGCGGGGAACAGGTCGGGCGGAGGGCGGGGCCGGTCAGCGGGCCAGCGCGGCGCGCCCGGCGAGCACCTTGCGGAAGGCCGCGGCGAGGTCGCGCACGTCGGACTCGTCGCCCAGCAGCGCGGCGTGGTGGAAGGTCAGGAAGCCGGCCGCCACCCGGCGGCTGACCGGCAGGTCGTAGCGGCCCGGGTCGAGCCGCTTCAGGTGGTCCGGGCCGAGGTCGAAGCGGCGCCTGGTGGCCGGGGCGTACAGCGGGCTCTCGTACAGCGGCCGGTACACCGGCCTGACGTGCAGGCCGAGTTCGGCGGTCAGGGCCTCGGCGACCAGGCCCGCGGGCAGGCCCCGGAACTCCTGCTCGGGCAGGCCGACCGCGTAGCCGAAGTACGTCCGGTCGGTGGTGCCGGGCGCGCTCGTCTGGGGGCGGAAGCCGTCCGCCGCGAGCAGCGCGTCGAGCCGCTCGGCGTTGGCCCGGCGGGCGGCGTTCTGGGCATCCAGCTCCCGCAACTGCGCCACCAGCAGGGCGGACTGGAACTCGGACAGGCAGCGGTTGCTGCCCATCAGCTCGCCCGTCTCCACCAGCTCCGGCAGACCGACCGGTGGCGGTGCGGCGGCCCGGGTCCGGCCGTCGGCCCGCAGGTGCGCGATCCGGCGGGCGAGGGCCGGGTCGTCGGTGACGGCGGCCCCGCCCTCGCCGCTGGTGAGCACCTTGGTGTGGTGCATGCTGAACGTCCCGACGTCGCCCAGCGTGCCGGCCCGGCGGCCGCGGTAGACCGCGCCGTGGGCCTGGGCGGCGTCCTCGATCAGCGCCAGCCCGTGCCGGTCCGCGACCGCCCGCAGGCCGTCCAGGTCCGCCACCGCCGAGTACAGGTGCACCACGACGACGGCCCGGGTCGCGGGGGTGACGGCCGCCTCGACGGCCGCCGGGTCCAGGCACAGCGTGTCCGGGTCGACGTCGGCGAAGACCGGCACGGCGTTGACGCCGGCCACCGTCGAGGCCGAGGCGGCCCAGGACACGGCAGGGACGATCACCTCGTCGCCCGCGCCGACCCCGCAGGCCTCCAGGGCCGTCATCAGGGCCGCCGTGCCGCTGGCGGTGGGGACGCAGTGGGCCGCGCCCAGGTATCCGGCGAACGCGGCGGCGAAGCGCTCCTCCTGGGTCGGGGCCCCCAGGTACGGGCTGGCGATCGACCAGCGGCCGGAGTCCAGCACCTCGTTCAGCGCGGCCCGCGCGCCGGCCGCCGGGCGGGGCCAGCGCGGCCAGGCCCGGCCGGTCCGGACGGGTGCGCCGCCGTGGACGGCAAGTGCCGTGCTCATGCGCGCACCTCGCCGGGCCCGGCGGGGGCCGCCGCCCCGGCGCACCTCGCGGTGCCGAACTGGTCTCGCTCGCGCATGGGACGTCCTCCTGAGGGGGTGCGGGGTGGGTGCCGCCGGGGCCGGCGGCACCGGACGGGCCGGGCCGGTGGGCGCCGACCCGGGCCGGCGCCGGCCGGCGCCGGTTCAGAGCAGGCCGCGGACGGTCCCGCCGTCCACGCCCCAGACGGAGCCGGTGACGAAGGACGCGGCCTCGGAGGCCAGGAAGGCGATCACCCGGGCCACCTCCTCCGGCGTGCCCATCCGGCCGAGCGGCAACTGGCGCTTGCTCAGCTCGTGTTCGACGGCGGCCTTGGCGTCGCGGCCGTGGACGCTGCCGAGGGTGTCGGCGAAGCCGCCGGGGCGGGTCCACAGCGGGGTCCAGACCGGGCCCGGCGCGACGGCGTTGACCCGGACGGCCGGGCCCTCGGACAGGGCCAGGCTCTTGGTCAGGCTGAGCAACGCGACCTTGGAGACCTGGTAGTCGGCGGGCCCGGCCTCCGGCTGGCGGGCCAGGTCGGAGGCGTTGGTGACGATGCTGCCCCGGCCGCGCCGGCGCATCCCGGGCAGCACCAGCCGGGCGGCCCGGACGGCGCTCAGGAAGTTGAGCTCGAAGGTGTCCAGCCAGTCCTGGTCCGAGAGCTCGTCGAAGGTCCGGGCGTAGCACTGGCCGACGTTGTTGACCAGGACGTCCACCCGGCCGCCGAGGCCGTCCAGGGCCGCGCCGACGGCGTCGGCCACGCCGCCGGCGGTGGCGAGGTCCCCGGTCACCGTCAGGACGGCGGGTGCGCCGTCCGCCCCGCCCAGCTCGGCCGCGAGCTGCTTCAGCCGGTCCTCGTCGCGGTCGACCAGGGCGAGCCGGGCGCCCTCGGCGGCGAACAGCCGGGCCGTCTCGGCGCCGATGCCGCTCGCGGCGCCGGTGATCAGGGCGTGCTGCCCGTCGAGTCCGAGCCTCATCCGACCCCCACCTCCGTGCTGATCAGCCGGAGGCGGTCCGAGACACCGGTGTTGGCCACGGTGACGGCGTACCCGGGGGGTACGGCCACCGACAGCCCGGCCGAGCCGACGGTGGGCACGCCGTCCACCGAGATCACGGCGCTGCCCTCCAGGACGTGCAGCACGATGCTGCGCCCGGCCGGCACCCGCTCCTCCAGCCGGCCCGAGGCCGGCACCTCCAGCAGCCGGAACCGGTGCCAGTCCCCGGTGAAGTACGGGGTGAGGTCGACCTCGGCGGCCAGGCCGGTGCCGGCCGGGGCGAGCAGGTCGGGGACGTGGATCCGGCCGGGGGCGGCGGCGGGGCCCTCGCCGGGGAAGACCTCGGTCACGAAGAAGTGCATGTCCTCGGTGCCGCGGTTGGCGATCGAGTGGGCGGAGCCGATCGGGGTGGTGACGAGGTCGCCGGCGGCCACCTCGATCTCGACCCCGTCCATGGTGACCACGGCCCGGCCGGAGACGATGTAGTAGATCTCCTCGGTGCGCAGGTGCACGTGCTCGCCGACCGAGCCGCCCGGCTCGATCACCACGTACTCGACGCAGTTCCACTCGCCTTCCAGGTGCATGCCGTTCATCAGCATCTTCCAGCGGCACACCCCCTCGCCGCCGACCTGCGCCCGGGTGACGGCGGGTCCGGACACGTCGTTGGTGATGGGGCCGAAGGGGCGGCGCTCGCCGCGGACGACGGTGGCCATCAGGCGCTCACCAGCTCGGCGCGGCGGGCCAGCACGGAGTCGATGCCGATCCGGACCACGGCCTCCTCGACCTGGGTGATCTGGGCGCCGCCGGGGCGGTGCGGGCGGCCCAGGCCCTCCAGGAGGATCAGGTCGCAGCTGCCGTCGCGGTGCGGCAGGTAGCCGCGCTTGTTGTCGAGCCGCACGACGCCCAGCAGCGCGTCGGTCTCCAGCCCCTCGGGCAGCGCGGTGGGCGCGCCGTTGAGTTCCAGCAGACGGCGGTGGGCCGCCTCGTCGGCGCGGTCGAGCAGCCCCAGCTCGCGGGAGACGCGGGCGGCGGCGAGCATGCCGACGCCGATGGCGAAGCCGTGCCGCAGCCGGCCGTCCGTCAGCAGCTCGGCCGCGTGGCCGACGGTGTGCCCGTACTCCAGGGCCAGGGCCCCGTGCTTCTCGGTCGGGTCGTCGTGCATCACCGAGGTCTTGGCGTCCACGCACAGGTCGATGAACGAGGTGATCACGTCGGGGGAGTAGCGGCCGTCCGGGCGCAGCAGCGCGGCGACCTCGTCGTACCGCTCCGGCACGATGGCCAGCACGTTCTTGATCATCTCGCAGAGCGCGGACTGGGTCTCCGCGGCCGGCAGCGACTCCAGGAAGTCCAGGTGGTTCCAGACCAGCACGGGGGCGTGGAAGGTGCCCAGGTGGTTCTTGCCGCAGCGGGAGTTGACCGCCTGCTTCAGCGAGAGCACCGAGTCGGACATGCCCAGCAGGGTGGTCGGCATGTGCACCAGCCGGATCCCGCGGAAGATCAGCGCCGCCAGCAGGCCGGCGATGTTCCCGACCACGCCGCCGCCGAGGGCCACCACGACCGAGCGCCGGGTGATGCCGCTGCGCAGCGCCTGCTCGGCGAGGCGGTCCAGGGTGGTGAGGCTCTTCTCGGTCTCGTCGGCGGCGGCGCTCAGGACGACGGTGGGGGCGAGCAGGGCCAGCTGCCGCTCGGTCTCGGCGACGACGTGGGCGGGCAGGCCGGCGTCCGCGACGACCACGAAGCGGTCGGCGTCCAGCCGGGCGAAGCGGGTGCGCAGGTCGAGCCAGGCGGTGCGTCCGTGCCGGACGTGGAAGTCGTAGCGGACGTCGCCGAAGCGCACCTCGCGGTCGAGGCCGGCGGTCGGGGCGGTCATGACGCTCATGGGTTCTCCCTCACGGAGACGGGGCGGTGGGTGTCGGTCGGGTGCGGGGCCGGGTGCGGCCCGCGCGGGAAGAGGGCGTCGACGAAGCCGTTGCGGAACTTGCCGTCGGGGTCGAGCCGGTGGGCCAGCGCCGCGAAGTCGGCGGCCCGCCGGTAGCCGGCGGCGGTCGCGGCCGGGGCGGCGGCGGTGAGCTTGCCCCAGTGCGGCCGGGCGCCCAGCGGCATCAGCCGCCGCTCCACGGCCTCCAGGACGGGCCGGACGGCGGGCAGGTCCCGCACCCAGGTGAAGTGGAAGGTCGCCGAGTCGCGCCGGTAGGCGGGGCTCAGCCACAGGTCGTCCGCGCGGACCGTCCGCAGTTCGGCGACGTGCAGCACCGGGGCGACCAGCTCGCCGAGTTCGCGCACCGCGGCGATCGCGGCCGGGGCGGCCTCCCGCGGCAGGTAGTACTCGGACTGCAGTTCGGCGCCGGCGCCCGGGGTCAGGTCCGGCCGGAAGTGCGGCAGGCGTTCGTGCCAGGGCCCGGCGACGCCCAGCTGCGGCGTGCTGGAGCCGGCCGGCATGCCGGGGACGGGGTGCATCGGGCGGTCCGCCGGGCGGCCGCCGCTCCAGGTGCCGGCGGGGCGGTCGACGCGGTGCTTGAGCCAGACGTCGGCCCGGCCGCTGCGCCAGTCGGTGAATGCGCTGACGCTGTAGGCGGCGCCGAACACCTCGTCGTAGCGGTCGGCGACCTCCTCCAGCGGCACGTCGACCCGCACCCGCTGGGCGACCCGGTAGGCCGGTTCGACGGCCAGGGTCAGCCGGGTGACGACGCCGAGCGCGCCGAGCGCGACCACCGCGCCGGGGAAGACCTCCGGGTCGTCGGCCCGGCTGAGCCGGACGGTCCCGCCGTCGGGGCCGACCAGTTCCAGTGCGGTGACGGCGCCGGACAGGCACTGCTGCCCGTCGCCGGAGCCGTGCGTGCCGGTGGCGACGGAGCCCGCCACCGAGATGTGCGGCAGCGAGGCCAGGTTCGCCAGGGCCAGGCCGGAGCGGTGCAGGGCGGCCGCGACGTCGCCGTAGCGCAGGCCGGCCGCCACGGTCGCCGTCGACCGGTCGGGGGCGACGACGACCTCGGGCGGGAGGCCGTCCAGCACCACCTGGTCGTCGACGGTGTCGGCGACCAGGCTGAAGGAGTGGCCGCTGCCCAGGGCGCGGATCCGGGCGGTCCGTGCCACCAGACGGCGCAACTCCTCGACGCTGCCTGGGCGGTGGAGCCGCTTGCGGGCGTAGACGACGTTCCCGGCCCAGTTCGCGGCCGGTTCCCGGGCGCTCACCGGGCACGCTCCGCGCGGCCCGCGCCCGCCGGGGACGCGCCGCTGAGGCCCGCGCCCACCGGGGGCGCCTGGGTGGGCGGCGCCAGCTCGTCGACGGTGACGAAGCGGTAGCCGCGCCCGTGCAGCCCCTCGATGATGGCGGGCAGCGCGTCCACGGTCTGGGTGCGGTCGCCGCCGCCGTCGTGCAGCAGCACGATGGAGCCCGGCCGGGCCTGCTCCAGCACCAGGGCGGAGATCGCCTCGGCGCCCGGCATGGTCCAGTCGTCGGGGGCGACGTCCCAGAGCGCGATCCGCGCGAAGGTCTCCTCCAGCCAGCCCAGCACCTCGGGCGTCCGCGCCCCGTACGGGGGGCGGAACAGGGTGGGGGCCGGGCCGCCGGAGGCCGTGGCGATGGCCTCGTCGGTGCGCTCCAGCTGCTCGACGAGCTGCGCGCGGGTCAGCTCGGGCAGGAACGGGTGCGACCAGGTGTGGTTGCCGATCCGGTGGCCCTGCTCGCGCATCCGGACCAGCAGGTCGGGGTGCGCGCCCGCGTTCATGCCGACGCAGAAGAACGTCGCGGGGACGCCGTAGCGCTCCAGCACGTCGAGGATCCGGTCGGTGTAGGGCGGCAGCGGGCCGTCGTCGAAGGTCAGCGCGACCTCGCGGCGTCCGGCCCCGCCGTGGCTGATCAGGCGTCCGGCCCGGGTGAGGGCGGCCACCTCGGCGGTGGTGGAGGCGATCCAGGCCTCCAGCTCGCCCTCCCGGCCGGTCTGGGTGCCGCGCCGGCGCTCCAGCGGGACGAGTGCGGAGGGCCGCAGCCGTGCGGTGCGGGCCAGTTCCTCGGCGCCGACCGAGCTGAACGGCGGGCGCGCGGGCAGGGCGTGGGCGTCGATCCGGTGCACGGTGATCCCGGCGGCCATCAGGCGGCCGTCGAGGATCCCGTTGGTGCTCTCCACCACGGTGACCAGCGGCCCGTCGAGGCCGCGCAGGTGGCGGATCAGTTCCTCGGTGCGCGCCGGTGCGAAGTGCAGCGGCGCCGCTGCGAGGCCGTCCTGGTCGACGGTGTGGACGTGGTACCCCTCGGCGCTCCAGGAGACTCCCGAGTAGAACATCCGAGTTCCTTCCTTGGGTGGTCCGGTGGTCCGGTCACGCGGGCTTGCGGTACTCCGTGAAGTGCCGCTCGGCGAAGAGCTCCGGCCGCGTCCCGCGGTCGAGCTCCAACTCGCGTGCCCGGCGCAGCATGTGGCGCCAGTACGGCTTCACCGGCGGCCACAGGGCGCCGGTCTGGCAGTACGACGCGTCGACGAAGTAGCGCTCCTTGCCGGGGTGGTGCGGGTTCGGCCGGCGGGCGTGGAACAGCGCCGAGTGCAGCACCACCGTGGAGCCGGGCGGGAGTTCGTCGACGACGACCTCGCCGGGCAGCACCCCGGTGTCCAGGTGGGCGAGGGCGGTCTTGGGCGCGGCCCGGTGGTGCGAGCCGGGCAGTACGACCAGGGCCGAGGTCTCGCGGTCGAGCCCGTCGAGGTAGTGCAGGGTGTGCACCATGCCGTACGCGCGGTCCGAGGCGAGGGCCTGCTCGTAGTCGTGGTGCCACTGCTTGCCGGCCAGGCCGGGGGCCTGGCGGTCGCTGTGCAGGTGGTGGAAGACGAAGGACGGGCCGAGCAGCCGGTCGAGCACGGCCAGCAGTGGCGGGTGACCGATCAGTTCGCCGTGGGCCGGCAGTTCGAGTTCCAGCACGGGCGGGTCGCCGTGCACCGCGGGTTGGAGGCAGCAGGCGATGGAGCGGGCCCGCAGGCCCTCGTCGACCCAGCGGTCGACCTCCGGTCTGAGCCGGTCCACCAGGTCTGCGGGGAGGAACGAGGGGAGGATCAGGTAGCCCTGTTCCGCGAACCGGTCGAGCTGTTCGGGGCTCAGCGGCGCCGTGGCGTCGAGTGGGGTCGCGGTGGCGTCGAGGCGGGTCGGGTAGTGGAGCGACACGTGCGTTGACTCCGTTCGGCTGGTTCGGACGAGCGGGCGTGGGGGCCGCTTACGGCCAGTCGATGCCGTTGCCCGGGGTGTTGATCCCGGGGCCGTGGGTGCCGCCGGTGGCGGTGGGCGTCGGGGTGGCGGTGGGAGTGGCGCCGGACGGCCCGGTGGGCCAGTCGATGCCGTTGTCCGGGCCGCTGGCGGCGCTGGTGCGGGTCGGCGGGGTCGGCCAGTCGATGCCGTTGCCGGGACCGTTCAGGCCGGCCACGGCGGCGAGGCCGAGGACGGCGAACAGGGCGGCGGCGGTCAGCCGGGTGCGAGCACGCATGGGTCACTCCAGGACATGGGTGTGTGTGGGGGGTGTTGCTGGGGGCAACTCGTGGTGTCTGCCGTTGCCAACGAGGCCAACTTAGTCAGGCCGTCCGAGCCTTGGCAATAGATTGCCTCAAGTTGGCAAGTCTAGACCAACTGACGTAGCCTAGGTTTGCCCATCTGTCCCGATTTCCACTACGCTGCGGTGCTGTCATCAGCTCTCGCCCGCCATCGGATGCTGAATTCAGGCGGCTTCGCACTCGCTGAGCAGCACCTGAATGCGGGCCTCCGGACATCAGGGACTCACATTGATGGAACAGCCTCTTTTCGGGCGCCGACTGAAGGAATTGCGCGCCAAGCGCGGCCTCTCCCAGGCGGCACTGGCCGGCGAGGAGATCTCCACCGGATACCTCTCGAGACTGGAGTCGGGGCTGCGGCAGCCGACCGACCGGGTGGTGGGTTACCTCGCCGGGAAACTCGACGTGGACCGGTCCGCCTTCGACCTGCCGCCGTCGGGCAACTCGCTTGCCCAGGCGCTGAGCATCGCCACCTCGATGGAGGGCGACGAGGCCGTCGAGGGGCTCCTCACCGCCCTCGAGTCCGGCGACGAGCAGGACCCGCTGCAGCGCTGGCAGGCGCTCTGGCTGGTCGCCCGGCACTGGCGCACCCTCGGCGACCGCCCCCGGGAGCTGGCCTGCCTGCAGGAGCTCGCCGCGATCGGCGGCGAGCTGGCGCTCCCCGAGCTGCAGTGCCGGGCGTGGACCCAGCTGGCCCGCTTCGAGCGCTCCGCCGGCGAGATCGACGAGGCCATCGGGCACGCGGCCGGCGCGCACCGCCTGGCCAAGGAGTCCGGGCTGTCCGTGCTCACCGTGGCCGGGGCCCTGCTGGCCCTGGTCTCCGCGGAGGCCGAGGCGGGCCGGCTGCCGGACGCGCGGGCGCACGTGGACGAGCTGCTCGGCCTGGTCGGGGACCGCACCGACGCGCTGCGCGCCGAGGCGCTCTGGGCGGCCGCCACCGTGCGCTACCGCCAGGGCGACCACGAGGGCGCGATCGAGCACCTGGAGCGGGCCATCGAATGGCTGGACAGCCGGGTGGACCTCACCCTCTGGATGCGGCTGCGCCTGGCCGGCGCGTCCCTCGCGCTGCAGCTGACGCCGCCGCGCACCGAGCTGGCCCGGGCCAGGATGGCGGAGGCCGAGTCGGCGCTCGCGCTGGTCGGCACCCCGATGCTGCGCCAGGAGTTCCGCACGCTGCAGGCCTACCTGGCCTTCGAGGAGGGCCGCCACGCCGACGCGCGGGCCGCCCACGACGAGCTGTTCCGGGGCGACCTGCGGCTGACCTACCGGGACCAGATCCGGCTGAGCATCATGAACAGCCGGCTGCTGATCATCGAGGGCCGGCGGAGCGAGGGCATCAAGCAGCTGAAGGAGCTGGCCGAACAGGCCCGGCAGGCCTCCAACATCGATCTCGCGGCCGAGGTCTGGCGCATTCTGGCGGAGATCCTGGAGGAGGGTCCGGCCTGAGACACTTTTCTTGTCACGTCGTTGCCTGAGAGTTGCCTACTCTGGCACAGTTGCTTCATGGCCCGCGGTCGCGACCCTCACTGCCCGCGGGCCTGACCCCGGCAACTGAAAGGAGACCCAGGCCGTGACAAGACGTGCCAACGGGCACCACCAGGCAGCAGCGCACCGGCCCGCCCCCCGGTCGGAGCGGACATGAGCGCCACCACCGCCGAACTGCGCCGTCGCACCGCCCGCTGGCTCTCGGTGGCCCGGCTGCTGCGCCACGTCCCACCCGGGACCCTCGCCGCGACCCTGCTGCTGAACGTGCTGCTCGGGATCCTGCCCGTCGGCTTCGTCGTGGCCATGAGCGTCCTGCTCCAGCGGGTGCCCGCCGCCGTCACCGGCGCCGCCCCGCACGCCTGGACCGCCGTCCTGACCGCCCTCGGGGTGGCCGCCCTCGCGCTCGCCCTGCAACAGGCCCTCGCCCCCTTCCAGGCCGCCGCGGGCGAACTGGTGATGCGTCACGTCGACCAGCGCTGCCGCGGCCTGCTGATGCACGCGGCCCTCACCGACGCCCCCGCGATGGCCCTCGACGACCCGCGCCTGCTCGACCGGCTCGACGCCGCCAGGACCGCCTTCGACCGTGAGTCCGCCTCCCCCGGCGACGCCGCCGCCGGCGCCCTCGCCCTGGTCGCCCGCTACACCCAGCTCACCGGCTCGGTGCTCCTCGTGGGCTTCGCGCTGTCCCCCGCCGCGGCCGTGGTGATCGGCCTGACCGCCCTGGTGATCCGCTTCGGCCAGCGCGGCTCGCTCGGCGCCTTCGGCGACTTCTACGACGGCATCACCGGCCACAAGCGCCGCGTCGGCTACCTGCGCACCCTCACCTCGGGCACGCACGCCGCCAAGGAGATCCGGCTGCTCGGCCTGATCGGCTGGTTGCGCGACCGGTACGCGCGCGAGAACCTCGGCTACCTGACCACCATGTGGCAGGGGCGGCGGCGCATCCTCGGCCGCCCCTTCGTCCTGCTGTCGGCCGTCGGCGTGGCCGGATCGGCCGCCACCGTCGCCATGCTCGCCGTCGCCGCGGTGGACCACGGCCTCGGCCTGCTGGAACTCGGCATCGCCCTGCAGGCCGTCCTCACCCTGATGCGCTTCGGCGTCTACTTCCCCGAGTGCGACGTCCAGACCCAGTACGGCGCCATCGCGCACCAGGCCCTGCTGGACTTCCGCGACGGCGCCCGCGCCCTGCCCGCCCTGACCCCCGGCGCCGACCGCCCGGCGGCCGGCCTGCCCGAACGCTCGATCCGCTTCCACGACGTCGGCTTCCGCTACGGCGCGGGCGGCCGCGCCGTCCTCGACGGCCTCGACCTGGAACTGCCCGCCGGCACCTCGACCGCACTGGTCGGCCTCAACGGCGCCGGCAAGACCACCCTCGTCAAGCTCCTCACCCGGATGTACGACCCGACCGCCGGCCGGATCACCGTCGACGGCCACGACCTCACCGACATCGCGCCCGAGGAGTGGCACCGGCGGCTCGCCGTCATCTTCCAGGACTACGTCCGCTACGAGCTGAGCGCCCGCGAGAACATCGCCCTGGGCGCACCCGGCTTCGCCGGCGACGAGGCCGACCTGCTCGCCGCCGCCCGCCGCGCCGGCGCCACCGAGGTCCTCGCCGCGCTCCCGCAGGGCCTGGACACCGTGCTCTCCCGCCAGTACCGCGACGGCCGCGACCTCTCCGGCGGCCAGTGGCAGCGGATCGGCCTCGCCCGCGCCATGTACGCCGTGCGCGCCGGCGCCTCGGTCATGGTCCTCGACGAGCCCACCGCCCAACTCGACGTCCGCGCCGAGGTCGAGTTCTACGACCGCTTCCTCGAGATGACCCGCGGGCTCACCACGCTGATCATCTCCCACCGCTTCTCGACCGTCCGCCGGGCCGACCAGATCGTCGTCCTGGAACACGGGAAGGTCGTCGAACGCGGCAGCCACGACGAACTGGTCGCCGCCGGCGGCCGGTACGCCACCCTGTTCCGCCTGCAGGCCGAGCGCTTCACCGACCAGGCCGAGCCGGCGGAACCCGACCTGCTGACGGACGCCGCCTCATGACCCACCTCGCCCGCACCATGCGCTGGCTGTTCGGACTCGCCTGGCGCACCGACCGCGGCCGGTTCCTCAAGGCCGCCACCCTGATCTCCCTCGGCCACCTGGCCGTCCCGCTGGGCGCGCTCGCCCTGCGGGCCTTCACCGACGACCTGCTCGACCACCGCCTCGCCCCCGCCCTGCTGCTGGCCGGTGTCATCGCGGCGGCCCTGGTGGCCGAGCTGATGATGGGGCACTTCGCCCACCTCCACTACTTCGAGCTCGGCGAGCAGGCCGAGGGCGAGGTCACCTCCGAACTGATGGCCCTCGCCAACGGCACGCCCGGGATCGAGCACCTGGACAGCTCCGAGTTCGCCGACACCGTCGAGCTGGTCCGGGAGGAGGTCCAGCGGATGCGGGCCTACGTCGAGGCCCTGCTGCAGATCGTGGCCCTCGTCGTGCAACTGGCCATCACCACGGCCGTCCTCGGCTCGCTGGAACCCTGGCTGCTGCTCCTCCCGCTCGCCGCCCTGCCCCCGGTGCTGACCGGCCGGTCCGCACAGCGCCGCATCGACCGCTCGCGCACCGCCGCCGCCGAACAGAACCGCCGCGCCCGCCACCTGCTGCACACCGCGACCACCGCCAGGTCGGCCAAGGAGGCCCGGCTGTTCGGGACGGAGGCCGCGCTGGTCCGCCTGCACGACCGCAGCTGGGAGCAGGCCACCGGGCGGCTCTGGCGCGGCCAGCTGTCCGCCGCCGCGTTCCGGGCGCTCGGCCAGCTCGCCTTCGCCGCGGCCTGTTGCGGGGCGGTCTACCTGGTCATCCGGCAGGCCGTCCGCGGCCGGCTGACGATCGGTGACGTCGTCCTGGTGATCACCCTGGCCGTCCAGGTCAACGGCCAGGTGGCCGCCGCCCTGAGCACCCTGTCGACGCTCCAGGCGGCCGGGCACACCGTCCAGCGGCTGCTCGGCCTGCGGGCCTGGCCCGCCCGGCAGGCCGGCACCGCCACCGCGGGCGGGGCCGCGCCGGGAGCCGGCCCCGCGGCCGCCGCGCCGGCCGGGAGCGTCCCGTTGCGGCTGAGCCGCGGCATCCGGCTGGAGGGCGTCGGCTTCAGCTACCCCGGGACCGACCGCCCCGTCCTGCGCGGTGTCGACCTCGACCTGCCGGCCGGGAGCACGGTGGCACTGGTCGGCGAGAACGGCGCCGGCAAGAGCACGCTGGTCAAGCTGCTCTGCGGGCTCTACCAGCCGACCTCGGGGCGGATCCTGGTCGACGGAGTGGACCTGCGCGACGCACCGCCGCAGGAGTGGCAGGCCCGGGTCTCCACGCTGTTCCAGGACTTCGCCCGGTTCGAGCTCACCCTGCGGGAGAACGTCGGCGTCGGCGACCTCGCCCGGATCGACGCGGACGAGATCCTCGTCGCCGCGCTCGAACAGGCCGGTGCCGGGCCGGTCCTGCCCCGGGTCCCCGGCGGCCTGGACGGCCCGCTCGGACGCGGCTACGTGGACGGCGCCGAACTGTCCGGCGGCCAGTGGCAGAGTCTCGGCCTGGCCCGCTCCGCGCTGCGGGACGAACCGCTGCTGCTGATCCTGGACGAGCCGGCCGCCGCGCTGGACGCCGCCGCGGAGCACCGCGTCTTCGAGCGCTACGCGGGCTCCGCCGAGCAGGTGGGCCGGCACGGCGGTGTCACGCTCTTCGTCTCGCACCGCTTCTCCACCGTCCGGATGGCCGACCGGATCGTCGTGCTGGACGGCGGCACCGTCGCCGAGTGCGGCGACCACGTCGAGCTGGTGGCGCGCGGCGGACTCTACGCGGACCTGTTCGCGCTCCAGGCGCGCAGCTACAGCTGAGGGACGACCGCGGGGACGGACGACGGCGGTGCGGCAGGCCCTGGGCCCGCCGCACCGCCGTCGTCCGTCCGTACGCCCCCGTCCGTACGCCCCCGTCCGTACGCCCCCGTCCGTACGCCCCCGTCCGCGCACCGTCGTCCGGGTGTTCTCGTCCGGGCGTCGGGCCCGGTCACGCCTCGGGGCCGTGGACCGCTCGGCAGCGGTCCACGGCCCCGGAGAGGCGGGCCCGAACGGGCGGGCCGGGTCAGGCGGTCAGCCGGCGACCGCCGCGGCGCCGGCCAGGACGGCGTCCCGCACCAGCGGACGGAGCAGCGCGCCGACCGCCGGCAGCAGCCGGTCCGGCACCACCCGGCGGACGGCGCCCGGGCCGAGGGTCGCCAGCGCCGCGCCGGCCAGCGGGCGGTCCGGGTCGATGCCCGCGCCGCGCCCCGGGTCCACCTCCGCGGTGATGACGCCGAGCAGGAACGAGACGATCCAGACCTCGGTGAGCACCACCTCGCTCACCCGGTCGGTCAGCAGCTCGCTCTCCGGGCGCCGGCCCAGCGACTCCCGCAGCTCGGCCGCCAACCGGTCCACGGTGACGCCGCGCTCCAGCAGGGCCTCGCGCGCCGAGGTCCGCACCCGCCCGTCCACCGTGGAGTCGTCCGGCACGCAGGCGTCCGAGTACTGGCCCCAGAAGTCGTAGTACGGGACGGTCTCCAGGCCGGTGAGCAGCGAGTACGGGCCGCCCGCCGGGAGGGCCGCGCCGACCGGGGCCAGGCAGGCGGCGGAACGGCGGCCGTGCACGTTGTTGCCGACCAGGCTGACGTCGTTGTGGTGGTCGACCAGGTTGGCCACCGGGATCAGCGTCCGGGTGCCCCGGTCCGCCAGGTAGTTCAGCAGCGCCAGGTCGTCCGGGTGCCCGCTGTCGGCCTTGGTCCGGACGAACTCGCCGAAGCCCAGCGCCACGTCGGCGGGCAGGACCAGCGCGACCGAGGGCACGTAGTCGTCGACGGCGGGCGCCAGGTCGTGCCCGAGCAGCGCGGCGATCCGGACCGCGTACGAGGTGCGCGAACCCCACTCGGTGAACAGGCACAGGGCGGCGTCCGGTTCGGCCTCGATCAGCGGGAGCAGGCGGTCGAGGAGGTCCTCGACCGGCAGGGCGTCGTCCTGGAGCACCAGGTGGTGGGTGGCCCCGGGGCGGACCGACTCCCAGGCCACCCGGGCGCTGCGCAGCGCCGAGGGCGGGCCGTCGGGCTCCGGGTCGAGCGCGATGGTGAGGTCCAGGCCGGGGAAGCGCTCGACCAGGGCGTGGGCGGCCGCGGCCCGCCGGGGGTGGGTCATCACGGCGGCGGAGAGCCGGATCGGGGGCAGGGTCATGTCTCGTCTCCTCGTCTTCGGTGTCTTCTGGTGTCTGCTGGTGCCGGCGGTGGCGCCGGCGTCGTCGGCGAACGGACGCGGGGCCGGCGAAACGGGTGCGGGGCCGGCGGCACGGCCGCGCGCCGCCGCCCCCGGGGCGGTCAGCGCCGGTCGTCGCCGGCCGGTGCGCCGACCTTGCGCGCGACGCGCTCGGCGGAGTTCCGGACGGCCGCCCGGTAGGGCTCGCCGAGGCCGCAGACCGGTGCCAGCAGCCGGCACTCGTCGACGCTCGCGTCCTCGTACGGCAGGGCGAAGCCGACCAGCGGGAGCACCTCGGCCGGGGCGCGTCCGGCGAACAGTGCTGCCGCCTCCGGGTCGGCGATCCGCCCGTGCTCGTCGAGCAGCACGCCGAGGGCCAGCACGTCGCGTCCGTCGACGGTGCCGCGGACGGCACCGAGGGTGTGCCCGGGGGCGGCTGCGGCCAGCTCCCGCTCGACCTCCGGCATCAGCCGGTCGGCCTCCAGCCACCCGCCGAAGGCGAGGGCCAGTTCCAGGTCGAGCCGGGGCCACTTGGCCAGGTAGTACCGGTTGGTCTCGACGGCCGAGCGGTCCTGGGCGCCGGAGTCCCGCCGGTGCGGCAGGTGGACGCCGTAGACGTCCTGGCCGAGCGTGATCGGGAGCCCGGCCCGGGCGATCCGCAGCCCCCACTCCTGGTCCTCGGCGCCCCAGCCGAGGAAGCCCTCGTCGAGCAGCAGTCCGTGGGTGCGGACGGCCGCGGTCGGCAGGGCCATCAGGCCGGTGCGGGCGAAGGCCCAGGGGAACCGGGCGAAGGCCGGGGCGTGTCCGGCGGACCAGCGAGGGTCCAGCCGGGCCCGGTCCGCCGACTCCAGGTCGGCGAGGACCTGGCGGTAGTGCGCGTAGTCCGGGGCCTCGACGGTGTCCAGGTCGGTGGAGATCACCTCGTCGTAGCCGAAGACCTGGCCGAGCACGCAGACCTGCTGGCCGTGCTGGAAGTGCCGTTCGTAGAGGGTGCGCAGGGCAGCCGGGGGGATGACGACGTCGGCGTCGAGCACCATGACGGCCTTCCCGGTGGCGTGCCGGATGCCCAGGTTCCGGGCGTGGCTGGTGTTCCACTCCTTGCTGGTGAGCACCGAGACGATGTCGAGCCGCCCGGTGAACTCGCGGCACAGCGCGACGTACGCCGGGTCGTACTCCATCACCCCGACCACGACCTCGAACTCGGAGCGGTCCAGGGTCTGTTCGGCGAGCGAGGTGAACACCGCCCGGATGTTGTCCAGGCGCTGCTTGTAGGGGATCACCACGCTGATCTTCGGTTCGGTCACTGCTGCCTCTCGTCTGGCCGTGGGGAGCTGAACTGGCGCACCCCAGCCTAGGAGGATTGGCAACATCAGGCAATAACGTGACTGAACTTTGGAAACTCAAGGCAAGCCCTGGCAAGGTGGCTGGTGCGGCCGGGTTCCGACCCGCCCGCACCTGCCCGGACGTGCGAAAACGGCTCCGCACCGGTGAACCTGCACCGGTGCGGAGCCGTTTCCGTTCCGCCGCCCGCCCCGCGGGGGCGCCGTCGACCTTTTGGAGCAACCCCTAGCGG
Source organism: Kitasatospora sp. NPDC004745 (assembly GCF_042873275.1). NCBI lineage: Bacteria > Bacillati > Actinomycetota > Actinomycetes > Kitasatosporales > Streptomycetaceae > Kitasatospora > Kitasatospora sp. NPDC004745. Next base: position 388,806 of record NZ_JBIALK010000004.1, on the reverse strand, counting down.
GCGCCCCACGCCTCGTCGGTCGGCACGACCTCGCGGCCGAGCGGCATCAGCGAGATCGGGATCATCTTCAGGTTCGCCCACCCGAAGGGGATCCCGATGATCGACAGGAACAACGGGACGCTGGTGATCAGGTGCGCGAGGGCCAGCCACCACCCCGCGAAGATCAGCCAGATCACGTTCCCGATGCAGGACGCCGCCCCGGCCTCCGGCTTCTCCACCGTCGTCCGCCCGAACGGCCAGAGGATGAAACCGGCGATCCGGAAGGACGCAATGCCAAATGGAATGGTGATGATGAGAATGCAGCAGATGATTCCCGCGACCGCGTAGGCGATCGCCATCCAGATCCCACAGAAAAGCAGCCAGATGACATTGAGGATGAATTTGAAAACCGTCATGGCTGACACCTTCTCACGGCTGGCGGGCTGGCCCCTACGATCCAGCCATTCCCGCCCCGCCCCGTGTCTACGCCCCTAGGGGTCGATCGTCGGGGTCCGCTCGGGGGTGCGGGTCGGGACGGCCGTGCAGGCGTGGGACCAGCCACGGGCGCCGGACCCCCGTCCGGCCGGGTGGGGGCGGGCCGAGGCGTCGACCATCGGGCCCGCCCGGCCGCCGGTGGCCGGGGCCGGGGCTGCAGGGGTCACGGCCGCGGCCTGGCGGCGGATTTCCGCGGACGGGAATTCCTCCTCGCCTCTGCCGGTGTGTGACGGCCCGGTTCCCCGGAATCCCCGCGCCGGCGGTCGGGGAGGGATATCCCGCGATTCCGGCAGCCGGCCGCGATGACGGGCGGACGGATCCGGCCGGCGGATTCGGGCCGCGGTCGCGGTGGCGGCCGGGCGGCGGGTGCAGGGCCCGCCGCCCGGCCTTCGGGGGCCGCGCGGCCCGCCCGGCGCCGGCGGGCGGTGTGGCCGTGCGGCGGCCCGGTCGGCCCGGTGCGGATCCCACACGGTCCGCACCGGGCCGGGTCGAGGGGAGGGCCTACCGGCGCAGCGGGCCCTCGCAGGTGTAGTCGGCGGTGCCGGCCCGGCCGGTGGGCCAGACGTCGACCTTGCCGAAGGTGCAGTTCATGTCGTTGAGGTTGTCGGCGCCGGCGACGTCCCTGGTGCGGGCGAGGACGAAGTAGTCGACGGTGTCGGACATGTCCTTGAAGACCTTGTCCGGGTCGGTGGCGTCGGTGAGGTTGGCGGTGATGCGGCCGGTGCAGACGAAGCGCATCGGCTTGTTGGCCCAGTCGCCGTTGTCCTTGCAGTCCGGGGTGTTCTGGGTGGCCGCGGCGAAGGCCGTCCGGACCTCGGAGGCCCAGGCGAGGTCGAGCGAGCCGTTGGCGGTGAAGGAGGTGGACGGCACGTACAGGTGGTCGACGTCCTTGATCTGCGCGTCGAGGAAGGCGGAGTACTCGCGGTTCAGGGCGGCGTCGGCGCCGAGGCGCTCGCGCCAGGCGTCGAAGCCGGCCGGGTCGTCGGCGCGCTGGTGGTCGTACATCTCGCGGAGCAGCGAGGGGTGGGCGGTCCAGAGGAACTCGAAGAAGGTGCCGGCGTAGTTGTAGAAGTGGAACGCCGGGGTGTCGTCGTAACCGGCGTGCAGGATCTGGGCGATGGTCATCCGGGGGATGCCGGAGGCCTCGTCGGAGGCGAGCTTGGCGACCAGCGACTTGCGGACCCGGATGCCCTGGTCGCGGGTGGATCCGTCGAAGAACTCGGCGGTGCCCTCGTCCATCGCGGTGGTCCGGTCACCGGCGTACCAGCGGGTGTCACCGAAGTAACCCGGCACCGCCCAGCGGCCGTTGAGGTAGTGCACGTACTCGTGGCGGAAGAGTTCCTCGAGGGTCAGGGTGGAGTCCTGCGGGACGCGCCGCTGGTAGGTGTAGAAGGTGGCGCCGCGCTCGATGTAGATGCCGCCGTTGTTGGTGCTGTAGCCGGTGAGGATCGGGTGGTAGACCTCGTAGTCGGCGCGGGAGGCGTAGAGCTGGATGTGCAGGGTGCTGTTGACGTCGCCGGCGAGCGGCTGGTCGGTGCCGAGGACGCGCAGGAACTGGCTCTTGACCTGCTTGCTGGCGTAGTACATCTGGTCGACGGTGGCCTTGTCGAGGGCGGTGCGGACCTCGATGGCGCCGTTGTCGTAGGTGTAGGTGTTGGGGAAGAGACGCTTCTCGAGGTCGGCGACGCAGACGCCGAACTGCTGGCAGACGCCGTAGGTGTTGGCCCAGCCGATGAGCTTGGCCCACGGGTCGGACCACTCGCCGAAGGTGGCCTTGGTGGTGGTGAGCAGGGCGCCGAGTTCGGCGACCACGCCGTCGTGCAGGGCCGCGACCTGGCCGAGGCGGCCGTACTCGCCCATCGCGTCGCGGGCCGCCCAGGCGTTGGCGGTGCCCTTGAGGTGGCCCCAGCCGGCGTAGGCGCGGATCGCGGCGCGGAAGTCGCCGTCGGCGGTGACGGCGGCGAGGTAGGCCGGGTCCTGGTTGGCGACGCCGAGGTAGTTCATGTTGAGGGCCTGGAGGACGGCGTTGCCCCACGCGGAGCTGTCGGCGACCGTGGTGCCGGGGGCGAGGACTCCGAGCAGGCGACGGGCGAGGCCGAGGTTGTGCTGGCGCAGCCCGTCGGCGCCGGCGGTGATGGTGGCCTCGCGCAGGATGTCGGCGGCGAGGTCGGTGCGGTCGAAGGCGTGCGCGCTGCCGGTGTAGGCGGTGACGGCCTCCTGGAGGGCCGCGAGCGTGCCGGGGTCGGTGACGTTCAGTTCGTGGTGGCTGAAGCCGTGGTAGACGGTGGCGTGCAGGTACGTCCACAGCTCGTAGAGGTGCGAGGCGTTGCTGCCGTCGTCGGTGGCGGACAGCTGGGTGATCCGGTGGGCGACGGCCTGGACGTGGGCGTTGTCCATGGTGGTGGTGAAGCGGGCGTCCCAGGTCCAGATGATGCCGCGCAGGCAGCCGTCGGCGGTGACGGCCGGGTCGGTGAGGAAGGCGACCAGCTGGTCGGCGCCGAGGCCGGTCAGTCCGTCGACGGTGCAGGGCACGCCGGCGCGGGTGGTGGGTGCGGCGGTGGCGGTGGCGGGGGAGGCCGGGGCGGCGGTGGGTGCGGGGGCGCCGACGCGGTCGGGCAGCAGGCCGGGGACGGGGGAGCCGCCGAGCGAGCCGCCGCCGGGGGCCGGGGCGGCGGAGCCGGGTCGGGCGGCGGCGCTGCCGAGGTGGTCGGCGTCGTCGTAGGCGGTGCGCTGGTCGGCGCCGACGGGGCTTCCGGCGGTGGACGCGGTGGCGCCGGGTGTGGGGGTGGTGGCCGTCGTGGCGGCCGGGGTGAGTGCCTGGGCGGTCTGCAGGGTGGGCAGCGTGAGGGTGGCGGCCATGGTGGCGGCGAGCAGGACCCGCTTGGCGACACGGGAGGTTGACACCGGTACTCCTGGTGGGGGAAGTGGCAGGGCGGTGCGAGGCGGCAGTGCCGTGGGTTTCCGGCCCGGGACTGCCGGGGGGTGGGGTGGGGCCGGGGCGGACGGTGGGGTCGTCGGCGCCCTTGGGGTGCTGCGTAACATAGCAATGTGAAATTGCACCTGCCAAGAGGATGAACGAAGTTGACCCCGGATCGGGTGGACGGCCCGGCTCCGGGTAGCCTTCGGGATACCCTGCGGGGGTACGTGGGCGGCCTCGGTCGGAGGCACGGACGGTCGGGAGGCGGAGGATGGCGCGGTCGCGACCCCTCGGACCGGCCCGGCTCGCCCCGCCCCCGGCGCCCCGGGCACTGCGGCTGCTGCTCCTCGCCGCCCTGCTGCTCGGCCTCGTCACCATGCACACCCTCGGCCACCCCGCGGGCGGGCACGGTCCCGGTGGCAACGGCACGGGCGCCCCGGGGCACGCGGCCGCCGCCGCGCCGCACCGGGCGACGGCCGCGCAGCCCGGCGAGCCCGCCGCGCCGCACCCGCCGACCGCCGGACGACCGGCCGGCTCCGCCACCGCCCACCCCGCGGCGGCCGGTACCGACCCGATGTCCGTCTGCCTCGCCGTCCTCGTCGGCTGGACGCTGCTGCTCCTCGCCGCCGGCCCGCTGCCGCACCGCGACCGCGACGCCGCGGCCGCCGTCCGGGCCCGGCTGCTGGCGGCCGTCCGCGCGCTGCCCCCGCCCGGGGGCGGGCGGATCCTCCTCGCCCGGCTGTCGGTGCTGCGTCAGTAGGCGCGCGCCGGCCGTCCCGTGCCCGCGCGCGGAACGGCCGACGCGTCGTCCGACTCACCCACACCACCGCACGAGGTGCACTCCGTCATGCGCACACCCACCCGTCGTACCCTGCTCGGCGCGGCGCTCGCCGCCGCCGGCACCGGCCTGCTCACCGCCTGCTCCTCCGGCGGCACGGGAGGCATGGACCACTCCGCCATGGGCCACCCCGGCCCGAACGGCACGCTCGGCTCGAGCGACCCGAACGCCCCGGCCGCCACCGCCACGACCACCGCCCCCGGCGGCTTCGTCACCCCCGACGGCCCCGAGGTCGCCGCCGCCGAGGCCGCGCGCCGGCCCGGACCCGAGCGCAGGGTCGCCCTCACCGCCACCGAGACGACGCTCGACCTCGGCGGCCGGACCGTCAGGAGCTGGGCCTACGGCGACCGGCTGCCCGGCCGGGAGATCCGCGCCACCGCCGGCGAGACCCTCGCCGTCACCCTCGCCAACCACCTGCCGCAGCCGACCTCGCTGCACTGGCACGGTCTCGCGCTGCGCAACGACATGGACGGCGTGCCGGGCCTCACCCGGGAGGCCGTCCGGCCCGGCGCCGCCGCCGAGCACCGCTTCGCGCTCGGCCACCCGGGCACCCACTGGTTCCACCCGCACTCCGGGGTGCAGCAGGAGCGCGGCCTGTACGCGCCGCTGATCGTCGAGGACCCGAGGGAGCCGCTGCGCTACGACCGGGAGTGGGTCGTCGTCCTGGACGACTGGCTGGACGGCGTCGACGGCAGCACCCCGGACGCCGTCCTGGCCGAACTCGCCGCAGGCGCGGGCGGGACGGACCACGCGGCGGGCGGCCACGACATGCCGGGGATGTCCGGCACGGCCGGCGCCACCGGTCCCTCGCGGATGCTGATGGGCGCCCGCAGCGCCCTGCTCGGCGGCGACGCCGGCGACGTCGCCCACCCCTTCCACCTGGTCAACGGCCGCCTGGCGGCCGCACCCGAGACCTTCACCGCCAAGCCCGGCGACCGGGTGCGGATCCGGCTGGTCAACGCGGGCGGCGACACCGCCTACCGGGTCGCCCTCGGCGGCCACGAGCTGACGGTCACCCACACCGACGGCTTCCCCGTGGAGCAGACCACCACCCAGGCGCTGCTGCTCGGCATGGGCGAGCGCTACGACGTCCTGGTCACCGTCAAGGACGGCGTCTTCCCGCTCACCGCGCTCGCCGAGGGCAAGGGTGCCACCGCGCTCGCCCTGCTGCGCACCGGTGGCGGCACGGCCCCGGACGCCTCGGTGCGCCCGGTCGAGCTGGACGGGCGGCTGGTCACCGCGGCGCGGCTCAAGGCCGATCCGGCGGTGCGGCTGCCGGCCAGGGCGCCGGACCGCACGGTGCGACTGGACCTCACCGGCGGTATGGCGACGGCCGATTGGGCGTTCAACGGACGCCGGTACGAGCCGTCGCAGCGCCATCCGGTGGCGGCGGGGGAGCGGGTCCGGCTGGAGTTCCGCAACACCACGGGCATGTGGCACCCCGTCCACCTGCACGGGCACAGCTTCGCGCTGGCCGGTGACGGGCCCCGCAAGGACACCGCGGTGGTGCTGCCGGGCGAGACGCTGGCGGTCGACTTCGACGCCGACAACCCGGGTCTGTGGATGGTGCACTGCCACAACGTGTACCACGCGGAGGCGGGCATGATGACCGTCCTGGGGTACCGGGCCTGACCGGCGGGTGCCGGGGCGGGGCCGGCCGTCCGTCCGTCCCGCTCCGGCGCCTGCTCGGCGGGGGCCCGCCCTGGCGCCGGCTCGGCGGGGGCCCGCCCCGGCGCCCTTTCGCCCGGGTCCCGCTCTCGCCGTTCGCCCCCCCCGCAGGAGTCCCGCCGCGGTGCCGTGGGAGTCCCGCCCGGTGCCGGGCTCCGGCGGCACCCCCGCGCCCCCGCCGTGCCACCCGCCGCGACCTGCGGAGCAATGACGCTTTCTTAACGCGGGCCGATGACGATTCCTTGACGCCCGTCGCATAGCCTGGCGCACTGCCGTCGCCCGACGGCGCTTTTACGGGGTCTTTAAACAAGAGGTGCAAGGTGGCTTCGTCGGGGTCGACGGACACGGCGACGGCGGATCCGTCGTCGGCGCGAATACGGTTGCGCAACTGGCTGCTGGAGGACGTGTCCGCGGAGAAGCCCTCCGCCGCCGAGGCCGCCGAGGGCTCCGGGCACGGTGGGGCGGAGTCGGGGGACTCCGGCGCCCACAAGGGCGAGCGCTGGTGGCGGGTGATGTGCCTGACCGGCCTGGACTACTTCTCGACGCTCGGCTACCAGCCGGGCATCGCCGCCCTGGCCGCGGGTGTGCTGTCGCCGATCGCGACGATCGTGCTGGTGGTCGTCACCCTGCTGGGAGCGTTGCCGGTCTACCGCCGGGTCGCCCAGGAGAGCCCGCGCGGCGAGGGTTCGATCGCGATGCTGGAGCGGCTGCTCTCGTTCTGGAAGGGCAAGCTGTTCGTCCTCGCACTGCTGGGTTTCGCGGCGACGGACTTCCTGATCACCATCACGCTGTCGGCCGCCGACGCGAGCGCGCACCTGGTGGAGAACCCGCACCTGACCGGTGTCCTGGGCGGCAAGCAGGTGCTGATCACGCTGGTCCTGGTCGCGATGCTCGGAGCGGTCTTCCTCAAGGGCTTCGGCGAGGCGATCGGCCTGGCCGTCGTCCTGGTCGGGATCTACCTGGTGCTCAACGTGGTCGTGGTGGCCGTCGGCCTCTGGAAGGTCGTCGAGGCCCCGCACGTCGTCACCGACTGGACCGACGCGCTGACCGCCCAGCACGGCAACCCGGTCCTCATGGTCGGCGTCGCGCTGGTGGTGTTCCCGAAGCTCGCGCTGGGCCTGTCCGGCTTCGAGACCGGTGTCGCCGTGATGCCGCACATCGAGGGCGACCCGGACGACACCGAGGAGAAGCCCACCGGCCGGATCCGCGGCACCCGCAAGCTGCTCACCACCGCCGCCGTGATCATGAGCTGCTTCCTGATCGCCACCAGCTTCATCACCACGCTGCTGATCCCGGCCGACCAGTTCAAGCCGGGCGGCGACGCCAACGGCCGCGCGCTGGCCTACCTGGCGCACCAGTACCTCGGCGGGGCCTTCGGCAGCGTCTACGACCTCTCCACCATCGCCATCCTCTGGTTCGCCGGCGCCTCCGCGATGGCCGGCATGCTCAACCTGCTGCCCCGCTACCTGCCGCGCTACGGCATGGCGCCGCACTGGGCGCGCGCGGTGCGGCCGATGGTGATCGTGCTGACCCTGATCGGCTTCCTGGTCACCTGGATCTTCCACGCCGACGTGGACGCCCAGGGCGGCGCCTACGCGACCGGTGTGCTGGTGCTGATCAGCTCGGCCGCGATCGCGGTCACCATCGCCGCGTACAAGGCGCGCCAGCGCGGCTGGACCACCGCCTTCGCGATCATCGCGGTGATCTTCCTCTACACCACGGTGCTGAACGTGACCGAGCGCCCCGACGGTCTGAAGATCGGCGCCTGCTTCATCGCCGGCATCATCCTGGTCTCGCTGCTGTCCAGGCTCCGGCGGGCCTTCGAGCTGCGGGTCACCGACGTGGCCCTGGACGAGGTGGCGGAACGCTTCGTCAGGGACTACGCGCACCGCCCGCTGCGGCTGATCGCCAACGAGCCCACCCACCGCGACGTCGCCGAGTACCGCGACAAGATCCGCCAGATCCGCGCCGACAACGACATCCCCGGTGAGGACGACCTGGTCTTCGTCGAGGTCACCGTCCGGGACGCCTCCGACTTCGAGGCCGCGCTGACCGTGCGCGGCGAGGTGCTGCACGGCCGCTACCGGGTGCTGACGCTGGAGAGCTCCAGCATCCCCAACGCGATCGCCGCCCTCGCCCTCACCGTCCGCGACCGCACCGGCCAGCAGCCGCACCTCTACTTCGAGTGGACCGAGGGCAACCCCTTCGCCCAGTTCCTGCGGTTCTTCCTGTTCGGTCAGGGCGAGGTCGCGCCCGTCACCCGTGAGGTCCTGCGCGAGGCCGAGCCGGACCGCTCCCGCCGCCCCCGCGTCCACGTCGGGTAGGGCGCCCGTCCGGCCCCTGCACCCGCGGCAACGCCGTCGGCCCGCCCGGTCCACAGCGGACCAGGCGGGCCGACGGCGTTCACGGCTCCCTAGGAGGGCAGGCGCAGCAGGAGTCCGGGCTGGATGAGGTCCGGGTCCCCGCCGACGGCGGCGCGGTTGAGCGCGTAGAGGGCGGGCCAGCCGCCGGGCACGCGCAGGGCGTCGGCGAGGTCGGCCAGGGTGTCGTCCTCGCGGACCGTCCAGGTGCCGGCCCCGGCGGTCGGGGTGGTGGTCGGGGCGGTGGCCGGGGCCGCGGCGGCCGGTGCGGCCGGCAGGGGGAGGGCCTCGTCGTGCGCGCGCCCGTGGTCGCGGGTGGCGCGGGCGCCGCACACCGGCCAGGGCGAGAGGCCGCGCTTCGCGGCGAGGTGCTGGGCCACCGCGATCTGCTCCTCGCGGCTGGCGAGGTCGGCGCGCGGGGCGTAGGCGAGGCCGCCGTACTCCCGCCAGGTGGGGGCGTCGAACTGGAGGCCGCCGAAGTAGCCGTTGCCGGTGTTGACGTGCCAGTCGCCGCTGCTCTCGCAGGCCGCCACGCTCTCCCAGTCGTACCTGCCGCCGTGCCTCCCGCCGGGGTCGGATCCGGTGGCGCGGCCCGGTGGCGCGGCCTGGGCCGTGGGGGCGGCGACGGCGACGGCGACGGCGCACAGGGCGGCGGGGAGGAGACGTCGGAGACACGCGGTGGCAGGCATGGGCGGCTCTCAGGTTCGGGAACAGGGCCTGCACCGCCCGGAGGCGGCGCACTCCCAACCGACGCACGCCGAGTGGGGCGGGCCGCCGCCGACACGTCCGGCAGGTCACCCGCCCGGCCGCGCCGGACCACCCCGCCGGCCCGCGGCCATCCGGCCGTACCGGCCGTTCGGGATCCGCGCGGGATCCGTTCGGGATCCGGGCGGGAACGGCGCGGCGAACGGAGCGGGGAGGGGCCTGGAGAGCCTCCCGGAGGACCGGCGCCCCGAGCCCGGGCCGGCACCCCGGCCCGGGCCGTTCCGCGGGGTCAGGCCTTGATGGTGAGCCAGGCGCCCAGGCCGTTGCAGCCGCCGGCGTCGTAGCTGGTGCTGCGGTAGCCCGCCGGGATCGGCGAGTAGGGGCAGGTCCAGACGCCGTTGCGGACCAGCTCCTGGAACCAGGCGCCGACGCCGCTGCACCCCTGGGGGTTGTAGTTGGTCAGCACGTAGCCGGAGACGATCGGGGAGCCCGAACAGGTCCAGAGGCGGTTCTGCGCGGGCTGCTGGTACCACGAGCCGTGGTTGTTGCAGCCGCTCGCGTTGTACATGGTGATCACGTAGCCGGCCGGGACGGGCGCCCCGGAGCAGCTCCAGCCGCCGGCCGCGGAGGCGGTGCCGGCCGTCGTGCCGGTGAGGGCGGCCGCCAGCACGGCGACCACCGCGGCGGCCCTTCCGAAGCGGGTCATCAGTCGGCGCAGGATCCTGGTCACGGCGACACCGTTCCGATCGTCGTCAGCCGGCCGTCGGGACGGCGCGGGGAGGGAGGAGCAGAGGAGGCGGGGCTGCGCCGCACCCTAGCGGCGGACGATCGGTCGGCGGCAGGTCCGGACCGAAAGATCGCCGAAGCTGACCGGAAACGATCCGTCAGCCCCGGGCGGGTGGGCACGAGCACCCGCAGTGGCGGGCGGCGGACGTGGAGTAGGGGGTACGGCCGACGTCTTGTCGCAGCTCGGGGCATCTGGCAGGCTCGGCCGCGACGCCGCGAAGGGTGCCGCCGGGGCACTCCTGACCGAGGGGCCGAGAGGCGGTTGGGCGACAGCCGCACGCGTGGTGCACGACCGGCACCCTGCAAGACCCCCTGGACCCCGGCGCCAGCTTCCACCTCCCCTGTGGGGTGCCAGGGCGCGGGCCCGTGCCGGGGGCCCGTGGCCCGGTGCGGCCGCGGTCCGGGCGGGACCGCGGCCGAGCGTTCAACTGCCGTTCGCCGGCCGCACCGTCCGAAGTGGCGCGCCGGTTCCCGTCCGGCTGGGACTCTCCTGGGCGTTTCCCCGAGCCCAGGAGGCGGCAGTGGCACACCCTTCGGAGCACCCCACGCATCCCGCGCACCCGGCGCACCCGGCGCACCTCGCGCCCCCGGCACGCCCCTCGCGCCGGACGGTCCTGCGCACCGGTACGGCGGCCGGCGCCCTCGCCGCGCTGCCCGCGTCCACCCTGCTGTGGACCCGGCCGGCGATCGCCGGCACCCCCGGCCCCGAACAGATCCACCTGCAGTGGGGCGAGGAGCCCTCCCGCGAGATGACGGTCTCCTGGGCGACCGCCGGCAGCGTGCGCCGGCCCCGGGTCCGGATCGGCACCCCGCGCGGCGGCGCCGGCCACAGCGTCGACGCCGAGACGCGGACCTACGTGGACGGGCTCAACAAGGTCGAGACCTACACCCACCACGCCCGTCTGGACGGCCTGCGGCCCGACACCACCTACGTCTACGAGGTGCTGCACGACGGCTCCGACCCGGTGCGCGGCACCTTCCGCACCGCCCCCGCCCGCGGCCGGGCCGCCTTCCGCTTCACCAGCTTCGGGGACCTGGGCACCGGCGACGGCGTGTTCAAGAAGTCCTCGATCCACGGCGCCGCGGCCGTCCGCCAGGTGGAGCGGTTCGCGCCGCTGTTCCACCTCCTCAACGGCGACCTCGCCTACGCCAACAACAACACGGACCTCCAGCCGCAGTGCTGGAACGCGTTCATGAACAACCTGTCCACCTCCGCCGCGAACCGCCCGTGGATGCCCGCGCCCGGCAACCACGAGGTCGAGGCCGGCGGCGGGGACCTCGGCTACGCCTCCTACCTGACCCGCTTCGAGCTCCCCGACAACGGCACCCGCGACCACTGCGGCACCTGGTACAGCTTCCAGATCGGCGCGGTGCTCTTCGTCAGCCTCGACGGCAACGAGATCGCGGTCGAGGACGACGCCAGCATCGACCCGGCCACCGGGCTGTCCATCTACATCAGCGGCTACAGCGAGGGCGCCCAACTCCGCTGGCTGGAGCGGGTCCTGGCACGCGCCCGGCGCGGCCGCGAGGTGGACTGGATCGTCGTCAACCTGCACCAGTTCGCGATGTCCTCCTCGGCCGCCAGCCACGGCGGCGACATGGGCATCCGCGAGCACCTGCTGCCGGTGCTCGACCGCTACTCCGTCGACCTCGTGCTGGCCGGTCACGACCACGACTACGAGCGCACCCACCCGGTCCGCGGCACCGAGCCCGGCGGCCTGCTCACCCCGGCCGTCGCCGACGACGACCTGCGCCTGATCGACACCTCCAAGGGCACCGTCCACCTGATCCTCGGCGGGGGCGGCACCGCCGGGCACGACGACGTCTACCTGCCCACCGACCCCGACGGCGTGCGGCAGGCCTCGGTCCGCACCCAGCGCCTCACCTTCAAGGCCGACCCGGACGCGAAGGAGAAGGCGCACTGGTCCGCGGTCATCGACCCGGACACCGCCTTCCCCCACGGCGTCGCGGTGTTCGACGTCGACCCGGGCACCCTGCCGGGCGGCCGGACCACCATCACCGTCAGCTACTACCACTCGGCGCCCGCGACCGTCGCCGACCCGTTCCCCGTGCCGGTGCTCTTCGACCGCTTCACCCTCCGGCGCGACCGCAGCGACGGCCGGCACCGCCACGACGAGGACGGCGCCACCGACGCGCGGGCGGAGGCGGCCGCCGGCCGTTAGGGCGTGTCCGACCCGGGGTGTCACGCCGAGGGCGGGAGCGGGACGTCGGACCGGCCGACCTCCCGCTCCCGCCCTTCGGCGCGCGGTGGTCAGCCGAGCAGGAGGAACTTGGTGGAGGTGGCGCCCCGGTAGGTGCTGCAGTCGTAGTTCTGGGTGGTCTGGCTGTACGTGAAGCCGCTGGGGACGTCACAGGCCCAGAGGCCGCTGACCGGCTTGCGGAGGTGGAAGGCGTTCGACTGGACGCCCTGGGTGAGGCTGCAGGCGGTGCCCCAGGTGAGGTAGTCGTAGGTGAAGTCCGGCGTGCCCATGCAGGCGGTGAGACCGTCGTAGGGCTTGCGCAGGTGGTACTGGTTGGACGTCACGCCGGAGATCTGGCTGCAGGCACTGCCCCAGGTGATGGCGTCGTAGACGAAGCCGGGCGCGCTCTTGCAGGCCGTCAGGCCGTCGACGGGGGTCCGCAGGTGGAACTGCGGCGAGTTCCAGCTGCCGCCGCCGCTGCAGGAGCGGTTCATCGACACCTGGTCGTAGACGTACCCGGCCGGGACGTCGCAGGCCCAGGCGCCGTCGAGGCTGCTGGTGGTGGCCTGCGCCGGGGTGGCGGCGACCGCGCCGGAGAGCAGCAGGACGAGGGCCGCCAGTGCGGCGAGCACCAGACGGACGGGGCGGGTGTGTGCGGCGGGCATGTCTCTCCCAGGGTCGAGGCCGGACGAGGGGGGTGGCACGGGAACGACGGGGCGTGCGGTACCGGGCGGGCAACGGGAGTTGCGGCCCGCCGACGGTTCTAGCGCGGCGTGCTCACGGCCGCCTCGGGCGCCGGTCGAGGCGGGCGGCGCCGCCCGGCAGCGCGCCGCGGTGCCGTGACGCCGGACGGGCGGCGGCGGCCCGCGGGGGAGTGCCGCGGATCACACCGCGGATCGCCCGGTGCGCGAAATGCGCCGGACGCCGTGGCGGTTGGAACCGCACGTATTCCATGCACGTGCACATAACGTCCGCTACCCGCGAGGAACACCCATGACCGTCACCGCGTCCGCCGCCTCCCGCGCGGCCGAGATCCTCTCCCGTCCGGTCACCCTGAACGGCCTGACCGTCCCCAACCGCATCGTGATGGCGCCGATGACGCGCATGTTCTCCCCGGGCGGCGTCCCCGGCGCGGACGTGGAGTCGTACTACGCCCGCCGTGCGGCCGCGGGCGTGGGCCTGATCGTCACCGAGGGCACCTACGTCGGCCACGAGTCCGCCGGGCAGAGCGACCGGGTGCCCCGGTTCCACGGCGAGGAGCAGCTGGCGGGGTGGGCGAAGGTCGCCGAGTCCGTGCACGCGGCGGGCGGCACGATCGTGCCGCAGCTCTGGCACATCGGCATGGTGCGCAACCAGGGCGAGCCGCCCTACGCCGACGCCCCCGCCGTCGGCCCCTCCGGCCTGCGCCTCGACGGCACCGAGGGCGCCGGCCGGGCGATGACCCGGAGCGACCTGGACGAGGTCGTCGGCGCCTTCGCCGAGTCCGCCGCGGCGGCCGAGCGGATCGGCTTCGACGGCGTCGAGCTGCACGGCGCCCACGGCTACCTCGTCGACCAGTTCCTGTGGGCGGGGACGAACCGCCGCACCGACGCCTACGGCGGCGACCCGGTGGCCCGCACGAAGTTCGCGGCGGAGATCGTGGCCGCGGTCCGCGAGCGGGTCTCGGCCGACTTCCCGGTGATCTTCCGCTACTCGCAGTGGAAGCAGGAGGCGTACGACGCGCGGCTCGCCGAGACCCCGGAGGAGCTGGAGTCGATCCTGGCCCCGCTCGCCGCGGCCGGCGTCGACGCCTTCCACGCCTCGACCCGCCGCTACTGGGTGCCGGAGTTCGAGGGCTCGGACCTCAACCTGGCGGGCTGGACCAGGAAGCTCACCGGCCGGCCCACGATCACCGTCGGCTCCGTCGGCCTCGACGGCGACTTCATCCACGCGTTCGCCGGCGAGGGCGCGCCGGTCCAGGGCCTCGACAACCTGCTGGACCGCATGGAGCGCGACGAGTTCGACCTGGTCGCGGTCGGCCGTGCGCTGCTCCAGGACCCGGAGTGGGCGGCGAAGGTCCTCGGCGACCGGTTCTCCGAGCTGAAGCCGTACGACGCGGCGGCGGTGCGGACGCTCAGCTGACGCCCGTCGTCAGCCCGGCCCCGGCCCCGGCCGCCCGGCCCGTCGCGCGCAGCAGCGCGGCGGGCCGTCGCACGCCCCGGTGGTGGCCCGGGCCCGGGCCGTGGTGCGTCGCCCGGCCAGGCAGACGGGCAGACGGGCGGGCGGACGGCCAGGCCGCTCAGGCCGCCGGGCGCAGCACCGCCGCCTCCCGGGCCTCGTCGTAGCGGTGCAGCACGAGGCGGGCGACGGCCGGGTGGGCGGACAGCGGAGCGCTGGTCCAGGTCGCGGCGGTGGTGGCGGCGCGGCGGGCGAAGAAGCCGGGGGCGAGCAGGTAGCTGGCGAGCGCGGTGCGGGGGTGACCGGCCTCCCGGAGGGCGGCGACGGCCCGGTGCGGGGTGGGCTCGGCGGCGGAGAGGTGGGCGGGGGTGACGGTGCCGCCGAGGCGGGCGGCGAGCAACCGGGCCATCCGGGCGGTGTCGGCGAGGGCGGTCGGGTCGGTGGAGCCGGCGCCGGCGAGGACCACCGGGGCGCCGGGCGGGGCGCCGGCCTCGGCGAGGCGGTCGGCGAGGGCGTCGGCGAGCAGCGGGTGGGGGCCGAGCGCGGGGGCGAGGTGGGAGAGCGGCAGACGGGCGTCGGCCAGTGCCGCGGGCAGGTCGACCCGCACGTGGTGGCCGGTGCCGAGGAGGAGCGGGACGAGGACCGGCCGCGCGTCGGAGAGCCGGGCGAGGGCGTCGCCGAGCGAGGGGCGGGCGAGGTCCAGGAAGCAGCAGCGGACGGTCAGTCCGGGCCGGAGGGCGCGGACCAGCCGGAGCAGGGACCGGGTCGAGGCGGCGGCCACCGGGTCCCGGCTGCCGTGGGCGACGGCGAGCAGGACGGGCGGCATCAGCCGGCCGCCAGGCGGTAGCCGCGCTTGGGGACGGTGCGGATCAGGGCGGCGTGCGGCCCGAGCGCGGCCCGCAGCCGGCCGACGGCGGCCTCCACGGCGTGCTCGTCGGCGGTGGCGTCCGGCCAGGCGGCGCGCAGCAGCTCGGCGCGGCTGAGGACGCGGCCGGGCCGTTCGGCGAGGGCGCGCAGGACGGCGGCGCCGCGCGGGCTGAGCCAGTGGCTCTCGCCGTCGACCAGGGCGGCGTTTCCCTGCAGCGTCAGGACCGTTCCGGACAAGGCGAGTTCGCGCCTGCCGCGGTTGGGCAGGGTGTCGGCCAGCAGCCGGACCAGCGAGCCGAGCCGGCCGCGTTCGGGGTGGACGGCGGGCAGGCCGAGGTCGGTGAGCGGCCGGGCGCACAGGGCGCCGACGCAGACCGGCAGGACGTCGGTGCGCAGGGCGTCGACCAGTGCCTCGTACAGGCCCTCGGTCTCCGCGGTGGCCAGCAGGGCGGTGATGGCGGGGGCGCTGGTGAAGGTGAGCGCGTGCACCTGCCGGCGGACGGTCTGGTCGAGCAGGCGCCGCACCGCGCCCGGGTCCTCGGGCTGCGCCCACCGGTAGACCGGGACGGAGATGACCTCGGCGCCGCGTTCGCGCAGCGCGGCGGCGAAGGAGTCCAGGCGCACGCCGTGCTCCTGGACGGCGATCCGGCGCCCGGCGAGCGGGCGGGCGAGCAGCCAGGTGAGCAGCTCGTCGGTGGCCTCGGTGCCGGGGGAGTAGCCCTCGTCGAGCCCGCTGGCGCGCACCGCGCCGGTGGCCTTGGGGCCACGGCTGAGCACGACCGCGCCCCGGCAGGCCAGGGCGAGCTCCGCGCCCCGGCCCCAGCCCTCCGCGGCGCTCATCCAGCCGCGCCAGCCGACGCCGGTGGTGGCGACGACGTAGTCGAGCGGGCCGGCCAGGCAGCGGTCGGTGGCCGCGCGCAGGGCGAGGTCGTCCGCGAGGGGGAGGATGCGCAGCACCGGGGCCTCGACCACGTGGGCGCCGCGCCGGCTGAGCAGGGCGCTGAGCTCCTCGCGGCGGCGCGCCGCGGTGACCCCGACGGTGAAGCCGGTGAGCGGTCCTGGCTGGGTGAGGGTTGCCATGCCGGGAAGCGTGCGGTGCGCGTGTTACGGGGGCGTTGCCCGGCCGTCACCCACAGGTAAGCGAAACCGCGGCTCCGGTTACGGCGGATGTCCGGGAGCGCACCCGGTGGCCCGGGCACCGTGAGCGAGGCGTACCGCGCCCGCAACACCCGTGACCCGGACCGGAAACAGCGGGCGGTCAGATTTCCGGCATGACGACAAGCACCCACGACCGGATCCGGGACCTCGTCCTCGTCGGCCACGGCATGGTCGGCCAGCGCTTCCTGGAAGCCTGGACGGAGCAGCCCGCGGCACGCGGCTGGCGGGTCACGGTGCTCGCCGAGGAGCCCCGGCCCGCCTACGACCGGGTCCACCTCAGCTCGCTGTTCGACGGCAGCACCCCCGAGGACCTCTCGCTCTGCCCGGACGGCTTCGTCGCCGAGCGCGGCGTCGACCTGCGCCTGGGCGATCCGGTCACCGCGATCGACCGGACGGCACGGACCGTCACCACCCGCTCCGGCGCGACCGTCCGCTACGACGCGCTGGTACTGGCCACCGGATCCGTGCCGTTCGTGCCACCGGTGCCCGGCAAGGACGCCCCGGGCTGCCACGTCTACCGCACCGTCGAGGACGTGGCCGCGATCCGGGAGGACGCGGCCACGGCCGGCACCGGCGTGGTGGTCGGCGGCGGGCTGCTCGGACTGGAGGCGGCCGGAGCCCTGCGGGCCGGCGGACTGGCCACCCACGTGGTCGAGTTCGCGCCCCGTCTGATGGCCGTGCAGGTCGACGACGGCGGCGGCGCGGTGCTGCGCCGCAAGATCGAGGACCTCGGCGTGACGGTCCACACCGGCGCCGGCGCGAGCGCCGTGCTGACCGGCCCGGACGGGAGGGTGCGCGGCCTGGCCCTCTCCGACGGGCGGGAACTCGCCGCCGGGCTGGTGGTGTTCTCGGCCGGGGTGCGCGCCCGTGACCAGCTGGCCCGCGACTGCGGCCTGCCGGTCGGCGAGCGCGGCGGCGTCGTCGTCGACGCGCACTGCCGTACCGCCGACCCGGCCGTCCTCGCCGTCGGCGAGTGCGCCCAGGCCGTCGACGGCCGGGTGTACGGCCTGGTCGCCCCCGGCTACCAGATGGCCGAGACCGCGGCCCGCACCCTGGCGGAGCTCGACGGCGAGGGCGCCGGGCGGCTCGGCGAGGGCTTCACCGGCGCCGACACCTCCACCAAGCTGAAGCTGCTCGGCGTCGACGTGGCCAGCTTCGGCGACCCGCACGGCAGCGCCGAGGGCGCGCTCGACGTGCTGTACAGCGACAGCCGCAGCGGGGTCTACCGCAAGCTCGTCATCGGCGCGGACGGCGCGCTGCTCGGCGGCGTCCTGGTCGGCGACACCGACGCCTACGGCACCCTGCGCCCGCTCGCGGTGGCCGGCAAGCCGCTCACCGTCGCCCCCGAACAGCTCGTGCTGCCGGCCGGGTTCGGCGCCGCGGGCCCGGTGGCGCTGCCCGACGACGCGGTGCTCTGCTCCTGCCACAACGTCACCCAGGGCGCCGTCCGCGCGGCCGTCCGCGAGCAGGGCTGCGACGGCGTCGCCGCGGTCAAGAAGTGCACCCGGGCCGGCACCGGCTGCGGCAGCTGCCTCAAGCAGCTCGGCACCGTCGTCACCGAGGAGCTGGAGGCCGCAGGCGTCAGCACCGCCAAGGGGCTCTGCGAGCACTTCGCCCACACCCGCGCCGAGTTGTACGAGATCGCCAGGGTCACCGGCGCCACGACCTTCTCGGAGCTGCGCGACCGCCACGGCTCCGGTGAGGGCTGCGAGGTCTGCAAGCCCACCGTCGCCTCGATCCTGGCCAGCCTCGGCAACGGCCACATCCTGGACGGCGAGCAGGGCGCCCTGCAGGACTCCAACGACCACTTCCTGGCCAACCTCCAGCGCAACGGCTCCTACTCGGTGGTGCCCCGGGTGCCCGGCGGCGAGATCACCCCCGAGGGCCTGATCGTGATCGGCGAGATCGCCCGGGACTTCGGCCTCTACACCAAGATCACCGGCGGACAGCGGATCGACCTCTTCGGCGCCACCGTGGACCAGCTCCCGGTCATCTGGAGCAGGCTGGTCGACGCCGGCTTCGAGTCGGGCCACGCCTACGGCAAGGCGCTGCGCACCGTGAAGTCCTGCGTCGGCGAGACCTGGTGCCGCTACGGGGTGCAGGACTCCACCGCCCTCGCCATCGAACTGGAGCTCCGCTACCGGGGGTTGCGTTCCCCGCACAAGCTCAAGTCCGCCGTCTCCGGCTGTGCCCGGGAGTGCGCCGAGGCCCAGAGCAAGGACTTCGGCGTCATCGCCACCTCGGCCGGCTGGAACCTCTACGTCGGCGGCAACGGCGGCATGACCCCGCGGCACGCCGACCTGCTCGCCGCGGACCTCGACCGCGAGACCCTCATCCGCACCATCGACCGCTACCTGATGTTCTACATCCGCACCGCCGACCGGCTGGAACGCACCTCGGTCTGGCTGGAGCGACTGGAGGGCGGCCTCGACCACCTGCGGGCCGTCGTCCTCGACGACTCGCTCGGCATCGCCGCCGAGCTGGACGACCTGATGGCCCGTCATGTCGGCGCCTACCAGGACGAATGGGCGCAGACCCTCGCCGATCCCGACCGGATGCGGCGCTTCTCCTCCTTCGTCAACGCCCCGGGCACCCCCGACCCCGCGGTGACCTTCGTCCCCGAACGCGGCCAGATCCGCCCCGCCCGCCCCGGCGAGGCCGGACAGACCCTCACCGCCCCGGTCCTGATCGCCGGGGCCCGACTGGAGGTGGTCACCCCGTGACCGTACAGATCCACGACGGTACCGCCTGGCGGACCGCCTGCGCCCTGGAGGACCTGCAACCCGGCCGCGGAGTGGCCGTGTTGCTCCCCGCCGCAGGACAGATCGCGCTGTTCCGCGACGCCGCCGGCACGCTGTACGCCGTCGACAACCTCGACCCGTTCAGCGGCGCGCAGGTGCTCTCCCGCGGTCTGCTCGGCAGCCGCGGCGACCGGCCGACCCTCATCTCGCCGATGTACAAGCAGGTCTACGATCTCACCGACGGCCGCTGCCTGGACGAGGACACCGCCCCCGACGGCGCTCCCGCCGTCCTGCGCCGCTGGCCGGTACGGATCGCCCCGGACGGACTCGCCCCGGAAGGAGAGGCGGCATGACCACCGTCGCCGACGTCAGACAGCCCGCAGCGCTCAGCGGTTGGGATCCGGAGGACGAGGAGTTCTGGGCCCGTGCCGGGGCCCGGATCGCCCGGCGCAACCTGGTCTTCTCCGTCCTCTCCGAGCACATCGGCTTCTCGGTGTGGAGCCTGTGGTCGGTCCTCGTCCTGTTCCTCGGGCCCGAGTACCACATCGACACCGCGGGCAAGTTCACCCTCACCGCGCTGCCGACCGCGCTCGGCGCCCTGCTGCGGCTGCCCTACGCCTTCGCCGTCGCCCGCTTCGGCGGGCGCAACTGGACGGTGGTCAGCGCACTGCTGCTGCTCGTCCCCACCGCGCTCGCCGCCCTGGTGCTGGAACCCGGGGTCTCCTACGGGACGATGCTCGCGGTGGCCTGCGTGGCCGGCGTCGGCGGCGGCAACTTCGCCTCCTCGATGGCCAACATCAACGCCTTCTACCCGCACCGGCTCAAGGGCTGGGCGCTCGGCGTCAACGCCGGCGGCGGCAACCTCGGCGTCCCGGCCGTCCAACTGCTCGGCCTCCTCGTGCTGGCCACCGCCGGCGCCGCCCACCCGCGGCTGCTGCCGCTGATCTACCTGCCGCTGATCGTGCTCGCCGCGGCCGGGGCGTGGTGGCGGATGGACAACCTCGCAGTCTCCCCGGCGGGGGAGGGCCGGGCGCTGCGCGAGGTCGCCCGCGACCCGTACGGCTGGGCCGTCTCCACCCTCTACATCGGCACCTTCGGCTCCTTCATCGGCTTCGGCTTCGCCTTCGGGCAGGTGCTCCAGGTGCAGTTCCACGCGCGCTTCGACACCCCGGTCAAGGCCGCCGCGCTCACCTTCCTCGGGCCGCTGCTGGGTTCGCTGCTGCGCCCGGTCGGCGGGCGGCTCGCGGACCGCTTCGGCGGCGCC
Source organism: Kitasatospora sp. NPDC004745 (assembly GCF_042873275.1). NCBI lineage: Bacteria > Bacillati > Actinomycetota > Actinomycetes > Kitasatosporales > Streptomycetaceae > Kitasatospora > Kitasatospora sp. NPDC004745. The sequence goes on along the minus strand of NZ_JBIALK010000004.1, from coordinate 368,670 downwards.
CGGGTCACCCTCGCCACCTTCGCGGCCATGGGCGCCGGGACGGCCGTGGTGATCACCGCCTCCCGGGCCGGCTCGCTGCCGCTGTTCCTCAGCGGGTTCATCGCCCTGTTCGTGCTCAGCGGCATCGGCAACGGCTCGACGTACAAGATGATCCCCGCCCACTACCAGGCCCTCGCGCGGGCGGCGGTCGCGGCCGGGGCCGACCCGGCGGCCGCCGAGGCCGACTCCCGGCGCCGAGCCGGCGCGCTGATCGGCCTCGCGGGCGCGGTGGGGGCCTTCGGGGGCGTCCTGGTGAACCTGGCGTTCCGGCAGTCCTTCCTGGCCAGCCACAACGGGGACGCCGCCTACCTGGGCTTCCTCGCGGCGTACCTGGGGTGCTCGGTGCTCACCTGGGCGGTGTGGCTGCGCCGGCGCTGAGGTCCGTGGCCCGCCCCGGGGCCGCTGGGCCGTCCGTGCGACGACCGGACGGCTCGGCGCGCGGGCCGACGGCCGGGAGGCTAGCGTCGGCCGCAACACGTCCTCGGATCCGGGAGGTTGGCAGTGCAGCGGTGGCTCGTCCTGACGGTTCTCACCACGGCCCTCACCGGCCTCACGGCGCCGGCCCTGGCCGCCGACCCCGATCCCGGCTCCGACCCGGTCGCCGCGGCGCCCGTCACGGTGCCGGTCGCCGATCCCTCGGCGCCGACCGACCCGGTGCCGACGGATCCGGCACCGACGGATCCGGCACCGACCGACCCGGCACCGACCGACCCGGTGCCGGTCACGGACCCGGTGCCGCCCGCCACGGCGGTCACCATCGGCGACGTCCTGATCGACCCGAAGATCCCCGGCCGGGTCCGCTTCAACGTCGGCTACCTCTGCGGGGTCGCCGGCGGGGCCCGCTCGCTGACCGTCTCGGTGGAGCAGAAGGACCCGGAGGACTCCTCCTCGATCGCCTTCGGCTCCAGTCGGACGGCCGAGGCCGACGTCGTCTGCGACGGGACGCCGCAGCAGCGGCAGCTGATCGTCCAGTCCAAGACGGTCAACTGGATCCCGGGCGCACCCGCGACGGTGATCGCCACGGTCGCCGACATCGGCTCCACGCCGCCGGCCTCCGCCGACGCGCGCGCGGTGAACCTCGCCGTCGCCCCGGCGCCGGCCTCCTGACCCCGCCGGACCGCCCCGGCCGCCACCCGACGTGCGGGTGGCGGCCGGCGGCGTGCCCGGGGTGCGGCCGGAGGCGGGAGCGGCGGGCGAGAAGCGGCCGGGGCGGCTCGTCAGTCCGCCGCGTGGACCAACTCCCCGCCCACGTAGGTGCGCAGGACCCGGGCGTCGGCGATCTCCGCGGCCGGGGCGGTGAGGATGTCCCGGTCGAGGACCACCAGGTCGGCGAGCCGCCCGGCCGCGAGGACGCCCGCGTCGTCGTGGCCGTTCACGTGCGCCGACCCGGCCGTGTAGGCGGCGATCGCGGAGGCCAAGTCGAGGCGCTGCTCGGGCAGGAAGACCCGGCCGTCGGAGGCCCCCGGCTCCATCCGGTTGACGGCCACGTGCAGGCCGGCCAGCGGGTCCGGGCTGCTCACCGGCCAGTCGCTGCCCGCGGCCAGGGTCGCCCCCGCGCGTTGCAGCGCGCCGAACGGGTACTGCCAGGCGGCGCGCTCCGGGCCGAGGAACGGGATCGTCAGCTCGTCCATCTGCGGCTCGTGGGCGGCCCACAGCGGCTGGATGTTGGCGATCGCGCCGAGCCGCGCGAAGCGGTCGACGTCCTGCGGGTGGACCACCTGCAGATGGGCGAGGTGGTGCCGGGTGTCCCGCCACCCGTTGGCCGCGCGGGCGGCCTCGACCGCGTCCAGCGCCTCGCGCACCGCCCGGTCGCCGAGGGCGTGGAAGTGCACCTGGAAGCCGAGGGCGTCCAGCTCGGTGACGTGGCCGCGCAGGGCGAGCGGATCCACGAAGCTGAGGCCGGAGTTGGCGGTGGCGCAGCCGCAGCCGTCCAGGTACGGGCTGGTCATCGCGGCGGTGAAGTTCTCCGCGATGCCGTCCTGCATGATCTTCACCGAGCCGGCCCGGAACCGGCCGTGGCTCAGTTCGCTGCGGCGGGCCACGAGTTCGGGGATCTGCTCGGATCCCCGTTCGCGGTCCCACCAGAGCGCCCCGGTGACCCGGGCGGTGAGCGTGCCGGCCCGGGCGGCGGCCAGGTAGGCGTCGGACGGGTCGGGCTGCCCGTTGAACTCGCCGAGCAGCGCGTCCTGCCAGCCGGTGATGCCCAGCGAGTGCAGCAGCCGCTGCGCGCGCAGCAGCCCGGCGAGCCGCTCGGCGGCGGTGGCCGGCGGGACCAGCCGGGCGACGAGCGCGGTGGCGCCTTCCTGCAGGGTGCCGCCCGGGGTGCCGTCGGCCTCGCGCTCGATCCGTCCGTCCGCCGGGTCGGGGGTGTCCCGGGTGACGCCGGCGAGCTCCAGGGCGCGGGTGTTCGCCCAGGCGCCGTGGTGGTCGCGGTTGGTGAGGTACACCGGGCGGTCCGGGACGACGGAGTCCAGCAGCCGGCGGCTCGGCAGGCCGCCGTCGAAGCTCTCCATCGACCAGCCGCTGCCGGTGATCCAGGCCTGCTCCGGGTTGGCCTCGGCGTAGGCGCGGATCCGCTCCAGGTAGTCGGCGACGCCGACGGTGCCGGTGAGGTCGCAGCCGGCCAGCTCGGAGCCGCCGTAGACCGCGTGGACGTGCGCGTCCTGGAAGCCCGGCAGCAGCAGCCGGCCGGTGAGGTCCACGACCTCCGTGCCCGGCCCGATCAGCTGCCGGACCTCGTCGTGGCCGACGGCGGTGATCCGCTGTCCGGTCACGGCCAGGCTGGTCGCCCGGGTGCGGGCGGCGTCACCGGTGTGGATCGGGCCGTGGGTGAAGACCAGATCGGCATCGGTCATGGGTGGTGCTCCGTTCTCGGGGGATCAGGGTGGGGCGTCCGGCGGCCGCCGGGCGTCAGCCCGCGTCGCGCAGGAAGTACGGCGAGCGGCGCCGCCAGCGGGCCCAGGCCGCGGCCGGCAGCCCGGTGACGACCATCAACGCCGTCACCGTCAGCTCGAACCACCCGTTGTCGGCGGCCAGTTCGAAGTGGTCGGCGGAGTCGTAGAACGACCAGGCGAGGTAGCCGCCGACGGCGAGCAGCGCCGCGGCGCCCAGCAGCGGACCGACCACCGCCCGCAGCGCCTCGCCCACGCCGGCCCGCAGCAGGTGGCGGAACCGGACGGCCGCGGCCACGGCGGTCAGCGCGTAGTAGAGGGCGACGACGATGCCGATCGCGTTGACGGCGGCGGATATCAGGTCGTTGACGGTCGGGATGACCAGTGAGGCCACGGCCAGCAGCGCGGCGACGCCGGTGATCAGCAGGGTGCCGACGGCGGGGGTGGCGTGCCGCGGGTGCAGCCGGGTCCAGACCGGGCCGAGGACGCCGTCGCGGCCCATCGCGTACATCCCGCGGGCGGTGGGGATCACCGAGGACTGCAGCGAGGCGACGGCGGAGAACATCAGGGCGATCAGGGGCAGCGCGGCGAGCGGCTGGCGGGCCAGCGCGGCGCCGAAGTACGTCAGCCCGTGCGCGCCGTTGTCGGCCAACTCGCCCAGTGGGAGGACCCGTTGGAAGGCCGTTCCGGCGAGCAGGAACAGCAGCATCATCACCACCAGGGCGACCATGCCGCCGCGTGAGGCGTCCCGGGGGTCGCGCACCTCCTCGCCGACGCTGAACACCGACTCGAAGCCCCAGTAGCAGAACACCGCGAGCACCATGCCCTGGGCGAGCGCGTCGAAGGACGGGATGTCGAACGGGTTGAACCACTGCAGCGAGAACGGCTGGTCGCCGGCGAACAGCCCGTACCCGCAGAAGCCGATCAGCACCACGTACTCGAAGACCAGCAGCGCCTTCTGCAGGCGGGCGGCGAGGTCCAGCCCGCGCACGGCCACCAGCGCCGCCCCGACCAGCACGACCAGGCCGAGCAGCGTGCACTGCACGGTGGAGTCCGCGTCCAGCCGCAGCCCGGCGACGCTGCGCAGGTGCGCCTCGTCGAGCAGCTGGATGACGGCGGAGCCGGTGACGGTCGTGGTGTACGCCATGAAGACGATCGTGCCGACGGTGTTCACCCAGCCGGTCAGGAATCCGAGCCAGGGGCTGAGCGTGCGGCCCACCCAGCGGTAGCTGCTCCCGGCGTCCGGGTCGACGGCGTTCAGCCGCCCGTAGCCGCCGGCGATGGCCAGCACCGGCAGGAAGGCCAGCAGCATGATCGCCGGCAGGTGCAGGCCGACCACGCCGGCCATCAGCCCGAGGCCGATGCCGATGCTGCTGGTGGCCGCCGTACTGGAGGCGGCGATCGCCGCCCCGTCCAGCAGCCCGATGGACTTGCGCATCTCGACACGGCTCGCGTCCGCTCTCGGACCGGCACTCTCGTCGTTCACCGTCGATGCCAACGGATCACCGCCTTGGTCGTGGGGGGTGTGCGGGGGGTGCGGTCATGAAACCGGTGCCGCGCAAACACGTCAATGCCGTTGTCATAAGAACCCCGGGCCCGGGGTGCCAGGCCCGATTCCGGGCGCCGGGCGCCGGGGTAGGCGGGTGAGCAGGGCTGCTGTCGGGCGCCAGCTTGTTCTACAGTGCTGTAGAACAAGCTGGAGAGGGAACGGGGACGCGCATGGACAGGCCGCTTCGACTGCCGCAGCAGGACCGGGCCGACTTCGAGACGGTGCTGGGCCGGGTGCTCGCCGGGCCGCAGGTGCGGGCGGCCCTGCGGGCGGCGGGCGGCGAGGCGGGCGGGGTCGAGCGGCTGCGGCGCAGCGCCCGGGAGAACGCGGAGTTCGTCCTGGCGGCCGCGGCCCCGGAGTACGAGCGGTACGCGGCGCTGCGCGCGGACGCCGATGCGGTGGCGCGGCTCCCGGTGGACGGCCCGGAGCGGGGGCGGGTCGCCGGGTGGTGGGGGGTGCTGGCGGTGATCGTGCCGGTGGTGGCCGGGGCGGCCGCCGGGGTCCTGTTGCTGCTCGGGTACGTCCTGGGGCTCGACGAGGACGTGGAGGTGCTGGGGCACGCGCTGGTGGGCGCCGGGTGGGTCGCGGCCGGGGTGGCGGCGGTGGCGCTGGCGGTGGGCGGGTTCGGGCTGCTGGGGGCGGCCTCGCGCTCCGGTGCGGGCGAGGCCGGCCAGGAGCCCGGCGCCGTGGGCGAGTTGGCCTCGGCGCGGGACGCCTGGCGGGCCGCGCTGGCCGAACGCGGACTGATGCCGTTCCTGCTCGCGCAGGTGAACGCGGGGGCGCCCGGTCAGCGGCGCTGACCGGGCCCGCGGCCCCGGGCGGTGTCGACCAGCAGGTGGGCGGCGTCCAGCGGGACGGCGAGCCGGCGGGCGATCCAGGGGGCGCTGCGGCCGGTCCGGGCGAGCATCCAGGCCGAGTACAGCTGGCCCAGCTGGGGCGCGTGCGGGCAGAGCAGGAGGGGCCGGACGGCGTCCATCGGGAAGTCGTGCAGCGCCTCGGCGCTGTACTCGCGGCCGTTGGGGCCGGGCGGCGGGAGCGGGAGCGGCCGGCGGGCGTCGAGCCAGCGGCCGAACAGGACGGCGCCGACGGCGAGCAGGCCGGAGCCGGAGGCGCCGATCAGGATGGCGTGGATGACGGGGCGGTCCTCCTCCTCGGCGAGGCCGAGGGCGAGCTCCTCGGCGACGAGCAGGGCGAGGACGGTGAGCAGGACCGCGGCCTCGCCGGGGCGCGGGTAGGGCCGGGACGTCGTCATGGGGTGCCTCATTCCGCGGCTGTGCGGACCGGGGTGGGGTGAGGGCGGCCGTGGGCGGCGTGGCGGAGCCCGCGGGGCCCTGGTTGTGACGTGGCGTCAGGCTGGTTGCGCGGAGGGCCGGTTCACCGTCTGGGAGAGGCGGACTCGGGGCTTCCGGAGCGGGGTCGGGGGTGCCGGCGGCCCGGACTGCTGGTGTCCATGCGTCTCGCCTCCTTCCGGTCGGGCGCGCCGCGCGGGCGCGTTCGTCGACGGGGCGGGTGCTTCCTCCCAGGCTCCGGACAGCATAGCCCGGCCCGTCGGCGAACTTCGACACGGCTGTCGAAGTTCGAGCCCGGTCGGACCGGCCCGCTGGACGATCGACCAGGTCGCGACGGGCGCGACTGGTGCGGGTGCCCACTCGTGCCGGCGGGCCGGCCCGGCTTCAATCGGCCTACCGAAGGAAATCGACCGGCCGGGGACGGTGCAGCGACATGGATCTGAACACGGTGGCGGAGGTGCGTGACGCCCGCCGCGGCGGCACCTGGCGGCCCGGCGACGCCTGGCTCGGCGGCGGCACCTACCTGTTCTCCGAGCCGCAGCCGCACATCCGCCGGCTGATAGACCTCGGCCGGACGGGCTGGGAGCCGCTCACCCCCACCCCCGAGGGCGGCCTGGAGATCGCCGCGACCTGCACGATCGCCCAACTGTCCCGCTTCGCCGAGACGCTGGACCGGCCGGCCGCGCCGCTGTTCGAGCAGTGCTGCCGGGCGTTCCTCGCCTCCTGGAAGATCTGGAACATGGCCACCGTCGGCGGCAACCTCTGCAACGGGCTGCCCGCCGGGCCGATGATCTCGCTGACCGCCGCCCTGGACGGGCGCTGCCTGCTGCGGGCCCCGTCCGGTGAGCAACGCAGCGTCCCGGTGGCCGAGTTCGTCACCGGAGCCGGCGTCAAGGACCTGCGGCCGGGCGAGCTGCTGCGCTCGATCACGCTGCCCGCCCGCGCACTCGAGAGCCGGACGGCCTTCCGGCAGGCCTCGCTCTACGGGCTGGGGCGGTCCGGCGCTCTGCTGATCGGCACCGTCGACCCGGTGGACGGCTCGCTGACCATCACCGTGACCGCCTCCACCGTGCGCCCGATCCGGCTCTGGTTCCCGCCCCGGCCCAACGCCGCGGCCGTCGAGGAGGCCGTCCGGGACGGCATCCGGGCGGAGGAGTACTTCGACGACATCCACGGGCTGCCCGCCTGGCGGCGCCACATGACCTTCCGCTTCGCGGAGCAGATCCGCGCCGAACTGGCCTAGGGCGTGCTCGGGTGTCAGCGGGCCGGCAGCGGGAGCGGCGCACCGTTGCGGGCCGGGAGCTCGAGCCGGGTCAGCAGCGCGGACGGCGCCACCTCGACGACCCGGCAGCCCGCGCGGTGCCGGCAGTACCGGGCCACCGAGCCGTGCCGCAGGCGCTCCAGGCGGCGGCGGGTGGCGGCGCCGAGGACGAGCAGGTCGTCCGCCCCGGTGACGGCGCCGACCAGCGCGGGCCCCGGCTCGGCGTCGACCACCAGCGGGTGGACGACCACCCCGGACGGGTAGCCGCCGTAGGCCTGCTCGAAGGCCACGTCCAGCCGCCGCCGCGCGGCGTGCTCCAGCTCGTCGCGCCCCCGGAGGTCGCCCCGCTCGCCCGCCGTCCACGCGGCGACGGGCACCAGCAGCGCCCGCGCGCGGGCCGCCTCCCCGACGGCGTGGTAGAGGGCGGCCAGGCTGCTCAGTGACCCGTTCAGGCCGACGATCACTCGGGTGGTCCCGGTCATGGCCGTTCGCCTCCGTCTGTCCGGTGCCGCACTCCCCGTTTCGGATGACTCCAGTGAACCCCGGAACCCGCCCGTCCGTACCGCTGTTGACACCACCATGACGCCCGCCGCACACCTCCTGACGGACTGCTGACGCCGGGGCCCGCACACGCCCGGGCGGCCCGCGGCACGGGCCGGTGCCGGTCCGTCCCGTCCCGACCCGGCCGGTGTCAGGGCGGCGTCAAGGTCGGCGGCCGGGGCGTAGGCCCTGCGTCAAGGACGGGTGCGGCCGGTGCGCGGAGGGTCTCCACTGGAGGAGCCCGGCCGCACGGCCGCCATCCGAAGGGACCGCACCATGACCACCGCGACCACCACCGCCGACACCGACGCGCCGCTGGGGCGCCCCGTCCGCCTGCTGCCCGTCACCGGCCGCCGGGACCGGCCCGAGCCGCCCGAGCCGTCCCCCGCGCCGGGCGTCGGGCCGGAGGGCGGCCACGACCGCACCCGGCCGGCGCACTGCCGGTTCGCCATGCACGTCGAGGACTGACCGGCACCGTCGAGGACCGACCGGCACCGTCCGCGCCAGGCGGGACCAGGCGGGGCCAGGTGGGACCGACCAGCACCGTCGACGCCCGTCGAGGACAGCCCCGAGCACCGACCCGACCGCGCGCCACCGGCACCACACCCACAGGAGCAGCCGTCATGACCCAGCTCAGCACCCCGGCCGTCCCCACCCCCGCCCCCGCGACGGCCGCCGAGGCCCTCGGCGGCCCCTGGCCGGCCTCGGCGCGGTCCGGCCCGGGCGGCGAGGTGCTGGTCGGCGGAGTCGGACTGGCCGAGGCCGCCGAGCGGTTCGGCACCCCGCTGTACGTGCTGGATGAGGCCGAGGTCCGTTCCCGGGCCCGGGCCTACCGCCGGGCGCTGCCGCACGCCGAGGTGCTGTACGCGGCGAAGGCCTTCCTGTGCAGCGCGATGGCCGACTGGGTCGCCGAGGAGGGCCTGGGCCTCGACGTCTGCTCCTCCGGCGAGCTCTGGCTGGCCGCCTCGGCCGGCTTCCCCCCGCAGCGGATCCTGCTGCACGGCAACGCCAAGTCGCCGGAGGAGCTGCGGCTGGCACGGCGGCTGCGGGTCGGCCGGATCGTCATCGACGGACCGGCGGAGATCGCCCGGCTGGCGGCGCTGGTCGCCGCCGACGCCCCGCAGCGCGTGCTGGTCCGGGTGGTGCCCGGGATCGCGGCCGGGCACCACCCGGCGGTGCGGACGGGCGTCGGCGGGCAGAAGTTCGGCTTCCCGGTGGACGGTGGCGACGCGGCCGGGGCGATCGCCCGGGTCCTGGACCAGCCCGGGCTCGAACTGGTCGGCCTGCACTGTCACCTGGGCTCGCAGATCACCGCGGTGGAGCCCTACCTGGAGGCGGTGGACGCCCTGGTGCGGCTGCTCGCCGAGGTGCGGGAGCGGCACGGCGTCGTCCTGCCCGAGCTGGACCTCGGCGGCGGCCACGGCATCCGCTACCTGCCCGGGGACGCGGAACTGGACGTCGCGGACTTCGCCGCCCGGGTGACGGAGCGGCTGGCGCTGCGCTGCGCCGGGGCCGGCCTGGCGGTGCCGCGCCTGGTCGTCGAGCCGGGCCGGGCACTGGTCGGGCCGGCCGCGGTGGCGGTCTACCGGGTGCTGTCGGTGAAGCACACGGCGGACGGCCGCTGCTTCGCGGCGGTGGACGGCGGCATGAGCGACAACCCGCGCCCGGCGCTGTACGGATCGCCGTACAGCGTGCGGCTGGTGGGGCGGCGGTCGACGGCCGGGGAGGTCCGGGTGGACGTGGTGGGCCGGCACTGCGAGGCCGGCGACGTGCTGGTGCGGGACGCCGTCCTGCCCGCCGACCTGCGGCCGGGGGACCTGCTGGCGGCGCCCGCGGCGGGCGCGTACCAGCTGTCCATGGCCTCCGGCTACAACCTGGTGGGCCGTCCGGCGGTGGCGGCGGTGAAGGACGGCCGGGCGCGGCTGCTGATCCGCCGCGAGACCGTGGAGGACTTCCGCGCCCGGGAGGTCGGCCGCTGACCCGCGGCCGCCGGACCGCCGGCCCCGGCCCCCGACGGACCGGCCGCCATCCGCCCGCCCGCCCGCCGGCCGCCCGGAAAAGCAGGTGAGCGAACCGTCCGCCGCAGCTAGGGTCCCGTCCGTGACGGACTGGCCGGAGATCTACGAAACCGACTGCGCCCTCCCACCGGGGCGCCCCCTGGACGACCTGGTGGCGGAGCTGGCGGCGGCGCTGGGCGATCCGGACCCTGCGGTCCGGGACGGCCACCCCTACGCGGTGCTGGAGACCTGGATCGCGCGCGGGGTGATCGACCGCGACCGGCGTCTGGCGCTCGGCGACCTGATGGCGGCGCGGCTCACCGACCCGCGGGTGCAGGCCCGGACGTTCGCCCCGCTCGTCCTGACGATGATCGTGGGCCGGGGCGACCTCCGGCCCGCCTGGGTCGAGGCGTTCACCGCCTGGTACCGCTCGGAGACCGATCTGCGGGGCCACGACGCCGCGCTCGGCTGGCTGCACGCCGTGGCGCACGGCGCCGACCTCCTGGCGGCCCTCGGCCGGAGGCCCGAGGTCGACCCGGAGCCGTTGCTCGCGCTCGCCGCCGAGCGGCTGGTCACCCCGACCGACCACCTGTTCGCCCAGCGGGAGGACGACCGGCTCGCCAAGGCGCTCGCCTTCGTGCTGACCCGCGCCGACCTGACCGCGGAGCGGTCGACGGCCTGGCTGTCCCCGGTCGGGGCCGCCCTCGCCGCTCGGGAGGGAGGGCCGTTGCCGTTCTGGGTCTCCAACACCGTCCGCACCCTGCGCGCCCTGTACGTGGTGGCGGATGTCGGTGTCTCCGCGCGGCGCGGCGAGCCCCGCACACCGCTCACCCACGCCGAGGCGGTCAAGTCCCGGCTGGCCGAGGTGTCGGACCAGGTCTTCCCGTATCTGCCGTGAGGCCTGCGCGCAAAGGGCAATGACGGAGCGTCAGAAGCGGTGCGTGCCGAGGTCGCGGACGGTGTCGGCGAGCGCGCGGATCGCCTCGTTCTCCGACGCGGTCCGCCAGACCAGCGCGTAGGAGAGGGCCGCCAGGTCGGGGACGGGTATCCAGCGGATGTTCGGCATGCCCCAGTGCCGGGTGACGTGGCTGGGGAAGCCGTGGACGATCTCGCCCATGCCGACCCGGTTGATCAGCTCCTCCGCGTTGGTCACCGGTTCGCCGCGCTCGATCGCCCGGCCCCGGGAGGTGTGGAAGGGCAGGTAGCCGTCCTCCCAGTAGTCCGGCATCGCGGGCGGCATGGCGTGCTGGAAGTCGGCGAACATGTCCAGCCGCGCGGTGGTCCGGTCGGCGAGCTCGTGGTCGGCGGACACGGCGAGGATCCGGGGGTCCGTCAGCAGGACCGGGCCGACGGTGAAGTCCGGTTCCTCCACGGGCAGCCAGACCACGAGGACGTCCAGGTCGCCGTCCCGGAGCCGGCCGAACGGATCGAGGTACACCAGCTGGCGGACCTCCAGCTCCCACTGCGGGTGCCGCCGGCGGAACTCCTTCCAGTAGCCGTGCAGGTCGACGACGTTGAACGGCATCATGCCGACGCGGAGCCGGCCGGTGGCGCCGCGCGCGGCCAGCCGGGCGCGGTCCAGGGACGCGTGCAGGCCCGCGTAGACCGGTTGCAGGTCGTCGCGCAGCTGGCGGCCGACGGCGGTCAGGCGCACGGTGCGGCTGGTGCGCTCGAACAGGGGGGCGCCGATGCGCCGCTCCTGCGTCCTGATGGCCTGGCTGACCCGGGCCTGGGAGAGCCGGACCCGTTCCGCGGTCCGGCCGAAGTGCAGTTCCTCGGCCAGCGTCAGGAAGATCTCGATCTCCCGAAGCTCCATGACGCCCCTCCCGGTGTCCCCTCCCGCCGGCCCGGCGGCCGCCGGGGCCGCAGAAGTATACGGTGATCGTTTCTCCTGCCCGGCCGGCTGTCGAGGGGTCAGAACCGCTTCTCCACGGGGGAAGCCGACGTGGTCGGGTCCCCGGCCGGCCGGCCGGGCCCGGCGCGCGGCGCCCCCGGTCGGCCGTTCAGGCCTTGCCCGGGGCGTCCCAGGCGTCGCAGTACTCGATGTGGATCTCGCGGGCGTTGCCGAGGACGCCGTCGTTGGTGTGCAGTTCCGTGCAGTAGTGCGGGCGTCCGGGGTGGAGCGGCGTGTGGACCGGGCCCTCGCGGGCGACGTCGAGGAAGTGCCGTGCCGTCTCCCGGAAGACCTTGGCGCTGCCGGTCATGAACAGCGTCTCGGCGTGGAGGTGCTGGTGGAACAGGTCGCGGTTCTCCCGGTGGTGCCGGGCCGCGAAGTCGGGCTCCGTGCCGGCGTCGTGGTCCGCCTCGGGCAGGTCCGCGGTCCCGGGGCGGCCGGGGCCGAGGCGGCCGCGCAGCTGCTTCCAGCGCGCGGGGGCGAACCGCAGCGAGTGGTGCAGGAGGACAAGGTCGAGGTACCGGCCGGCGCCGTCCGGTTCCGCCCCGGCCGGCGGGCGGTTGGCCCGCAGCGGCAGGTGGATCAGCGAGCGCGGTGAGCGGGCGGCGAGCAGCCACAGTCCGGCGACGGTCAGGGCGGCGGTGTGGTCGAGGTACGCGCCCAGGTACCGGTCGTGGTCGACGAGCAGGGCGCGGGCCGGCGGCCGGGCGGGCCGGAGGACCCGGAACTCGTCGGCTCCCAGGCGGGCCCGGTGGACGGCGACGGACAGTTTCACGGCTTCTCCGGTGTGCTGCTGCGGCGAGGGTGCTCGACCCCCGCGGTGTGCTCGAGCTCCCCGCGCGGGACGGCCCGCCCTCGGACTGTCCGGTGGGCGCGCACCGGTGCGGCGGCCGGCGGCCCCGCTCGGTATGACCATGATCACACCGAATCCCGGCTTCCCTGCACGGGCCCCCACCGCATCTGTCCCTGCGGGGGGTCTGTATGCCCACGAGTGAGTCGGAGGCGGGATTGTGCGTGCTGATCGGGCCGGCGGGGACGGGACGTCCGGGCGGCGTCGGTGGATCGACTACCCGCGCCGCGGGCGGCGCGGGGTGCGCCGCTGGCTGCCGTCCTGGCGGCTGCTGCTCCTGGTGTCGGGGGCCGCGGCGGCGGCGCCGGTCGGGCTGGTGGCCTGGTTCTTCGTCCGGACGGCCGTCCCGGAGGACCTGAACTCCTTCGCGACCCAGCAGAACAACGTCTACTACTGGGCGGACGGCACCGAGATGGCGCGGGTGGGCCAGATCAACCGGCAGGAGGTGCCGCTGGACCGGGTGCCGGAGCCGGTGCAGTGGGCCGTGCTGGCGGCCGAGAACGAGACCTTCTACGAGGATCCGGGGATCTCGCTCACCGGCATCGGCCGCGCGGTCGTGCAGATGGTCTCGGGCGGCGACACCCAGGGCGGCTCGACGATCACCCAGCAGTACGTCAAGAACATCTACCTGAACCAGCGCCAGGACGTGTCCCGCAAGGCGCGCGAGATGGTCATCGCGATCAAGCTGGACCACCGGATGAGCAAGCAGGACATCCTGGCCGGGTACCTGAACACCAGCTGGTTCGGGCGCGGCAGTTACGGCATCGAGCGGGCCGCGGCCGCGTACTACGGCAAGGACGTCTCGGAGCTCGATCCGAGCGAGGGGGCGTTCCTGGCCGCCGTGCTGAACGGGGCCGGGCAGTTCGATCCGGCGATCGGCGCGGACAACCGCCGCCGGGCCGAGGACAGGTGGTCCTGGATCCTGGACCGGATGGTCGAGGTCGGCCGGCTCTCCGCCGCCGAACGCGCCCGGTACACGGTCTTCCCCGAGCCGAGGCCGCAGCCGAGGGCGGCGGGGCTGAGCGGCCAGATCGGCTACCTGGTGGACATGGCCAGGAGCTACGCGGAGAGCCACGCCGACATCACCGCGGCCCAGTTCGACCTCGGTGGCCACCAGGTCTTCACCACTTTCGAGAAGCCGCGGGTCGATGCCCTGGCCGCGGCCGTGCAGGACGCCACCAGCGGCGTCGACCCCGGCCGCCGGGAGGCCGACCGGCTGCTGCGGGTCGGTGCCGCCTCGGTGGCCCTGGACGGGAGGATGGTCGCGCTGTACGGCGGCCCCGACTACCTCAAGCAGGGCTTCGACAACGCCAACGCCACGACGGTGCCGGTGGGTTCGGCCTTCACGCCGCTGGTGTACGCGGCGGGGCTCAGCCAGGGCGTGCAGCGCCGCCGGGGCGGCGCCCGCACCCCGGTGCTGCCCACGACGACCTACGACGGCGACAACGGCGTCAAGGTGATGACCCCGGAGGGGCCGTACTGGGGCAGCGACGGCAAGATCGTGAGGACCGTGAACGAGGGCGGCCGGGACTGGGGCACGGTGACCCTCAGGAACGCGGTGGAGCAGTCCGTCGACGGGCCGCTGGTGCAGCTCGGGATGGACGTCGGCCTGGAGCAGGTGCAGCGCACCGCCGTTGACCTGGGCCTGCTGCCGGGCAGCATGGGGGACCTGGTGCCGGCCTTCGCGGCCGGGAACTCCACCCCGAGCGCGATCCGGACCGCGGGCGCCTACACCGCCTTCGCCGGGGGCGGCAGCCGGACGGACCCGTACTCGGTGCTGAGGATCACCCGCAACGGCGAGCCGCTCGCGCTGCGCCTGCCGGCGCCGGTGCGGGCGCTGCCCGCGGCCGCCGCGCGGGAGGTGGACGCGGCGCTCAAGGGCGCGGTGCGCACCGGGAGCGCCCGCCCGGCGGCGGAGGCCGGGCCCGACCTGGCCGGGAAGCCCGGCACCACGCCGGACCGCACCGCCGGGTGGTGGGTCGGTTACGACGGGCGGACGTCCACGGCGGTGACGGTCTTCCGGGCGGACCTGAAGGACATGAAGCTGCTCTCCCTGGAGGGGGTGGGCGGCGCCGCCCCGGACACCCCGGACTCCGCCCTGCCGGGCCGGATCTGGACCTCGTACACCAGGGCGACCGGCGGCCGGTAGGGCGGTGGTGCCCGGCCGCGGCGGGCGGCGGTCCGGTGGCGCCCCCGCCGTCGCGGGCCCGTCGCGGGCCGTGGTGGCCGTGGTGGCCGTGGCGCCGGCACCACGGCCACCACAGCGGGGTCAGCGGGTCGGCCGTGACCAGTCCCCGGGCTGCCCCGGGTCCAGCCGGCGCAGCTTGTCGAGCACCTTGGGGTCCTGGGCGTCCAGCCAGTCGGCGACCTCGCGGAAGGAGACGCAGCGGACGCCGTCGCGCCTGCAGACGCTCCTCATCACGTCCTCGACGGCCTGCATGTAGATGCCGCCGTTCCAGGTCTCGAAGTGGTTCCCGATGAAGAGCGGGGCCCGGCTGCCGTTGTAGACCCGTTCGAAGCCGCTGAGGTAGCTGTCCCTGGTCTCCTTCTCCCAGGCGGCGTACTTCCTGGGGTCGCCCTCGGAGGTGTTCCCGGACTGGCCGGCGAGGAAGTTGAAGTCCATCGAGAGGCCCTGGGCCGACCGGCCCGGGTAGGGCAGCAGCTGGAGCGGGAAGTTCCAGAGGCCCTCCTTCTTTCCGGGCCAGACCTGGAACTCGCCCGGTGAGCTGGCGTCGTACCGGAAACCCACGGCCTTCTCGGCCGGGAGCAGCGCCTGCTGACCCTCCAGGCAGGGGGCCCGGCCGCCGACGAGCTCCTTGGTGTAGTCGAAGGGCAGCGGCGGGAGGTTCTTGAGGCCGGTGTTGGTCTTCCAGTGGGTGACGAAGGAGACGGCCTGGTCGAGCTCGCTCCGCCACTCCTCGGTGGTCCAGTCCTTTCCGCCCTTGGCGTTGCAGAAGTGCCCGTTGAAGTGCGTGCCGATCTCGTTGCCCTCCTGCCAGGCGAGGCGCAGTTGCTCCAGGGTGTCCTTGATGTGGCCGTCGGTGGCGAAGTCGATGGAGGCGGTGCCGGGGTCGTGCCGCGGCGGGTGGTACAGGGTGCGCTTGGCCTTCGGCAGGGTGTAGATGCCGCTGAGGAAGAAGGTCATCCGGGCGTTGTTCTCCGCGCCGAGCCTGCGGAAGCGGGAGAACAGGTGGTCGTCGCCCTCCAGGGCGCCGTCCCAGGAGAAGACCACGAACTGCGGGGGCTTCTCGCCGGGTTTCAGCTTCTCGGGCTTGAGCGGCCCGGGCTGGGGGCCGGTGTCGGAGGTGGAGCCGTCGCCGAGCACCCTGACCCGGCCGTCCCAGGCCGGTGTGGGGGCGGGCGGCCCGGACGGCGTGGCCGCCGCGGCCCCGGCGCCCCCGGCCGTGCCGTCCGCGGCAGAGGTTTCGGCCCCGGCGGTCTCGGCGGCCCCGGCCTCGGCGGGTCTGTCCTGCGGGCCGGAGCCGTCCGCGGCCAGGGAGAGGGCCGCGAGGACCCCCACCGCCAGCAGGGCGGCCACGCCACGGGCGGTCCGCACACTGTCCTCCGCTTCCCCGACGCCGCGGTCCCGAGGTCCTGCACCACGGGTTTGACGCTGCGTCAGCTGTATTTCGAATACGTCGACCTGTCACTGATGAAGATCACCTGGGGCCTCGTTCGGGTTGTCAGGGGATTCGCCGGGGTCGGAGCGGGCGGATAACGGAACGGTTTCGGAGCCGGTTCTCCGCGTGCCGGGGTCTTGACGGCGCGGGGAGGGTGGGCGTTTGCTGTGACCCGCCCGTTCGAACCTGTTTGGTTCTGGTTTCTTTTGTGTGTTTGAACGTTCAAATCGAACCCGGGCTTCCGCGATGCCCTGAGCGGCCCCACCCATCCCCCTTCACTCCGCCCCCACCTCGTGCCACCCCGTCGAGAGGAATGCAATGTCACACCTTTCCCGTCGCGACCTGCTCCGCGCCTCGGGCGCGGGCCTGCTGGCCCTGGCCGCCGGCGGCACGCTCGCGGCCTGCGGCGACTCCGGCTCGGGCGGCGGCTCCGGCGGGGACGCCGAGACCGGCACGATCACCGTCTGGTCCTGGGCCACGGCCGCCGCCGCCCTGCGCGGGGTCGTCCCGGCCTTCGAGAAGGACAACCCGGGCATCAAGGTCGACGTCCAGGACATCGGCAACCCCGCCATCTGGGACAAGATCACCGTCGGCCTCGCGGCCGGCGGCCAGGGCCTCGGCGACGTCCTGCACATCGGCTGCGACTACCTCCCGGGATACCTGGAGAAGTTCCCCGGCGGCCTCGCCGACCTCTCCGCGTTCGGCGCCGACGCCCACCGCGACAAGTTCGCCAAGGGCCTGTGGCCGGTCGTCAGCGGCAAGGACGGCCACGCCTACGCGCTGCCCTGGGAGGTCAACCCGCTCGGCTTCTTCTACCGCAAGGACTACTTCGACAAGGCCGGCGTCGACCCGGCCACCCTCGCCACCTGGGACGACCTGATCGCGATCGCCGACCGGTTCAAGGCCGCCAACCCCGGCATCTCGCTGATCGGCATCAACAAGGCCGCCAACCCCAGCCCCGACCTGGACTTCCTGCAGTCCCTGATGCAGCTCCAGGGCGCCTTCTACTTCGACCTCCAGGGCAAGGTCACCCTCGGCTCCGAGCCCGACGTCCGCGCCCTGGCCACCCTCAAGCGCCTCGACGACGCGGGGCTGGTCGCCGACGCCCCCGGCGACCAGGGCTGGTCCACCCTGATGAAGGCCGGCAAGCTCGCCATCGCCCCGATGCCCGCCTGGGCCGCGCACTACCTGGAGACCAAGTTCGCCGACCAGAGCGGCAACTGGCGCCTCGCCAAGCCCCCGGCCGTCACCGCCGGCGGGAAGCGCACCGCCCTGGTCAACTCCACCCACCTGGCCGTCGCCGGCTCCAGCCCGCGCCGCCGCGCCGCCTGGAAGTTCGTCGAGTACGCGCTCACCCGCCCCGCCTCCGTCAACAGCATGTTCGACGCCGGCGGCGTCTTCCCCGCCCTCACCGAGGCCTACGGCGACCCGATGTACGCCAAGCCCAGCGCGTACTTCGGCGGCCAGCCGGTCCTGCGGACCTTCGCCGAGCTCGCCACCGACGGCGGCGACCCGACCAACTACTCCGGGGACTACGCCCGCGCCCTCAAGCTCGCCAGCGACGCCCAGACCAAGGTCTTCCTCAAGGGCGGCGACCCGGCGGCCGTCCTCCAGGACGCCGCCAAGCAGCTCGCCCAGCAGACCGGACGCGGCATCGCATGACCACCGCCACCCGACCCGCCGTCCCGACCCGGCCCGGCGCCCCGGCCGGGCCGGCCGCCGAGCGGGCCCACCGCCGGGCCCGGCGGCGGCGCACCGCCCTGCCGTACCTCCTGCTCGCCCCCGCCCTGATCGCCTTCGGGCTGTTCAAGGCCTACCCGATCGTCGACTCGCTGCTGCTGTCGTTCACCACCGGATCCGGCGCCGCCACCCGCGGCGCCGGCCTGGCCAACTACCGTCGGCTGCTGGACGACCCGCTGTTCTGGACGGCGCTGGGCAACACCGCGCAGATCCTCGTCGTCCAGGTGCCGCTGATGCTCGGGCTGGCCCTGCTGATGGCCGTCGGCATCAACTCCGTCCTGGTCCGCTGGCGGGCCGTCTGGCGGCTCGGCGTCTTCATGCCGGCCGTCACCGGCCTGGTCGCCACCGGCGTGATGTTCGCCTTCCTGCTCAACACCGACCACGGCGCGGTCAACTGGCTGCTGGACGCCGTCGGCCTGCCCACCGTCGACTGGCTCGGGCAGCCGTTCTGGGCCCGGATGTCCGTCGTCCTGGTGCTCACCTGGCACTACACCGGGTACAACGCGGTGATCTACCTGGCCGGCCTGCAGGGCATCCCCAGGGAGCTGTACGAGGCCGCGATGGTCGACGGCGCGGGCCCCGTCCGGCGCTTCACCGCCATCACCGTCCCGGCGCTGCGCCCGGTGCTGCTGTTCACCGTCGTGCTGTCCACCATCGGCACGCTCCAGCTCTTCGACGAGCCCTACGTGCTGACCGGCGGCGGGCCGGACAACGCGAGCCTGACCGTCTCCATGTACCTGTACCAGAACGGCTTCCGGTACTTCGACTTCGGCTACGCCTCCGCCATCGCCTACGCGCTCACCCTGCTGGTGTCGGTGCTCGGCGCGGTCCAGATGCGCCTGATGGGAGAGCGCGACAAGTGAAGTCCACGAAACTGCGGGGCTGGCCGCTGACCTTCCTGCTGGCGGGCGTCACCGGCCTGTCCGTCGGCCCGTTCTACTGGCTGGTGATCGCCACCACCCGCAAGGACTCCGAGATCTTCGACTGGCCGCCCAAGCTGCTGCCCGGCGGAGCCCTCGGCGACAACCTCGAACGCCTCCAGCACAAGATCGGCCTGCTCCGGGTCGTCGGCAACTCGCTGCTGGTCGCCGGCGTGCAGACCGCCGGTGCGCTGGTCGTCGCGCTGCTGGCCGGCTACGCCTTCGCCAAGTTCCGCTTCCGCGGGCGGAGCCTGCTCTTCGGGCTGCTGCTCTCCACCCTCGTGGTGCCCGAACAGGTCATGCTGGTCCCGCTGTTCAAGATGATGATGAGCTTCGGCCTGCTCGACTCCTACCAGGCGATCATCCTGCCCGGGCTCTGCGTGCCGTTCGCGATCTTCCTGATGCGGCAGTCCCTCACCAGCCTGCCCGACGAACTGCTGGACGCCGCCCGGGTCGACGGCGCGGGCGAGCTGCGGGTCCTGTGGAGCGTCGTCGTCCCGGTCATGCGGCCGGTGCTGGCGGCTCTGTCGATCTTCCTGTTCCTCGGCTCCTGGAACCAGTTCGTCTGGCCGCTGATCGCGCTGCGCAGCCCGGAGATGCACACCCTCCCGGTGGCCATCGCGACGCTCTACGGCAACAAGAGCACCACCGACTACGGCGCGATCCTCTCCGGCACCGCGCTGTCCACCCTGCCGATGATGGTCCTCTTCCTGGTCCTCCAGCGGCAGTTCATCTCCGGCCTGCTGGCCGGCGCCACGAAAGGCTGAGCATGACCGAGATCTGGGAACCGCACGCCCCCGCCGCGGCCGGCGGCCTGCGCCCGCTGCCCGCCCAGGGCCTGGACCTGCGGGTCAGCGGCGCGGCGACGGCCCGCGAGGTGGGCGACGGCATCCTCGAGGTGACCGCCGAGGGCGAGGGCGAGGTCCGGATCGAGTGGCGCCTGCCGTGCGTCGACGCCACCGCCTTCTGGACCCCGGAGCCGCGCGGCACCGGCTGGCTGCCCGCCGCCTGGAGCGCCCCGCGCCGCACCAGCCTGGCCAACGGCGCGCCGATCGCCGCCCTGATCGGCACCGGCGACGTGGCGCTCTGCGCCTTCGCCGCCGAGCGTGCCGACGTCCTGGCCGGCGCCGGAGTGCTCGAGGAGACCGGCGAGTTCCGGTTCTGGGCCCAGGCCGCCGGCCGGCTCACCGTCCGCATCGACACCTCGCGCCGCCACTTCGCCCGCTGCCTGGCCGGCCTCGCCGCCTGGTGGTGGACCGGCCGCGAGGCCGACATCCCGCCGGCCGCCCGCCGCCCCGCCTACTCCACCTGGTACTCGATGCACCAGGACGTCTCGCCGGAGGCGGTGGAGACGCAGGCCGCGCTCGGCAAGGAGCTCGGCATGGACGTCATCATCGTCGACGACGGGTGGATGACCGCCGACCGCACCCGCGGCTACGCGCACTGCGGGGACTGGGAGCCGGTCTCGCTGCCCGACACCGCCGCCCACGTGCGGCGCGTCCACGACCTCGGCGTGCAGTACCTGCTCTGGTACGCGCTGCCGTTCATCGGCAAGGACAGCGCCGCCTTCGAGCGGATCGGCGGGTACGCGCTCGCCGACGCCGCCCACATGGGCGCGATCGTCGCCGACCCGCGCCACCCGGAGGTCCGCGAGTTCCTGATCGGCCGGCTCGCCCGGGCCGTCGAGGAGTGGGGCATGGACGGGCTCAAGGTCGACTTCGTCGACTGGTTCGCCCGCGCCGACGCCCCGCCCGCCGGGCCCGGAGCGGACTGCGAGAGCGTCGACGAGGGCGTGGAGCGGCTGCTCGCCGGGATCCGGCGCCGGATCGCCGTGGTGAAGCCGGAGGCGATGATCGAGTACCGCCAGCCGTACGTCAGCCCCGACCTGTGGCCGTACGTCACCATGATCCGCGCCACCGACTGCCCGCTCAGCCCGCAGGAGAACCGCCAGCGCACCGTCGACGTGCGGCTCGCCGCCGGGCCCGTCCCGGTCCACGCCGACATGCTGATGTGGCACCCGGCCGAGCCGCCGGAGCAGATCGCCTGCCACCTGATCAACGTGCTGTTCTCGGTGCCGCAGGTGTCCGTCGACCTCGCGGCGCAGAGCACCGCCCAGCGCGAGGCGATCGCCTTCTGGCTCGGCGTCTTCCGCGAGCACGCGGGCACCCTGCAGCTCGGCGAACTGCGCCCGGCCCGGCCGGACCTCGGCTACCCGATGGTCACCGCCGTCGGCGGCGGCACCGTCGCGGTCGCCCGCTACGCCGCGCTGCCGGTGGACGTCTCCGGGGACGGCTGGCGCACCCTGCTGGTCGCCAACGCCGACGCCGACCCGGACGTCCGGCTCACCGGCGGCAGCGGGACGGCCGAGGCCACCGTGCAGGACGCCCGGGGGCGTATCGTCCGGCAGGGCGGGATCGACCTCGGCGGGGCGGGCGTCGTGCCCGTGCCGCGCGGTGGACTGCTGACCCTGCGCCGCCCGGCGGTCTGACCGACCGGCCGTCCGAGAAACCGTGCTGGGAGCTGCGATGCCCGAGGGAACCCGCCGACCGCGCCGCGGCGCCACCACGATCGAGGAGGTCGCGCGTGCGGCCGGGGTGTCCCGGCAGACCGTCTCCAACGCGCTCAACGCGCCCCAGCGGGTCCGCCCGGACACCCTGGAGCGGGTGCGCACGGCCGTCCGCGAGCTCGGCTACCAGCCCGACCAGTCGGCCCGGTCGCTGCGCAGCGGCGCCCGGCGCACCCTCGGCTACCTCGCCCCGGTGGACGACCCCCTCGACCCCAACCCGCTGATGGCCGGCTTCCTGGAGGCCCTGGTCGACGCGGCCGGGGCCCGGGGCCAGCGGGTGCTGCTGTTCCGCCCGGCCCCGGGCGGCACCGACCCGCTGGCCGCCATCGACGAACTGGTGGCGGCCCGTCAGGTCGACGGACTGGTCCTCGCCGACGTGCTGCGCGACGACCCCCGGATCGCGCACGCGGCCCGGGTCGGCGTCCCGTTCGTCGCCTTCGGACGGACCGGCCCGGGGGAACCGCAGCACTGGGTGGACATCGCCAACGACACGGCGACCGCCGCGGTGGTGCGCCACCTGGCGGGGCTGGGCCACCGGCGGATCGGCTACCTCGGCCGCGCCGAGGAGCTGCCGTGGATGGCCGCCCGGCGGGCCGGCTTCCTCGCCGAGGCGCGGCGGCTCGGCCTCTCCGCGGTGACGGCGGCGCGCCCGGACGTGGCGGCGGTGCGGGAGCTGCTGGGCGGGCGGGAGCGGCCGACGGCCTTCGTGGCGGGCAGCGACCTGCTGGCGCTGGACGTCTACGAGGCGGTGCGGGCCGAGGGGCTGGCGGTCGGGCCCGCCGGGGTGGCCGTCACCGGCTTCCACGACACGCCGCTCTGCCGGCACCTGCACCCCGCGCTCACCTCGGTGCGGCTGCCGCTGCGGGCGATCGCGGTCGCGCTGGTGGAGCGGCTGCTCGACCAGGTGCGGGGCGGCGGGGCGCCGGGGGAGGGGCTGGAGCTGCCGGCCGAGCTGGTGGTGCGGGCCAGCTCGGGGTGAGCGGCCACGGCGTCCGCTACGGGGTGCCCCCGTTGGCCTCGCCGCCGCCGGTGCCGGCACTGCCACCGGCAGCGGCAGCGCCACCGGCACCGGCACCGGCACCGGTACCGCCCTCGCCGGAGGCTGCCACGATCAGCTCGCCGACCAGCCCGGCCGCCGCCGCCCGGTGCTCGGCCGGCAGCGCGTCGTCGGTGACCAGCACGTCCAGTTGGTCCAGTTCGGCGAAGGAGGCCAGGCCGACCGCGTTCCACTTGGTGTGGTCGGCCACCACGACCACCCGCCGGGCGGACTGCAGGAAGGTCCGGTTGGTCTCCGCCTCAGCGAGGTTCGGGGTGGTCAGCCCGGTCTCGGCGGACAGCCCGTGGCAGCCCATGACCAGCACGTTGACGTGCAGGGAGCGGATCGCCTGGTCGGCGACCGGTCCGACCAGCGCGTCCGAGGGGGTGCGGACGCCGCCGGTGCGGATCACCGTGGCGGTGGCGGGCGTGCCGTCCTCGTCGGGCTGCTCCAGCAGCTCGGCGATCCGCAGCGAGTTGGTGACCACGGTGAGGCCCTCGACGGCGCGCAGGTGCCGGGCGACCGCGAAGGTGGTCGTCCCGGCCGCCAGTCCGACGGCCGAGCCGGGCGGCACCAGGGCGGCGGCGGCCCGGGCGATCGCCTCCTTGGCGGGCAGCTCCCAGTGCGCCTTGGTCTCGAACCCGGGCTCGCCGCTGGCCGGCGCCTCGATCCGCACCGCCCCGCCGTGCACCTTGTGCACCAGCCCGCGGCGGGCCAGCGCGTCCAGGTCGCGGCGGATCGTCATGTCGGACACCCCGAGGTCCCGGACGAGCTCGGTCACCCTGACACCGCCGCGCGCGCGGACCTGCTCCAGGATCAGCACGCGGCGCTGCCCGGCGAGCGGTTGGGCGCTGTCAGCCATCGGGGGGCCTCCTCGGGGTGGGGGGTGGTCCGACCGGTCACGGTCACCGCCATCATGGCAGGCGCGGACGGCTTCCGGACAGCCAGGTCTGATGGATAATGTTGGATAATGTTGTTTCGTGTCGGATAGCTAGCCCGAAGAGAGGGACGAAGGCCATGGCCGGGACCCTGACCCAGCCCACCGCCAGGACCGTGACCACACTCGCGGACGGGCGGCAGCTGATCTACTACGACAGCGGGGAGGCCGTCCCCCGGGACGCCGTCGACCGCCGACCGCTCGACCCGCCCGCCCACGGCTCCGAGATCCGGCTCGACCCGGCCACCGGGGACTGGGTCACCATCGCCGCCCACCGCCAGGCCCGCACCTACCAGCCACCCGCCGAGGAGTGCCCGCTCTGCCCGTCCCGGGACGGCCGGCTCAGCGAGATCCCGGCCGAGGACTACCAGGTGGCCGTCTTCGAGAACCGCTTCCCCGCCCTGGCCGGGACGGCGGCACCGGTGCACCCGGCAGACGGGCCGTGGACCAGCGGCCCCGGCACCGGCCGCTGCGAGGTCGTCTGCTTCACCGCCGACCACGACGCCTCCTTCGCCGACCTCGACGAACGACGCGCCCGTCTCGTCCTCGACGCCTGGACCGACCGCACCGCCGAACTCGCCGCCCTGCCCGGCGTCCGGCAGGTCTACTGCTTCGAGAACCGCGGCGCCGAGATCGGCGTCACCCTCGCCCACCCGCACGGGCAGATCTACGCCTTCCCCTTCACCACCCCGCGCACCGAACGGATGGCCGCCCGCGCCGAGCGGCACCGCGCCGCCACCGGCCGCAACCTCTTCGAGGACCTCGTCGCCGCCGAACGCGCCGACGGCGCCCGGGTGGTGCTCACCGGCGAGCACTGGACGGCCTTCGTCCCCTACGCCGCCCGCTGGCCCTACGAGGTGCACCTTCACCCGCACCGCAGGGTGCCCGACCTCACCGCCCTCGACGAGGCGCAGCGCGCCGAGTTCCCCGGCCTGTACCTGGAGCTGCTGCGCCGCTTCGACCGCCTCTTCGGCGGCGGCCGCACCCCCTACATCTCCGCCTGGCACCAGGCCCCCGCCGGGCGGCGCGACGAACTCGCCCTGCACCTGGAGCTGTTCACCATCCGGCGCACCGCCGACAAGCTCAAGTACCTGGCCGGGGTCGAGTCCGGCATGGACGCCTTCGTCAACGACGTCACCCCCGAGGACGCGGCCCGACGGCTGCGGGAGGCCACCCCGTGAACACCGAGCACCCCGCGGACACCGCGAGCACCCCGCCGAGCACCGCGCACCCCGTGAACACCGCGCCGAACACCCCGCCGGCCACCTTCGAGGAGCTCTACGGCCACGCCCCCGAGGGCGAGTGGGCCGCCCCCGGCCGGGTCAACCTGATCGGTGAACACACCGACTACAACCTCGGGTTCGTCCTCCCGATCGCCCTCCCGCAGACCGTCCGCGCCCAGGCCCGGCGCCGCGCGGACGGCGTGCTGCGGCTCTGGTCCGCCCAGGGCGACGCCGCGGTCACCGAACTGCGGGTCGCCGACCTCGCCCCCGGCTCCGTCGCCGGCTGGGCGGCCTACCCGGCCGCCGTGGTGTGGACCCTGCGCGAGGCCGGGCACCCGGTCGACGGCGCCGACCTCCGGTTCGACGGTGACGTGCCCGGCGGCGCCGGCCTCTCCTCCTCGGCCGCCCTGGAGTGCGCCGTCGCGCTCGCCTGCAACGACCTGTACGGGCTCGGCCTCACCGCGCCCGAACTCGCCCTGCTCGCCCAGCGGGCCGAGAACGCGTTCGTCGGCGTCCCCTGCGGGGTCATGGACCAGACGGCCTCGATGTGCTGCCGCCCGGGCGCGGCCCTGCACCTGGACAGCCGGGACCTCGCCATGCGGCAGGTGCCGTTCGACCTCGCCGGCGCCGGACTCGCCCTGCTGGTGCTCGACACCCGGGTCAAGCACGACCTCGGCGACGGCGCCTACGCCGCGCTGCGGGCCGGCTGCGAACGGGCCGCCGCCCTGCTCGGCCTGCCCGCCCTGCGCGCGCTCGGGCCGGCCGACCTGCCGGGCGCCCTGGCCCGGCTCCCCGCGGAACTGCGGCCGCTGGTCCGGCACGTGGTCACCGAGAACGAGCGCGTCACGGCCGCCGTCGCCCACCTGGACGCCGGCGACCTCGCCGCGCTCGGCCCGATCCTCACCGCCGGACACGCCTCGCTGCGCGACGACTACCGGGTCTCCTGCCCGGAGACCGACCTCGCGGTCGAGGCCGCCGTCGCCGCCGGCGCCCACGGCGCACGGATGACCGGCGGCGGCTTCGGCGGGTCCGTCATCGCCCTCGTCGACGAGGACGCCGCCGAGCACGTCGCCGCCGCCGTCACCGCCGCCTTCCGCGCCGCGGGACACCGGGCCCCGCGCACCCTGACCGCCGTCCCGGCCGAGGGGGCGCGCCGCCTCTCCTAGGGCCCGTCAGGCGCGGGTCGGGCGCGGGTCAGGCGCGGGCCAGGCTCGGGTCCGGGCGCTCGGGTCCGCGCCCGGCCCCGGGTCAGGCGCGGTGCGCCGCCGGGCGCTCCGGGGAGGCCTCCGCGAGCGCCCGGGTCACGGCCGCCACCCCGGCGCGCAGCCCGTACACCGGGGTGCCCGGCTGCTGCCGCCAGGAGTCGTCGATGCCGCCCGCGTCGACGGTGTCGAAGCCCAGCTCCTCGATCAGCGAGCGCACCACGCGCTTGGCCGCCTCGTCGTCCGCGGCCACCGGGACGGCGAGGCGCTCCGGGTCACCCGCCGGGCGCGGGCGGTCCACGATGTCCTGCGCGTAGGTGCCGTTGAAGGCCTTCACCACCGGGTGGCCGAGCCGGCGCTCCGTCCACCGGCTCTCCGTCAGCCCGCCGTCCTCGATCTCGTCGATCCGGCCGTCGCGCTCCTTCGGGTAGTAGTTGCCGGTGTCGATCACCACGACGCCCTCGCCCAGCCCGCCCAGCAGCCCGGCGGGCAGGTCCGGCACGTTCTTCAGCGGCACCGTGACCACCACGACCTCCGCACCCTCGACGGCCTCGACGGCCGTGACGGCCTTCGCGCCGGTCTCCTCGACCAGGGCGCCGAGTGTCTCCGGGCCGCGCGAGTTCGCCACCGACACGTCGTGCCCCAGCGCCGTCAGCCGCCGGGTCAGGTTGCCGCCGATGTTGCCCGCGCCGATGATGCCGATCTTCATGGGAAGCCCCTCTTCACGCGTCGCTCCGTACCCGTCGCCCAGCCCCAACGACCGGCCGGCCGATCCGATTCCCGCCCCGGAGAGGCGTTCGCGGCCGCGCGGAGGCCCGGAACCTGGTCCTGGCAGGGCCAGGCACGGCGGCGCGCCGAGGGGCGAGAATCACCCGTATGAGCACCCTGAGCGAGTTCCTCCGCACCCGCCGCGGCCAGCTGCGCCCCGAGGACGTCGACCTGCCCGACTACGGCGGCCGCCGCCGGGTCGCCGGGCTGCGCCGCGAGGAGCTCGCCCACCTCGCAGGGGTCAGCGTCGACTACTACACCCGGCTCGAACAGGGCCGCGTCGGCAACCCGTCGGAGGCCGTCCTCGACGCCGTCGCCCGCGCCCTGCGCCTGGCCCCCGACGAGGCCGGCCACCTGCACCGCCTCGCCCGCCCCGCCGGCCGCACCGCCCGCCCCCGCCGCACCGCGCGCCAGCAGCCCCGGCCGTCCCTGCTGCGCCTGCTGGAGCAACTCGACCACACCCCGGCCCTGGTGATGGGCCACCGGATGGACGTGCTGGCCTGGAACCGCGCCGCCGTCGCCCTCCTCGGCGACTACGCCGCGCTCGCCCCCGAGGACCGCAACATCGCGCGGATCACCTTCCTCGACCCGGCCTCGCGCGAGCTCTACGCGAACTGGGAGACCTGCTCGCGCGAGAACGTCGCCTTCCTCCACCTGGAGGCCGGCCGCCGCCCCGACGACCCCAGGCTGGCCGAACTCGTCGGTCAACTCTCCGTCCGGAGCGAGGAGTTCCGACGGCTGTGGGCGGAGCACCCGGTCGCCGACAAGACCTCCGGCCGGAAGGTCTTCCAGCACCCCGTGGTCGGGCCGCTGGACCTCGTCTACGACACCCTCCGCCCCGCCGACGACCCCGGCCAGGCCCTGATCACCTACACCGCCGACCCCGGCACCCCCTCCGACGACGCCCTGCGCCTCCTCCTCTCCTGGTCCGCCCACCCCCACCCCGAGCCGCCGGCCACCCGCGCGGCGCTGCCCGAGTCGCCGGGCCGGCCCTGAGCGGTGGTCCGGGGCCGCGCCACGCCGTGAGGCGGACGGTGCCGCGGCGTCAGGATCCCGCCGCCGCGGCGGAACCGGCGGTTGCACCGGCTGCACCGGACGTGCCGGACGCGTACCCGCGGCCACCCTGGCGCGGCGCCCCGGGCTGCCGTACCGTCCGTCCACGTGACCCTCGACCGCGCGCGGCAGGAACGGGTGAACCGGATCTTCCTGCCCGCCACCTACGCCGACGGCGTGCCGTACGGGCTGTTCCGGGAGCTGCGGGCCGAGGCGCCGGTCTGGTGGGTGGAGGAGCCCGCGGTCGGCGACTGGCCGGCCGGGCGCGGCTACTGGGCGGTGCTGCGGCACGCGGACGTGAAGCACGTGCTGCGCAGCCCCGAGCTGTACTCCTCCCACCTCGGCGCGACCCAGATCCGCGACCCGGACTCCCCGGCCGACCTGGACTTCGCCCGCGCCATGATGCTCAACCAGGACCCGCCCGACCACGCGCGGCTGCGCCGGATCGTCGCCGCCGCGTTCACCCCGCGCGCCGTGGCCGAGCTGGCCGAGGCCGTCGACGCCCGGGCCCGGGAGCTGGTCGAGGCCGTGCGACCGGCCGGCTCCGCGGACTTCGTCCGGCTCGCCGCCGACCTGCCGGTGTGGACCCTCGCCCGGGTGATGGGCGTGCCGGAACAGGACCGGGGGCTGCTGCGGGACTGGGCGAACCGGGTGATCGGCTACCAGGACGACGACTACGCGGGCTCCGGCACCACCGACCCGGCGGGGCTGACCGACCTCGGCCGCGCCGCCCTGGCACACCGCCCCACCAGCCGGACCGCTCCGGACGGGCGCCCCGTCAACCCGCGCTCGCGGGCCGCCCTCGCCGACATGTTCGCCTACGCGCACGCCCTGGCCCGCCGCCCCCGGTCCGGCGGCGGCATCCTCGCCCGGACCCTCGCGGCGGGCCTGAGCGCGGCGGAGTTCGAGACGATGTTCTTCCTCTTCGCCGTCGCCGGGAACGAGACCGTCCGCAACGGCCTGCCCGGCGGCCTGCACGCGCTGCTCGCCTACCCGGACCAGTACCGACTGCTGTGCGAGCGGCCCGAAACGACGGACTCGGCGGTGGAGGAGCTGCTCCGCTACTGGCCGCCGGTCATCGACTTCCGCCGGACGGCGACCCGGGACGTCGAGCTCGGCGGCCGGAGGATCCGCCGCGGGGACAAGGTGGTGGTCTACCACGCCTCCGCGAACCGGGACGAGGCGGTGTTCCCCGAACCGGACCGCCTCGACGTCACCCGCACCCCGAACGACCACGTCAGCTTCGGGTTCGGCCCGCACTTCTGCCCGGGCGCCCGACTGGCCCGCCTGCAGATGCGATCGGTGCTGCGTCACGTGGCCGAGCTGCTGCCCGGGCTGGAACCGGTGCCCGGGCGGCCGCCGCGACGGCTGGTCTCCAACTTCCAGAACGGTCTGAAGAGCCTGCCGGTCCGCTGGCCGGTCGGGTGACCGGCGGGCAGGCGGGCGGGACGGGCACGGGCCGGGTGCCGCCGGCCGGTCGCCGGGGGAGGGGTGCCGGGGGTCAGCCGGCGCAGGTCGGGCAGAGCCCCCGGTAGGTGACCTCGGCGTCGGAGACGGCGAAGCCGAAGCGCTGGTCGGCCGGGAGGTCGGCGAGCGGGTCGCCGACGGGGTGGACGTCGCGGATGGTGCCGCAGCGGGTGCAGACCAGGTGCTGGTGGGGGTGGTGGGCGTTGGGGTCGTAGCGCTTGGCGCGGCCGTCGGTGGCGACCTCGATGACCTCGCCGAGGGTGACCAGCTCGCCGAGGGTGTTGTACACGGTGGCCCGGGAGATCTCGGGCAGCCGCTCGGCGGCTCTGGCGTGCACCTCGTCGGCGGTCAGGTGAACGTGTTCGCCGTCCAGGACCTCCGCCACGACACGCCGCTGCGAGGTGAGTCGCCAGCCGCGCCCGCGCAGCCGCTCCAGCAGGTCACTCATATCGGTTCACCTATTCAGGTCAATGGGAAGACCGGATTTTACCAACCGTTGTCGGCTTCTCTCCGAATCCCGATCGGATATGGGTTTGGTGTCTTTCTTGACTTGGATTGCGTCCATCGTAGGATCGGCTCCGGCGATAGCCTAGGTAGCAGAAGACACCGTGATCCGCCTTGTAGGGAAGGATTCCCATGTCTGAGAACCACGATGCAGTCGTTGTCGACGCGAAGGCGGAGGGCTGCCCGGTGAACCACGGGCGGGCACTGCACCCGACCCAGGGCGGCGGGAACCGCCAGTGGTGGCCGGAACGGCTCAACCTGAAGATCCTCGCCAAGAACCCGGCCGTCGCGAACCCGCTCGGCGGGGACTTCGACTACGCCGCGGCGTTCAGCGCGCTCGACCTCCCGGCCGTCAAGCGGGACATCTCCGAGGTGCTCACCACGTCCAAGGACTGGTGGCCGGCGGACTACGGCAACTACGGCCCGTTCATGATCCGGATGGCCTGGCACAGCGCCGGCACCTACCGCATCCGCGACGGCCGCGGCGGCGCCGGCGGCGGCCAGCAGCGGTTCGCCCCGCTGAACAGCTGGCCCGACAACGCCAGCCTGGACAAGGCCCGCCGCCTCCTGTGGCCGGTGAAGAAGAAGTACGGCAGGAGCCTCTCCTGGGCCGACCTGATCGTCCTGGCCGGCAACGTGGCCCTGGAGGACATGGGCCTCACCACCTTCGGCTTCGGCGGCGGCCGCGTCGACGAGTGGGAGCCGGACGAGGACGTCTACTGGGGCCCGGAGACCACCTGGCTCGGCGACGAGCGCTACACCGGCGACCGCGAGCTGGAGAACCCGCTCGCCGCCGTCCAGATGGGCCTGATCTACGTCAACCCCGAGGGCCCCAACGGCAACCCGGACCCGATCGCCGCCGCCCGCGACATCCGCGAGACCTTCTACCGGATGGCGATGAACGACGAGGAGACCGTCGCGCTGATCGCCGGCGGCCACACCTTCGGCAAGACCCACGGCGCCGGCCCCGCGGACAACGTCGGCCCCGACCCCGAGGCCGCGCCGATCGAGCAGCAGGGCCTCGGCTGGAAGAGCTCCTACGGCACCGGCGTCGGCGGCGACGCCATCACCTCCGGCCTGGAGGGCGCCTGGACCGCCACCCCGACCACCTGGGACAACAGCTTCTTCGAGACGCTGTTCGGCTACGAGTGGGAGCTCACCAAGAGCCCCGCCGGCGCCCACCAGTGGAAGCCCAAGGACGGCGCCGGCGCGGGCACCGTCCCGGACGCGCACGACCCGGCCCGGCGGCACGCCCCGGTGATGCTCACCACCGACCTCTCGCTGCGCTTCGACCCGATCTACGAGCCGATCTCCCGGCGCTTCCTGGAGAACCCCGACCAGCTCGCCGACGCGTTCGCCCGCGCCTGGTACAAGCTCACCCACCGTGACATGGGCCCGGTGGTGCGCTACCTCGGCCCCGAGGTGCCGAGCGAGGTGCTGCTGTGGCAGGACCCGCTGCCGGCCGCCACCCACCAGGCGGTCGACGCCGCCGACGTCGCCGACCTCAAGCAGCGGATCGCCGCCACCGGCCTGTCGGTGGCCGAGCTGGTCTCCACCGCCTGGGCGGCCGCCTCCTCCTTCCGCAGCAGCGACAAGCGCGGCGGTGCCAACGGCGCCCGGATCCGGCTCCAGCCGCAGATCGGCTGGGAGGTCAACGAGCCCGACCGGCTGGCCGCGGTGCTGCGCACCCTGGAGGGCGTGCAGCAGGAGTTCAACGGACGGGCCGGGGCGAAGCAGGTCTCGCTGGCCGACCTGATCGTGCTGGCCGGCGCCGTCGGTGTCGAGCAGGCCGCCGAGGCGGCCGGCCACGCCGTCGAGGTGCCGTTCACCCCGGGCCGGGTGGACGCCACCCAGGAGCTCACCGACGTCGACTCCTTCGCCGCGCTGGAGCCCACGGCCGACGGCTTCCGCAACTGGGTCGGCAAGGGCAACCGCCTGCCGGCCGAGTTCCTGCTCCTCGACAAGGCCAACCTGCTGAGCCTCAGCGCCCCCGAACTGACCGTGCTCGTCGGCGGTCTGCGGGTGCTGGGCGCCAACCACGGGCAGTCCGCGCTGGGCGTCCTCACCGACACCCCCGGGGCGCTGACGAACGACTTCTTCGTCAACCTGCTCGACCTGGACACCAGCTGGAAGGCCACGTCCGAGGACGCGCACACCTTCGAGGGCCGCGACGCGAGCGGCGCGGTCCGGTGGACGGGCAGCCGGGCCGACCTGGTCTTCGGCTCCAACTCCGAACTGCGCGCCGTCGCCGAGGTCTACGCGAGCGACGACGCCGGGGCGAAGTTCGTGACGGACTTCGTCGCGGCCTGGGCCAAGGTCATGGAGCTCGACCGGTTCGACCTGGTCTGATCGCGGTGGAGTGATCACGATCGGGTGTTGCCGGCCGGGTGACTCCGGCTGAGTGGTCACGGCCGGGTGGTCACAGCCCGGTGATCACGGCCGGGTGGTCACGGCCGTGGGTTCCCGCTCGACGCGGGACGGGGCCCGGGGGTTCGCCCCCGGGCCCCGTCGTGCGTCCGGGCGGCGCGGCGGCGGGCCGGGGCGGGTGCTCAGGCGTCGTCGGCGGCCTTCCGCTCCCCGGCGGGCCCGTCCGGGGCCGCCGCCGTTCCGGTCTCCGCCGCGGCCTGCCCCTCCGCGGCCCGCTGTTCCTCGGCCCGTTGCTCCTCGGCCTTGTGCTGGGCGGCCCGGAGCTGCTCGGTGAAGGTCTGCGCGTCGATGCGCTCGACGGCGGCCCCGTGCCCGGCGGCCAGCTCGTCGGCCGGGCCGGGGGAGGCCTCCCGGAGCTCCAGGACGATCATGGCGCCGCCGTCCGGGACGCGCGGCGACAGCATGATCAGCCCGGCGCCGCCCTCCGTCGCGTAGTGCTCCTCGGCGGCGTTGCCGATCGCCGCGCCCGCGGCGAAGCCCAGCAGGACGCCGATCGGGCCGCCGAGCATCCCGACCAGGCCGCCGAGGACGCCGGACCCGACGGTCGTGACGCCCGCGCCCTTGGTGAAGGTGTCCCGGACCTCCAGCAGCCCGTCGGCGCTGCGCTCCAGGGCCGCCGCCTGTCGCAGGCCCGGCAGCCGCTGCGCCTCGTCGAAGGCCGGGCGCCACTCGTCGGCGCTCGGAAGGGTCAGCAGGACGACGTTGTGCTGGTCGCTCATCGCACTCCGTTCGGGCCGGGGCCGGGTGCGGCCACGGGGGTGTCCGGGTTCCCATCGTGACCCTCGGTGCCCGGCCCGGCCACAGGAGCGACGGGCGGCGGGGCCTGCCCGGCCGGGCCCGTTCAAACCAGGGGCCCGGCCGGGGCGCCCGCCACCGCCCGGATTCCGGACAGGTCTGGGCCACCGCCGGAGGCGTCCGGCGGTCCACCCGCCCCGGGCGCCCTCCTGACGGCTCCCGACGCCCTCCTGACGGCTCCCGGCGATCGCCCGAGGCAGGGTGGCCGCCCGCGTCCGGAGAACCGCGTCCGCCAAATGATCGGTACCGCCGGAACCTCCCGCCGCATCCGGTCGGCGGGATCAGCGGGCTCGTCCGGATGCCCCGGCACCCGGCCGCGCAGCCCCGGTGTCCGCGGACGCTTCCGGTGATCGGCCGCCACCAACTCGCCGTCGCCGACACGGAATCGCCCGGATCGAGTGAGACCGGCCGGGACACGCCGGGCGGCCCCGCGCACCGCTGCCAGGATCGGGGTCCGCACCGGCAGCCCGCCCCTTCGCAGAGTGCCCACCGGCACCGCTGCCGCCCCGCCACGCCCGTCCGGCGGTGAGGGCTGCCCGTTTGCGGATCCGCCGCGGCCACAGGCCGCCGTACCAGGGAGCAGGGAGCCACCGTGTCCGAGCAGTTCGTGAAACCCGCCGAACCCCGTACCGAAGCCCCGCCGGAGCACCGGCCCGAGGAGCACCCCGCGGAACAGCCGGACGAGCACCACGAGGAACACCACGAGGACCAGCACGAGGAGGAGCTGCGCCTGCGGTTCCCCGGCGACCGCCGGGCCCGGGCCGGCGCCTCGATGTCCGCCGGCGCGATGCTGCGCCGCCTGCCCCACCTGGTGCGTCGGGCGCTGGCGCTGGCCTGGTCGGCCGACCGGGTGTCGACCGTGCTGCTGCTGGTCTGCCAGGCCCTCGCGGGCGTGTTCGGTGCGCTCGCGCTGTACGCCACCACCGGCACCCTGGACGCGCTGCTGGTGGCGGGCCCGGTGGGGGAGCACCTGCGGGCGGCCGCGCCGTCGCTGCTGCTGCTGACCGCGTCCGCGGGGCTGCGCGCCGTGCTGGGGATCGCGGTGGTCGGCCTGTCCGGCCGGGTGTCGCCGCGGATCACCCGGGAGGCGGAGCTGGCGCTGATCGCCGCCGGGTGCGCGGCCGAGCTGAAGGCGTACGACGAGCCCGCGTACAACGAGCAGTGGGAGGCCGCCGACCGCGGCGCCTCGACCACGCCCGACCTGCTGTCGAACGCCCAGGACGTGATCGCCTCCACGGTCTCGCTGGCGGCCGCGGCCGGCGTCCTGGCGACCCTCCACCCCTGGCTGGTACCGCTGCTGCTGCTCGGCTCGGTGCCGACCGGGGTGGCCGCCGTGAGGACCGCGCGGATCCACTACCTGGCCGCGGTGACCACCAACGAGGACCGCGGGGCGCTGCGCGTCTACCGCTGGTTCCTGGTCGACAAGACCCGTGCCGACCAGGTTCGTTCGGACCAGGTCACCCCGTTCCTGATGGCGAAGTACCGCCGGGCGGAGGCCAAGATCGTCGAGGCGACCGACCGGGCCACCCGGGAGGCGGCGAAGGTGTCACTGCTGGCCGCGCTCGGCACCGGGGCGGGCCACGCGCTGATCTGGGGCGCCCTGCTCTACCTGGTGGCGAGCGGGCGGATCGACCTGGCCGCCGCCGGAACGGCGACCTTCGCGCTGCGCACCGCGTCGTCCGGCCTGCAGGGCCTGGTCGGCAACGGCGCCCGGCTCTACCGGATGGGCCTCTACCTGGACGACTACTTCACCTTCCTGGACGAGGCCGGCGGCCACCGGATCCGGCGCGGCCGGCTGCTGCCCGGGGCGCCGCGGCTGGTCGAGGTCGTGGACCTCGGCCACGTCTACCCCGGCGAGCAGCAGGAGCCGGCGCTGCGCGGCGTCAGCATGACCCTGCGGGCCGGTGAGGTGGTCGCGGTGATCGGCCAGAACGGCAGCGGGAAGTCGACGTTGCTGAAGCTGCTCTCCGGCCTCTACCTGCCGCAGTCCGGCCGGATCAGCTGGGACGGCGTGCCGGTCGAGGAGCTGGACGCCGAGGGGATGTGGGCGCGGGTGGCCCGGGTGCCGCAGGAGTTCGCCCGCTGGCCGCTCGGGGCGGCCGAGAACATCCACCTGGGGCACCTCACCGACCGGCTGATGGCGGACGTGGAGCTGGCGGCGGCCCGGACCGGCTTCGACGAGGTGGTGTCCCGGCTGCGCTCGGGCTGGCGCACCCTGCTCGCCCAGGGCTGGTGGGGCGGGGCCGAGCTGTCCGGCGGCGGCTGGCAGCGCGCGGCCGTCGCCCGGGCGCTGTACCGCACGGTGCGCAGCCCGGGTCTGCTGATCCTGGACGAGCCGACCTCTGACCTGGACCCGCGCGCCGAGCACCGCATCCTGCACGCGCTGCGCGCCCTCGCCCCCGGGCGGATCACCCTCCTCGTCACCCACAACATCGCCAACGCGGCGGTGGCCGACCGGGTGATCGTGATGGACGCCGGCCGGATCGTGCAGACCGGCACCTGGGCCGAGCTGGCCGCCCGCCCGGACGGGCTGTTCCGCGAACTGCTGGACCTCCAGCGGGACCGCGCCGTCCCCGCCCAGCGGACCGGGGAGCCGGCGTGAGGGAGGATGGCGGTATGGAGCTGAGGATCGAGGCCACCGACCTGCCGGGGCGCGAGTGCGGCGCCACCCCGGGATTCCCGGGCTACCGCGACATCCACGTCGCCGTCCAACGCCGGGGGCGCCCGGCCGAGTTGCTCGACCTGCACCCCGGTGACGCGGCGCGCGCCGGCTGGTCGCTGGAGTGCGAGGCGAGGCCGCTGCCGGGCGGCGGGGCGGACATCACCGGTCGCTACGTCCAGGGCGGCCCCGGCGGCCGGTTCGTCTACCTCAACTGGGTGACCGGGGACGGCGACGGCTGGTCGCTGTTCCGTCGGGCGAAGCTGATGCTGGCGGCGGTCGACCGGGAGACGGTCGAGGCGGCCGTGGCGGGCGGCCTGCTGGTGGCCCGGCTGCGGCTGACGGACGCCAAGGGGCACCCGCTGTGCGCCGCGGTGCGTCCGCCGCTGGTGGCCTGGTCGGCGGGGGAGCGGCCGGCGGCGGACTGACGGCGCGACGCCGGAGGGCGGCGCCGACCGGCGGGGTGCCGACCGGCGGGTGCCGGAAAGCGGGTGCCGGACGGCAGGTGCCGGAAAGCGAGTGGGCCCCGCGTCGCCGCGGGGCCCACCCTTCGTGCGGTGAAGGTCAGTTGTACGTGGTGGTGACGGTCACGCCGCTGAAGCCCTGCTGCCCGTAGAGGCTGAAGTACACCCAGCCGGACGGCGGGTTGGCGACGGTGAGCGTCTCGCCGTTCCCGGCGTTGGTGGACCTGGCGAGGTTGGCGCCGGTGGTGGCCCATGCGCCGCCGTTGTAGTACAGGTCGGCGTTGCCGGTGCCGCCGGCGGTGGTGATGGTCAGCTGCTTCACCCCGGCCGGCAGGTACAGGAAGCTGTAGCTGTAGTTGCCGGTGGTGGCGGCGACGTTGTCCCGGCGGCAGTTCTTGTCGAACTGCCGGGTGTCGGCGGCGGTGCAGAGCGGGGCCTGGTTGGTCGGCAGCGAGCCGCAGTTGTCGGCGGCGCAGGCCTTGAGCCAGGTGGCGAAGTCGGCGTCGTACGAGGTGCCGATGGTGTTCTTGAGGATGGCGCGGGCGCCGTTCCAGTCCCCGACGCGGTACTTGGCGAGCAGCGCGTCGACGTCCTGCGGGTGCGACTGGAGCATGTAACGGACGGCCAGGTAGCCCCAGTTGTAGATCCGGGTCGAGTCCGCGTTGTCGTAGGTGCTGTCGAACAGGGTGCTCAGCGCGTAGGTGCCCTTGCCGGCCTGGGCGACGGCGTCGTCGTAGTGGACGCCCCGGTAGCTGTACGAGACGTACTCGGCGAGGCCCTCGACCCACCAGATGGTGGGGGTGGTCATCCCGGCGTCGAAGTCGCCGTAGAAGTCGTAGCGGCCGTCGAGGTAGTGGGTGTACTCGTGGTTGAGGTTCCAGATCTGGAAGGACGGGCGCAGCCAGGACGCCTCGTGGGCGATGAAGCGGGCCTGGTTGCCGGCCGCGTCGGGCTTGCCCTCCTCGTACATGCCGCCGTTGTCGACCGCGATGTGGTACATCAGCCAGGCGTAGAGGCTGTAGTTGTAGTAGTCGTCGAAGACGACGACCTCGAGGCTGGTGTTGTTGTCGTTGGCGACCGGGCCGTTGTCCTTGACCACCTTGTGGAAGAACTGGTCCTGGTTGACGAGGCTGGTGCAGGTGTCGGCGAGCTGCTGCGCGGTCATGTCCTGGGCGCGGATGCGCAGGTTGGCGTTGCAGGTGTGGTCGACGGTCAGCACGAGCGGGACGAGCCGGGTCGGCAGGTCGCAGGTGCCGTAGTAGGCGCAGTTGCCGGCGTCCTTGTTCTCCGCGAACCAGACCAGGTTCATGGTGAGCGGACCGGTCGCCCCGACCAGCGGGTAGCGGTTGACCAGGTCCTTGACGATCGGCCGGCCCTGGGCCTTGAGCGCGTCGGTGACGAGCAGGTTGCCGATCTGGATGCCGATCGAGGTGACCAGGTCACCGCCGTTGAGCTGCGAGGCGTTGCGGGTGACGAACGAGGCCATGGTGGTGGCGAAGTCCGGGTCGGCCTGCAGCGCGGCGGTGAAGGCCGGCAGGTCGAAGCCGCGCGAGATGACGGTCTCGGTGTTGGCGACGGCGGTGGCCATCGAGCCGGTCCAGGTGCTGGTGTAGCCGGCCAGCAGACGCTTGACGACGCCGGTGTAGCGGGCGTTCTCCTGGGCGCTGTCGATCAGCGTGACGGCCTCGGCGAGGGTCTGGCCGTTGGCCTCGGTGACGTCCTTGCTGTGCGGGGCGGCGAAGAACCCGTCGAGGGCGCCGCGGATCGCGCCCTGCAGGGCGGTGCCGTACTGGCCGACGACGTCCGAGTGGTACCACTGGACGTAGTAGCCGGCGCGCAGGAACAGCACCAGCTGGCCGGCCGCGGTCGAGTCGTCCCCGGGGTAGCTCGGTGCGACGTCGCGCAGGGCGTTGGCGACGGTCACCATCTGGGCCTCGTTGAAGGCGCCCCTGGCGTCGTTGCCGGTCAGCGTGAACAGCGAGTTGACGCAGTCCAGGCTCGCGGCCTTGACCTGCTGGACCAGCGCGGCGCCGGAGGTGCCGGTGAAGGCGGAGACGTCGCAGCCGGTGCCGGCCGCGGCGGCCGAGAACTGCTTCGGCGCCTTGGCGGCGGTGCCCGTGCCGACGGCACTGCCCGCGCTCGGGGCCTTGGCCTTGCCCTGGGAGTCCGCCGCCAGCGGGCGGGGGTCCTTGGGCGTGTCGGGCGACTTGGGCACGGGGATCGCCTGCGGCGCGGCCGACGCGCCGGCGGCCTTGGTGGCCGTCCTGGCGGCCGCGGCCGGGGTGGTGACCGGCGTGGAGCCGCCACCGCCGGCCGCGTGGGCCTGCGGTGCGAACAGGCCGAGTGCGAGGAAGAACGCGGCACCGAGCGCGGGCAGCTTGCGCGCCTGCGCCGTGGATATCCGGAAGGGACGCATCTGTGGGGGCCTCCGGGGCCGTTGAGGGTCGTCGTGTGGTTGGGGACACACGATCGCCTGATGTGTGACATGTAAAATGTCACAGGCTGGCGACCGGGGGAAGGCCCGGGTGTGAATTTCCGCCCGGCGAGACCGAACCGTTGCCGGGGCGGACGTGCCGTCAGGCCGGCCCCGGCGCCCGGGCGTCCCCTTCGTTCCGGTTCGGCCCCCGATGGCCCGCGGGAACCCGGCGGCCTCCCGTGACGCCCCGTGACGTGAGGTGACGTGAGGAATAAGCAGGAGCCCATGCTTCGTTCCTGCAACTCATACGCAATAGTGTGGTGCCGGCACGATCACCACCGTTCAACCCGCCGAAAGGGGCCGTGTCCTGATGGGCACCTACTCGCTTCCCGACCTGCCGTACGACTACTCCGCACTCGAGCGGGCGATGTCGGCCGAGATCCTGGAGCTCCACCACTCCAAGCACCACGCCGCCTACGTCAAGGGCGCCAACGACACCCTGGAGCAGCTCGCCGAGGCGCGCGACAAGGACCAGCTCGGCGGCCTGGTCGGCCTGCAGAAGACCTTCGCCTTCCACCTGTCCGGCCACGTGCTGCACTCGCTGTTCTGGCAGAACCTCTCCCCGGAGGGCGGCGACCGCCCCGAGGGCGAGCTCGCCGACGCCATCACCGAGCACTTCGGCAGCTTCGAGGCCTTCAAGAAGCAGCTCACCACCGCCACCACCGGCGTCCAGGGCTCCGGCTGGGGCATCCTCTCCTGGGAGCCGCTCGGCAAGCGCCTGATCGTCGAGCAGGTCTACGACCACCACGGCAACGTCGGCCAGGGCACCACCCCGCTGCTCGCCTTCGACGCCTGGGAGCACGCGTACTACCTGCAGTACCGCAACGTCCGCCCCGACTACGTCACCCGCCTGTGGGACGTCGTCAACTGGCAGGACGTCTCGGCCCGCTTCGCGGCCGTCCAGGGCGCCTGACCCTCACCGGGTGAGCGGGAGGGCCCCGGACCGGTCGGGCGGTCCGGGGCCCTCCCCGTCGCCGGTGCCCGTCACCTCCCACGGCCCGTGGCCCGTCGTCGCCCTCCGTTCGCAACGACGGGCGAATCCGTGGAACCCCGCCGACCCGGCTCACGTCATCACCCTCGAAGAGTTCGCACACAGGCGGGGGAGCGGTCGGACGATGGACGTCAAAGCGCGCATGCAGGACCTGAGCGGCAGTCGGGTGGCCGTCGCCGTGGCCGCCCTCGCCCTGACCGCCAGTGTCTGGGGGGTCGCGACCCTCACGGACTCGGACGGCGCACCCCGGCAGGACATCGCCCACGGACAGGGCTCCGCCGCCGGCGGCACCGGCGGGGACGGCTCCCACGGCGGGGACGGAGCCCAGGGCGGCGACGGCGGCACCCAGCAGGGCGGCATACCCGACGGCATAGCCCACGCCTCCGAGAGCGGAGGCAACGCCGTCAACATCACCATCGACGACGGCCCCGACCCCACCTGGACCCCGAAGGTCCTCGACGTGCTCAAGCGGCACGGCGTCAAGGCGACGTTCTGCATGATCGGCCCGCAGGCCAAGGCCCACCCCGACCTCGTCAAGCAGGTCGTCGCGGCCGGCCACCGGCTCTGCGACCACACCGTGGACCACGACACCTCCATGGACAAGAAGCCCGTCGCCTACCAGGAGAAGCAGATCCTGGACGCGAAGAAGATGATCGAGGACGCCGCGGGCGGCGCCAAGGTGCTCTACTACCGGGCCCCCGGCGGCTCGTTCACCCCCGACAGCCGGCGCATCGCCGCCGCGAACGGCCTGCGCCCGCTCGGCTGGAACGTCGACTCCAAGGACTTCGACAAGCCCGGCACCGCCACCATCGTCGCCACCGTCAAGAAGGAGATGCGCCTCGGCCCGACCGTCCTCTTCCACGACGGCGGCGGCGACCGCCAGCAGACCGTCGAAGCCCTCGACCAGGTCCTCACCTGGCTGAAGGACCAGGGCCGCCCCACCGGCTTCCCCGTCCAGTCCACCCCCTGAGGCCCGAGCGGGCAGCGCTCCCGCTCCCGGCGGGAGCGCTGGTCGTGGGCCTCAGGGGGTGGGCTTCATGACCTGGGCGCCCGGTCCGCGGGGGCGTCGACCGGGACGTCCTGGACGATGGTGGCCACGTGCTACGCCTCCTGGTGCCCGGTGCCGAAGAAGCCGTCGAGGAGCTGCTGCGCGGCCAGTCCGGCCGGTAGGGTTCCGGCCCGGACCCGGGACTCCAACTCGGGTGCGAGGCGCTGCACTTCGGGGTGTTCGTGCAGCCGCGCGAAGAGCTGGTCGTGGACCATGGACCAGGTCCACTCGACCTGCTGCTCCCGCCGCTTCGCCGCCAGCGCGCCGGTGGCGTCCAGCACCTTGCGGTGCTGCTGCAGCCGTTCCCACAGCACGTCGAGGCCGGCGCCGTCGCGCCCGCTGCAGGTGAGGACGGGCGGGGTCCACGCGGCGTCCGGGGGCTGCAACAGCCTGAGGGCGCCGGAGAGTTCGCGGGCGGCGGCCTTGGCGTCGGTTTCGTGCGGGCCGTCGGCCTTGTTCACGGCGATGACGTCCGCGAGCTCCAGCACGCCCTTCTTGATGCCCTGCAGCTGGTCGCCGGTGCGGGCCAGGCTGAGCAGCAGGAAGGTGTCGACCATGCCCGCCACCGTCGTCTCGGACTGGCCGACGCCGACCGTCTCGATCAGCACCACGTCGTAGCCGGCGGCCTCCATGACCACCATGGACTCCCGGGTGGCCTTGGCGACGCCGCCGAGCGTCCCGGAGGTCGGCGAGGGACGCACGAAGGCGTGCGGGTCGACGGCGAGGCGTTCCATCCGGGTCTTGTCGCCGAGGATGGAGCCGCCGGTGCGGCTGGACGTCGGGTCGACGGCGAGGACCGCGACCCGGTGGCCCTGCCCGGTGAGCATGGTGCCGAAGGAGTCGATGAAGGTGGACTTGCCGACGCCGGGCACGCCGGTGATGCCGACCCGGACGGCTCCTCCCGCGTGCGGGAGGAGCCGCTGGAGCAGCTGCTGGGCGAGCGCCCGGTGGTCGGGCCGGCTGGACTCGACGAGGGTGACGGCGCGTGCGATCCAGGCGCGTGAGCCGTCCAGGACACCGTCGGCGTACTGGTCGAGGTCGATCGTCCGGGGTGGCATCGGGTCAGCGGCTCACAGTTCGTGGCCGAGGTCGGCCGCCAGCGACTTCAGCAGGTCGTAGGCGGCGTCGGGGATGACGGTGCCGGGCGGGAAGACGGCCGCCGCGCCGGCCTCGTACAGCGCGTCGAAGTCCTGCGGGGGGATGACCCCGCCGACGACGATGGTGATGTCCTCCCGGCCGGCCTCGGCGAGCGCGGTGCGCAGCGCGGGGACGAGGGTGAGGTGCCCGGCGGCCAGCGAGGAGACGCCGACGATGTGGACGTCGGCCTCGACGGCCTGGCGGGCGACCTCGTCCGGGGTCTGGAACAGCGGGCCGACGTCGACGGTGAAGCCGAGGTCGGCGAAGGCGGTGGCGATGACCTTCTGACCGCGGTCGTGCCCGTCCTGGCCCATCTTTGCGACCAGGATGCGCGGGCGGCGGCCCTCGGCGCGCTCGAACCGCTCGACGAGGTCGCGGGTGCGCTGGAGGGGGGCGGAGGGGCCGGCTTCGTCTCGGTACACACCGGAGATGGTACGGATCTGGCCGGAGTGGCGGCCGTACACCTTCTCGAGGGCGTCGGAGATCTCGCCGACGGTGGCCTTGGCGCGGGCGGCGTTGACGGCCAGGTGCAGCAGGTTGCCGTCGAGGGAGCCGCCGCGCTGCGGGCCGGCCTCGGCGGCGCGGGTCAGGGCGCGCAGCGCGTCCTGGGTGGCGGCCTCGTCGCGTTCCTCGCGGAGCCGCCGCAGCTTCTCGATCTGGCGGGCGCGCACCGAGGAGTTGTCGACCTTGAGGACCTCGATCTGCTCGTCGCTGTCGACCCGGTACTTGTTGACGCCGATGACGGGCTGGCGGCCGGAGTCGATGCGGGCCTGGGTGCGGGCGGCGGCCTCCTCGACGCGGAGCTTGGGGATGCCCGCGTCGATGGCCTTGGCCATGCCGCCGGCGGCCTCGACCTCCTGGATGTGCTCCCAGGCCCGGCGGGCCAGGTCGTGGGTGAGCTTCTCGACGTACGCGGAGCCGCCCCACGGGTCGATGACGCGGCAGGTGCCGGACTCCTGCTGGAGCAGCAGCTGGGTGTTGCGCGCGATGCGGGCGGAGAAGTCGGTGGGCAGCGCGAGCGCCTCGTCGAGGGCGTTGGTGTGCAGTGACTGGGTGTGCCCCTGGGTCGCGGCCATCGCCTCGACGCAGGTGCGGGTGACGTTGTTGAACACGTCCTGGGCGGTGAGCGACCAGCCGGAGGTCTGCGAGTGGGTGCGCAGGGACAGCGACTTGGCGTTCTTGGGGTCGAACTGCTTGACCAGCTTGGCCCAGAGCAGCCGGGCCGCGCGGAGCTTGGCGACCTCCATGAAGAAGTTCATGCCGATCGCCCAGAAGAACGACAGCCGCGGCGCGAAGGCGTCCACGTCCAGGCCGACGTCCAGGCCGGCGCGCAGGTACTCGACGCCGTCGGCCAGGGTGTAGGCGAGCTCCAGGTCGGCGGTGGCCCCGGCCTCCTGGATGTGGTAGCCGGAGATGGAGATCGAGTTGTACCGGGGCATCTTCTGCGAGGTGTACGCGAAGATGTCCGAGATGATCCGCATCGACGGCTGCGGCGGGTAGATGTAGGTGTTGCGGACCATGAACTCCTTGAGGATGTCGTTCTGGATGGTCCCGGCCAGCTTCTCGGGCGGTACGCCCTGTTCCTCGGCGGCCACGATGTACAGCGCGAGAACGGGCAGCACGGCGCCGTTCATGGTCATCGACACCGACATCCGGTCGAGCGGGATGCCGTCGAAGAGCTGGCGCATGTCGTAGATGGAGTCGATGGCGACGCCCGCCATGCCGACGTCGCCGGTGACGCGCGGGTGGTCGCTGTCGTAGCCGCGGTGGGTCGGCAGGTCGAAGGCGACGGAGAGGCCCTTCTGGCCGGCCGCGAGGTTGCGGCGGTAGAAGGCGTTGGACTCCTCGGCGGTGGAGAAGCCGGCGTACTGGCGGACGGTCCACGGCTGGTTGACGTACATGGTCGGGTAGGGCCCGCGCAGGTACGGGGCGACGCCCGGGTAGGTCTGCAGGAAGTCGAGCCCGTCGAGGTCGGCCGGGGTGTAGAGCGGCTTGACGCCGATGCCCTCGGGGGTGTCCCAGGTGAGCTCGTCGACGTCCTTGCCGGTGGACTGCCGCCAGGCGGCCTGCCACTGCTCGTCGGTGACGTCCGGGGCGGTGTCGCCGTCCAGCCCGATTCCGGTGAAGTCGGGGATCATCACGCCACCTTGCTCTCGTCGGTGATCTCGTTCAGCAGTCCGGTCAGCGTGGCGACGGCGTCGCCGCCCGCGAAGACGAAGTCGTCGACGCCGGCGGGGGCGGTGCCGGGCCGGCCGGCCAGCAGCACCCGGCGGGCGCCCGCCTCCCTGAGGGCGGCCGCGACGGCCTCGGCGTGTTCGCCGTACAGCGCGTCGCTGGAGCAGAGGCAGGCGACGGTGGCGCCGGAGGCGGTGAAGGCCGCGGCGAGGGCGGCCGGGTCGACGCCCTCGGCGGCGGTGGTCGCGATGCCGCCGGCCTGGAACAGGTTGGCGGCGAAGGTGGTGCGCGCGGTGTGGGCGGCGGCGGTGCCGATGGAGGCGAGGAACAGCGCGGGCCGGGTGCCGGTGGCGGCGAGGTGGGCGTCGGAGCGGTCCCGCAGGGCCTCGTAGGCCTCGGCGCGGCGCACCTGCGGCAGGCCGCCGCCGGGGGCGGCCGGGGCCGGGCGGCGGACCAGCGGCTGCTCGTCGAGGTGGGGGAACTCGCTGACGCCGGTGACGGGTTCGCGCCGCTTGGCGAGCTTGACGGAGCGCTGCGCCCAGGTCGCGGCGATCCGCTCGCCGACCAGGCCGGAGCCGAGCGCGGCCTGCTGGCCGCCGGCCTGCTCGATCTCCTGGAACCAGGCCCAGGCGGCCCGGGCGAGCTCCTCGCCGAGCTGTTCGACGTACCAGGAGCCGCCGGCCGGGTCGATCACCCGGGCCAGGTGGGACTCCTCCAGCAGGATCGACTGGGTGTTGCGGGCGATCCTGCGGGCGAAGGCGTCCGGCAGTCCGAGGGCGCTGTCGAAGGGCAGCACGGTGACGGCGTCGGCGCCGCCGACGCCGGCGGCGAGGCAGGCGACGGTGGTGCGCAGCATGTTCACCCACGGGTCGCGGGCGGTCATCATCACCCGGGAGGTGACGGCGTGCTGGCGCTGCGCTGAGGCCTCGGGGGAGG
This sequence comes from Kitasatospora sp. NPDC004745, assembly GCF_042873275.1. Classification (NCBI taxonomy): domain Bacteria; kingdom Bacillati; phylum Actinomycetota; class Actinomycetes; order Kitasatosporales; family Streptomycetaceae; genus Kitasatospora; species Kitasatospora sp. NPDC004745. The sequence continues at coordinate 324,216 of NZ_JBIALK010000004.1, read as the reverse complement.
CGCCGGACACCTCGGCGACGCGGGCCCAGAGGCGGCGCGCGGCGCGGAACTTGGCGATGGTGAGGAACTGGTCGGCGTCGGCGGCGTAGCGGAACTCCAGCTGGCCGAGCGCCGCGTCGACGGACAGCCCGGCGGCGGTGAGCGCGCGCAGGTAGGCGACGCCGGTGGCGAGGGCGCAGCCGAGCTCCTGCGCGGGGGAGGCGCCGGCCTCGTGGTAGGGCAGGGCGTCGACGGTCAGCGCCCGCAGGCCGGGGTGGTCGGCGGCGCAGCGGGTGGCGAGGGCGGTGGCCTCGGCGAGCAGCGCGGCGGTGCGCCCGGTGTCGCCGGTGCGGGCCTGGAGGCCGAGCGGGTCGGCGCCGAGGTTGCCGGTGGCGGCGCCGGGGGAGACCTCGCGCTCCTGGTACAGGGTGAACAACTGCTCGGCGGCGGCGGTGAATTCGGGTCCGGCGTCGAGGACGACGGCGGCCAGGTCCAGGTACACGCCGGTGAGCGCCTCGGGCAGGGCGGTGACCGGGAGGGCGTCGCCGCCGATCTCCAGCCAGAGCGAGCCGACGCCGTTCTCGAGGTCGGCGAGGACGGCCTCGTTGGTGCGGGTGCGGTCCGGGTCGGCGTGCCGCTGGCGGACGTCCCAGCCGGAGACGGCGGAGCCCTGCGGCCGGCCGCCGCGCACGAAGGGCGCGAAGCCCGGGTAGCCGGGCTCGGCGGAGGTGTCGTCGGCGGTGTACAGCGGCCGGGCGCGCAGCCCGTCCGGGAGCTCGGTGGTGAGCGCCTGCTCGGCGGCGGGGCCGTCCGCGGGCTGTGCGCCGGACTTGCGCAGCACGCCCTCGACGAGCTGCTGCCACTGCTCACGGTGCGCGGCCGGGAACTCGGCGGCGAGGGGGAGCCCTTCGGGCGGGACCTTCATGTCCGCAGGTTAGCGCTCGTTCGCAGGCGCGCAGGAGGGGCGACCCGTGTGACCTTTCCCTCGATTTAGCGGACCGTTAGCACTCCGGGCGGCGGGGAGTGCCGTAGCGGGTGGCACCCGAGGTCAGAGGTGGTGTCGCGGGTCGTGGGAGGGGGTCGGGGGCGGGGGTCGCGGAAGGGGGATTGCGGAACCCCGCGGGTCATCTATTAAGTTACTTCGAAGAAGGTGGGTGGGGAGCTCCTCCCCCGTGCGCCCCCGTGCGCCCCCGCCCGTCCTTCACCCTGCTCCGGCTGCTGCCGGGGCCGCGCCCTGACCCCCCTGAAGGAGCCCATCGCCCATGGGAAAGCGCCGCAAGCCCAGCCCTCCGAGCCGGGCACGCCTGGCGGTCCTCACGACGGCCGTGGCCGGCGGCGCGGTGTTCGGCGCCGGCACCGCCAACGCCGAGCCCACCCCCAGCCTCGCCTCCGTCAAGGAGCAGGTGGAGCAGCTCAACGAGGAGGCCGAGCAGGCCATCGAGCGCCACAACGGCTTCCAGGAGAAGCAGCAGAAGCTCCAGGGCGAGGCCAACCGGATCCAGGAGAAGGTGGCCCGCGGGCAGGAGGCGATGAACGAACTGCGCACCCGGCTCGGCGCGGTGGCCGCCGACCAGTACCGCAGCAACGGCATGGACCCGTCCTTCCAGCTGATGCTCGACTCGGACCCGGCGGGGTACCTGGAACGGGCCGCGGTGCAGAACCAGGTCGCCGGCTCCCAGGCCGACCTGCTGAAGCAGGCCCAGGGCGAGCAGCGCAAGCTCGACCAGGACCGCGCCGAGGCCACCGCCACCCTCGCCGCGCTCGACTCGGTCGGCGCCCAGCTGGCCGAGCAGAAGAAGGACATCCAGACCAAGCTGGCCGCGGCCCAGGCGATGCTCAACAAGCTCAGCGCCGAGGACCGCGCCAAGATCAACGCCCAGCAGTCCGCCGAGAAGGCCAAGGCCGAGGCCCAGCGGGCGGCCGCCACCGACCGCGCCTCCCGCTCCGCCGAGCGCCCCGACATGAACGCCCCGGCGCCGCCCGCCGGCGGCCGGGCCGCCGCCATCGTCCAGTTCGCCTCCGCCCAGCTCGGCAAGCCGTACGGCTGGGCCAAGAGCGGCCCCGCCAGCTTCGACTGCTCCGGGCTCACCAGCTCCGCCTACCGCGCGGCGGGCGTGACGATCTCCCGGACGTCCCAGGCGCAGTGGAACGACGGCCCGCACGTCGACCGCGCCAACCTCCAGCCCGGCGACCTGGTCTTCTTCTACAACGACCTGCACCACGTCGGCCTGTACATCGGCGACGGCAAGATGATCCACGCCCCGCGCACCGGCAAGAACATCGAGGTGCTGCCGATCTCCGCGATGCCGTACATGGGCGCCGTCCGGCCGTAGCCGGCCCGGCGGGTCCCGCCGGGCCGGGACACCGCGCGTCCCCAAGGCCCGTCGGGCCCCGAAGCCCGTCGGACGTCGGGCCCGTCGGTTCCTACGGATGCGGCGCGCAGGCCAGCAGGTAGGGCAGCAGCGGGGCCGCCAGCACGGCGGTGCGCCAGGCGAGCCGGTCGCGCCGGTGGGCCGGGCCGGGCCGGGCCAGCCGCTGGACCCGGGCCAGGACGCCGGTGGAGGCCACCGCCAGCGCGGCCTCCGGGGGCCCGGCGGACGTGGCCAGGACGCAGAGCGCGGAGGCCAGTTCGGTGCGGGACGCCCGCGCCAGCGCCGCGTCGTCGGCCGCCATCTCCAGCAGCAGCGCCACCTGCGCCCGCCCGAGCCGGGCCAGCGGCAGCCGGCCGAACAGCAGCGCGAAGGTGTCGGCCGGCAGCCGGAACAGGTGGTGGCGGCCCCGGAGGTGGCCGTGCTCGTGGGCCACGGCCGCCGCCAGCTGCCGCTCGTCGAGCAGGCGCAGCGCCCCGCGGGACAGCACCACGCGGGAGCGGCGGCCCGGCAGGCAGTAGACGGTGGGCCGGGCGTGCTCCAGCACCAGGGCGTCCCAGCGCCCGTCCCGGACGGCGACCACGTCCAGCAGCGCCCGGTGCCGCCGCCGCACCCGCCCGGCGCGCACCCCGACGGCCGCCGCCACCGTGCCGGGCACGGCCCCGGCGGCGGCCAACAGCCACCAGTCGTGGGTGTGCGGGAGGACGGCCCCGGTCGGCTCGGTGTGCGGGAAGAGGCCGACCAGACCGGCCGGCTCGTGGGCGAACGGCTCCACCGTGTGGTGCGCCGCGAGCAGCAGCGCGACCAGGAACGAGGCCATCAGCGCCAGCCAGAGCGCCGCCGCGGCGGTCGGCCGGGTCTGGAGCCGCGCCTGGAGCCGGGCGGAACGGGTGAGCCACCGGGGCAGCAGGGCCCCGGTCACGGCCAGGTGGAGGCCGAGCAGCGCCAGGGTCACGCGGTGCCCCGGTCCTTCACCTGCTCCAGCGCCGCCAGCAGGGCGGAGGCCTCGTCACCGCTGATCCCCTCGACGAAGTGCAGCAGTGCGCCGGCCCGGTCCGGGGTGGTCTCCAGGGCCTGGTGCATCAGCTGCGCGGTGTACGCCTCCCGGGTGCAGGCCGGCTCGTACACCCAGGCCCGGCCGACCTTGTCCCGGCGCAGCCAGCCCTTGGTGTGCAGGATGTCGGCCACCGTGGTGACGGTGGTGTACGCGACGGGGCGCTGCCGCTGCAGGTCGTCCACGACCTCGCGCACGGTGGCCGGCCGGCCCCAGGACCACAGCCGGTCCATGATCTCGGCCTCCAGATCGCCCAACCCGCGCAGCACCGCCGAGCCCTCCCTCGTCACCCGCGGACGCCTTCCGCCCGCCGAACCCGCCCATGGTACGGGCGCCCGGTGCGGGGCGCCCGCCGACTCCGGCGCACGGCAGCGGCGCGCGCCCGCCCCCGGCGGACGGGGACGGGCGCGCGGGGACGGACCGGAGGGGACGGCCGGCCGTTCAGCGGCCGGTCAGGAGAGCCGCCGGCCCAGCCGGACCCGCGACCGGGTGAGCAGCGCCGCGAGCAGCCCGGCCAGCACCGGTAGCACCAGGGTGATCAGCAGCAGCTGCCCCCACGGCGCGGTGATCAGCGCAGGCTTGGCGCCGAAGCCGCTCGCCCGGGACTTCAGCAGCCCCACCGCCGGGACGAAGCCGTTGACCGCCCCGAGCAGCGCCCCCAGCAGGGCGATCAGGGCGCACTGCAGGCCGGCCAGGGTCCGCCGGATGCCGGGCGGTGCGCCGACGGCGGCCAGGGTGGCCTGGTCCTGCCGGGAGTCGGCGGCGGCCAGGCCGGTGGCGATCCCGGCGGCGCCGAGGACGACCAGGGCGGCGAAGCCGCCGAGCGCGAGGGTCTGGGCGTCACCCTTCGGCTGGTAGCCGCGTTCGACGTCCAGCTGGGCGGCGCGGTCCAGGCGGATCGCGGCGGCCTCGGCGCGCTGCTGCGCCTTGCGGTCCGGCGGGGTGGCGGGCAGCCAGAGCGAGCCGGTCGGTCGGGCGTCGAGTCCGAGGGCGGGCAGCGCGGAGGGGAGCACCAGGGCCTGGCCGTAGCGGGCGGCGTCCGGGGCGTCGACGAGGGTGGCGTCGACGGTGACCTCCTGGAGGTCCGGCTTGGGGATCTCGCCGGGCTTGAGCGGGGCGCCGCCGCCTCCGCGCAGCTCGAGCACGGCCTTGCCGTCGCCGGCCAGCAGCTCGGGCGCGAAGACGAGGACCCGGCCGGCGGCGAGGGCCCGTTCGGCGGCCGGGTCGTGGACGCCGAAGCGGGCGCGCAGCACGGTGGCGTCGCCGGCGGCCAGCCGCGGCGGGCCGGTGGGCGTGCGCTGCTGCCCGGTGTCCTTGAGCTGGACGAGGCTGGAGCAGTTCGGGCAGAACCGGTAGATCGCGTCGGCGAGGTCGGCGCGCGCGCCCAGCCCGGTCAGTTCGCGTTCCGTCTCGGAGCGCAGCCGGGCGAGCTGGTCGCCGTCGGCGACGGAGCTCAGCTGGACGGCGCCGTACGGGGCCTGCGGCCGGTAGTCGCGCCGGTTCTCGGCGTCGGTGCTGGTGGTGTAGACGCCGATGGCGACGGAGCCGGCCACGGCGGCCATCACCGCGGCGATCGCCGGGGCGGTGCGCGAGCGGTGCCGGGCCGAGTCGCGCAGGGCGAGCCGGGCGGTGAGCGGCATCCGCCGGGCGGCCCGGCCGACCAGCGCGACCAGCACCGGCGTGCAGGCGAGCAGGCCGAGTTCGGCCGTGACGGAGCCCGCCAGCACGGTGAGCGTGCGGGTGTCGTAGGTGCTGACCACGGGCAGGCCGCGCGGCACCGAGGCGGCGCCGTAGAGCGCCAGGGCCGCTCCGGCGGCGAGCATCAGCAGGCCGAGGACGGTGACCCGGCGGTTCGGGGGGCGCACGGTGTCGCGGTCGGCGAGTCCGGCGGTGATGCTTCGGCGGGAGGCCTGGAGGGCGGGCAGCGCGGCGGCGAGGAGGGCGGTGGCGAGCCCGATCCCGGCGATGGCGAGCAGGTCCAGCGGCGGCGCCGCGAAGTGTCCGAAGCGGGAGCCCCCGATCCGCTCGATCCACGGGCGGAGCGCGGCGACCAGTCCGATGCCGGCGGCCACGCCGACCGCCGCGCCGACCAGTCCGAGGACGAGGCCGCCGCCGAGCACCACCGCGCCGACGTGCGACCGCCGGCCGCCGGCGGCGCCGAGCAGGGCGAGCTGACGGCGGGCGCGGCGGGCGCCGACCGCGAAGGCTGGCCCGGCGAGCAGGGCGACTTCGAGCAGTCCCATGCCGGTGACGGTGGCCACCACGACCTTGGTGGTGTTGCCGGCCGCGGCGTCGGCGGTGCGGTACGCGTCCCGGTAGTAGGGGACGGCGCCGCGCGGCGGCGGGTCGAGCGCGACCGAGCGGGCGGTGAGGGTGAGGCCGTGGGCGTTGAACTCCTGCACCTTCGCCCAGTCGAGGCGGGCCCCGGCCGGGAGGCGGACCAGCCAGGCGCCGGGCCCGGCGTCCCGCCGGTCGCCCCCCGGTGCTCCGGCGGCCGTCCCGGTGGGTTGCGCGGGCGGTGCGGCGGCGGCCAGCTGGTCGATCAACCCGCCGGGGAGGGCGACGAGTTCGACGCGGCCGAGGTCGCCCGGGTGCTCGACGACGCCGGTGATGGTGAGGGTCGTGCCGGGCAGCCCCTGGAGGGTGGTGGTGGCGCCGGTCGCGAGGCCTGCGCGGTCCAGGAAGGCCCGGGTGGCGGCGACCTCGCCCGGTGCGCTCGGGGCGCGGCCGCCGGTCAGGTCGAGCCGGCCGTGCCAGATCGGGTCGCTGAGGTCGGCTTCGGCGAGGAGGGTGCGGACCAGTCCCTCCGGCGAGGTCGCCCCGGTCTCCGGGCCGGAGCGCGCGGGGGTGAGGGTGCTGCCGGGCGGCAGCAGGGCGGTGGCCAGGGCCAGCGGGCCGGTGGTGGCGGCCCTCTGCTGTTCGGCGGTCGGTGCCGCGCCCTCGCGGGGTCCGACGGCGAGGCTGCCGTCCTCGGCGATCGGGGCCTGTTCGACGGTGCGGCCGGGGGAGTGGGCGGTGACCAGGGCGTCCGCGCCGCCCACCACCCGCTCGACCCGTTCGGCCGGGCTGAGCTGTCCGCTGCGGTGGACGACGTCGGCGCCGGTGACGCCGAGGACGGGCAGCGCGATCATGGCCGCGATCAGGGCGCTGCGGCCCTTGGCGCGGACGGCGTCGCGGCGGGCGATGCGCAGCGTGACCCGCCACGCGCCGAGCCTCATCGGGCCGCTCCCCGGACCTCGCGGCCGACCAGTGGCCGGACGTCGGAGCCGCGCACGGTGGTGGTGGCCTCGACCGCGCCGTCCCGGAGGTGGACGACGCGGTCGGCCCAGCCGGCGTAGCCCGCTTCGTGGGTGACCATCATGGCGGCGGCGCCGGCGTCGCAGCGGGCGCGCAGCACGGCGAGGACGGCCTCGCCGGTGGTGGAGTCGAGGGCGCCGGTGGGTTCGTCGGCGAGGACGAGGCGGCGGTCGCCGATCAGGGCGCGGGCGATGGCGACGCGCTGCTGCTGGCCGCCGGACATGTCGTCGGGGAAGCGGTCGGCGAGCTCGGGGATGCCGAGCTCCTCCAGGGCGGCGTGCGCCTCGCGGCGGGCGGCGCGGGCGGAGAGGCCGTCGAGTTCGCGGGGCAGCGAGACGTTCTCGGCGGCGGTGAGCGCCGGGATCAGGTTGTAGTCCTGGAAGACGTACCCGATGGAACGCCGCCGCAGGTCGGCGAGTCGGCGCCGGCCGAGGGTGCCGAGGGTGACCCCTTCGACGACCACCTGGCCGCTGCTGGGGGCGTCCAGGCCGCCGGCCAGGGTGAGCAGGGTCGACTTGCCGGAGCCGGACGGGCCCATGACGGCGACGAACTCGCCCGGTCGGACGGCGAGTTCGACGCCCCTGAGGGCGTGCACCTCGGCCGCGCCGCGGCCGTGCACCCGGGTGACGTCGGCCAGGTGCAGGACCGGCGCGGGACTGTTCGGATCGGTGTGGGACACACTTCCCCCTCGTGCGCTGTTCAGCGGAATATGTCGCTGAACTATATATGCCGGAGACGCGAGCGTGTAGGCGGTCCGGGTCGGTCAAGGTTCTACAAAGGTGTAAAAGTTCGGCCCCGGAACCGCCCCCGGGCCGCTGAAGAGGGGCTATGCTTGCCGAGGTTTGCAAGGCACCTCGTTCGGTGAGGCGTCTTCACGGACACAGGCCACTGACCCGACGACGTCGAGAGACGCCCAGGTTCAGGACAGGTCTTCCCGAGTTAAGGGTTGACCCCAAGTGGCTTCCGACCCGCCGGGCCGGACACGCCGTGGAGTGCCAAAGCTCTGACGAGTTGGGGTGTGCCGGTCCCGTCGCGGGCGCCGGTCCGCTCCTTGCCGTGTCGCGATGCGGCGCACGTACGGTGCGCCCCCGGCCGGGAGGAGGCGAGAGACATGGACTGCAGTAGTCCGGGCCACAGTCGCCCCCACCCCCGCATGCTCTCGATCACCTCCGGCACGCGCTGACCGACCCCCCTGTCGCACACCACCTCTGACGTTTCGTCAGGCGCCCGACCGCGCCCTGACGCAGGCGATCGGACGCACCGTCATGCCCGCACGGCCGCCGCCGCTCAGCGCCGCCGTGCGGTCCGGTGCCGTGCCCGCAGGGGCCCCGCCGCATGCCCCGGCCCGCCCCCGCGCAGGGGGCAGGGAGGACCCGTCATGACCGACACGATGCTCGACCCGACCGTCCCCACCGCCCGCACCGCCGTGCTCGACGACGCCCACACCGGCGACATCAAGGGCGCGCTCGGCACCATCCGACTCGACGACACCACCCCGCGCCACGCGCTCTCCGCCCGCTTCAGGACGCTGCTCGCCGTCATCGGCCCCGGCCTGATCGTGATGGTCGGCGACAACGACGCGGGCGCCTTCTCCACCTACGGGCAGGCCGGCCAGAACTACGGCACCCAGCTGCTGTGGACGCTGCTGCTGCTGGTCCCCGTGCTGTACGTCAACCAGGAGATGGTGCTGCGGCTCGGCGCCGTCACCGGGGTCGGCCACGCCCGGCTGATCCTGGAGCGCTTCGGGAGGTTCTGGGGCGCCTTCAGCGTCATCGACCTCTTCCTGCTGAACGCGCTGACCCTGGTCACCGAGTTCATCGGCGTCACCCTCGCGGCGGGCTACCTCGGTCTGCCGAAGGCGGCCTCGGTGGTGCTGGCCGCCGCCGTCATCATCGCCTCGGCCTTCACCGGCTCCTTCCAGCGCTTCGAGCGGGTCGCCGTCACCCTGTGCGCGGGCTCGCTGCTGCTGGTGCCGGTCTACTTCCTGGTCCACCCGAAGACCTCACAGATGGCGCACGACCTCACGGTGCCGAGCATGCCCGGGGGTTCGGGACAGCTCGCGGCCGTGATGCTGGTCATCATCTCCATCGTCGGCACCACCGTGGCCCCCTGGCAGCTGTTCTTCCAGCAGTCGTACGTCATCGACAAGCGGATCACCCCGCGGTTCATGACGTACGAGAAGGTCGACCTGTGGATCGGGATCGTCGTCGTGATCGTCGGCGCCGCCGCGATGATCGGCATCACCGCCGCGGCCTTCGCGGGCACCGACGGCGCGGGCGGGTTCTCCGACGCCGGTGCGGTGGCGCGCGGCATCGAGGCCAGGGCCGGCCACCTGGCGGGCGTGCTGTTCGCCGTCGCGCTGCTGGACGCCTCGATCATCGGCGCCTTCGCCGTCTCGCTCTCCACCGCCTACGCCATCGGCGACGTCTTCGGGATCCGGCACTCGCTGCACCGGGGCGTCAAGGGCGCCAAGGGCTTCTACGGCATCTACGCCGGGCTGGTCACCGTGGCCGCCGCGATCACCCTGCTGTCCACCGAGTACACCCAGGGCCTGATGACCCAGTTCGTCCAGGTGCTGGCCGGCGTCCTGCTGCCCTCCGCCACCGTGTTCCTGCTGCTGCTCTGCAACGACCGCGAGGTGCTCGGCCCCTGGGTCAACGGGCCGCGGACGAACGCCTTCACCTCGGCCGTGGTGGGCGTCCTGGTGATGCTGTCGCTGATCCTCACCGCCTCCGTGGTCTGGCCGGGCATCAGCTCGCGGGCGATCCTGTGGATCATGACGGGCTGCGGCGTGGCGGGCGTCCTCGTCGCCGGGTACGCCTTCGCCGCGGGCCGCCCGGCCGGCGCGGAGGGCCCGGCCGAGCGCACCGGCGGCCGGGGGCGCCCGGGGCCGGAGGCCAGGGGCGAGTGGCGGATGCCGCCGCTGGACACCCTGGCGAAGCCGGTGATGTCCACCACCCGCAAGGTCGGCATGGGCGCCCTGCGCGCCTACCTGCTGCTGGCGATGGTGATGGTCATCATCAAGATCGTCCAGACCGCCCTGGGTCACTGAGGCCAGACCGCCCCGGCGGGCGGGCAGCAGCCCGCGGCCCGTCCGCCCCCGAGCGAAGGAGGTGCCGTCGTGCACACCCTGACCACCGTCGACTTCCTGGTCCGGCTCGCCACCGGTATCGCCTGCGGCGCGCTGATCGGCATCGAACGCCAGTGGCGGGCCCGGATGGCCGGCCTGCGCACCAACGCCCTGGTCGCCGCCGGGGCGACCCTGTTCGTCCTGTACAGCGAGGCCGTCGTCGACGTCGGCAGCCCCACCCGGGTCGCCTCCTACGTCGTCTCGGGCATCGGGTTCCTCGGCGGCGGCGTCATCCTGCGCGACGGAGCCGGCGTCCGCGGCCTCAACACGGCGGCCACCCTGTGGTGTTCGGCGGCCGTCGGGGTGCTCGCCGCGGCCGGCAAGCTCGAACTGGCCGTCCTCGGCACCCTGGCCGTGCTCGCCGTCCACCTCGTCCTGCGCCCGGCCGGGCGGCTGCTCGACCGGGCGCCGCAGTCCGGCAGCGACCCGGACTCCACCAACCGGGCCACCGTCCACGTGGAGTGCGAGCGCACCTCGGAGACCCACATCCGCGCCCTGCTGCTGCAGGCCCTGGCCGCCTCCGGCCTCGCCCCCACCGGTCTGCGCGCCCGGCGCGCCGACCACGGGGAGGCCACCAGCCTGCGCGCCACCGTCGCCGTCACCGGACAGGTCGCCCCCGCCCTCGAACAGGTCGTCAGCCGGCTCTCCCTCGAACCCGGCGTCCGTGACCTGCACTGGCACCTGGAGGAGGAGCCCGACGACCCGGACCGCCCGGCGCTCGCCTAGCACGAGCCCGGCGACCGGGACGGCCCGCGGAGCGGAGGTACCGTCACGCCAACGACCCAGCACCGACACCGGGAGGTCCGATGCCCACACCCGACCCCAGGCACGGACCGCTCGTGCCGATGCTGCTGGTGCTCACCCTCGTCACCGGCGTGGTGGACGCGGTCAGCTACCTCGAACTCGGGCACGTCTTCGTCGCCAACATGACCGGCAACGTGGTCTTCCTCGGCTTCGCCCTGGCCGGCGCCCCCGGACTCTCCGCCACCGCCTCGCTGGCCGCCCTCGGCGCCTTCCTGCTGGGCGCGCTGGCCGGCGGCCGCCTCGCGGAGCGGCTGCCCGGCCACCGCGGGCACCTACTGAGCACGGCGGTCACCGCGCAGGCGGTGCTCGTCGCGGCGGGCACCGTCCTGGCGGCCGTCGCCGGGCACGGCTCCGACCCGGTCCGCTACACCCTGATCGGCCTGCTCGGCTTCGCGATGGGCGGGCAGAACGCGGTGGTGCGCTCGCTCAAGGTGCCGGACCTGACCACCACGGTGCTCACCATGACCATCACCGCCCTCGCCGCCGACCGCACCGGGCCGCGCCGGCTGGCCTCCGCGGCCTGGATGTTCGCCGGTGCGCTGCTCGGCGCCGTGCTCGTCCTGCACACCGACGTCCCCGCCGCGCTGGCCCTGGCGGTGGCCCTCCTCGTCCTGGTCGCCGCGCTCACCCACCGGGCCGCCCGGCCGCACGCCGCGCCGCCCGGCTGGACCGACCCGCTCTGAGGCGCCGGCCCGGGCCGCATCAGGGCAGTTCGGGCCAGGTCGGGCCGAGTCATGGCGTCGGGTCAGTCGTCCTGGCGGTGGCCGGCGCGGCCGCTCCAGAGGGGTTCGAGGCGGGCCCAGTCGCGGCTCCAGGCCTCGTCGGTGCGGCGCTCCAGCGTGTGCAGGCGCAGCCGCAGGGCGAGGACGAGCAGGGCCAGCAGGGCGAGCAGGGCGCCGAGGCTGGTGCAGGCGGCCGAGACGGCGATCGCGGTGTGGTCGAGCGGGGGCCCGGTCGGCTCCCCGGCCCGGTCGACCCAGACGGGCAGCACCGACCCGGCGGTGGTCGCGCGCGGCGCCTGGACGGTCCCGGTGTGCGGGACGCCGTCGGGGGACGTCCAGCGGGCCTCGACGTCGACGCGGTCGTGGTGCCTGCCGCCGAAGCGGCTGCCGGAGACGGCGCGGTGGTCCTCGGGGACGCTCAGCACGACGGCGTCCACGACGCGCAGCAGCCCGCGGTCGGCGTCGGCCCGGGGAACGGCGGTCCGGTAGCCGACCAGGGCGCCGCCGGCGGTCAGCGCCAGGGCGAGCAGCGCCCCGAGGAGGGCGGCCAGCCAGGCGCGGGAGCGGGCCCGGTCGACGGGCCGGAGCAGGGGGTCGGTTCCGGCGCCGAGGGCCCACCGCAGCCGGCGGCCGGTTCGCCGCAGGGGCGAGGCGGGCCGGGCCGGGCGCGGTGAGTCGGGCACGGTGACGGCTCCTCAGTGGCGTCGGGGCGGAACGGCGGTGGCGCCCGCCGGAGTTCTTCACCCAATCTCCCCCGGTGGACGCCCGGGCACAAGAGTCGTGCGGGCTCGTACCACCGGGACCATCGGGACCACCGGCCCGGGCCCGCGCCGGACGGGCCGGGACCACCGGAGCGGTCGAGGGCCGCCCGCATCCGGGACGTTCGGCCCTCGGCAGCCGGTGCGCGTCCGGGGCAGGCTTGGTCCGGCCGCCCCCTCGTGCCGGGGCGCGGCCGGGTCCGGTCGACCGTGGGGGTGCCGGGCCGGGTGCGGTGCAGGGGTCGGACGTGGGGCCGCCTCCTGCCCGCCCGCACCCTCTCCTCGGTGTTTCCGCAGCTCATGGGCGTATTCTCGCCAGCTATACACTCGGAGTATACGCCTGGGGTATGGTCTCCCCATGAGTGTTCCTTTGACCCTGTTGGGGCTGCTGGAGCGAGAGCCGAGCCACGGCTACGACCTCAAGCGCGACTACGACGAGTTCTTCGGGCGGGGGAAGCCCCTGCCGTACGGTCAGGTGTACGCGACCCTCGGCCGGCTGGCCCGGGACGGCAAGGTGGTGGCCGGCGAGGCCGAGCCCGGCGACGGGCCCGAGCGCAAGCGCTACGTGATCACCGAGGCGGGGGTGACGGAGTTCGAGACCTGGCTCAAGGACCCGGTCGCACCCGAACCCACCCTGCAGAGCACGCTGTTCACCAAGGTGGTGCTGGCCCTGATGCTGGGCCGCGACGCCGAGGAGTACCTGGACACCCAGCGCGCCGCCCACCTGCGCCGGATGCGCGAACTCACCGAACTGCGCCGCAGCGGAGCCCTGGTGGACGCGCTGCTCGCCGACCACGGGCTGTTCCACCTGGAGGCGGACCTGCGCTGGATCGACCTCACCGCCGCCCGCCTGGACGCGCTCGCCGAGGCGGTGCGCCCGTGACCGCCGTGATCGAGGCCCGCGACGTCACCCTCGCCTTCGGCGAGACGCCCGCCCTGCGCGGGGCCAGCCTGTCCGTGGCGGCCGGCGAGGTGCTCGCCGTCATGGGCCCCAGCGGCTCGGGGAAGTCGACCTTACTGCACTGCCTGGCCGGCATCCTGGTGCCGGACGCGGGCGAGGTGCACTTCAACGGTCAGCGCCTGGACACCATGCCCGAGTCCCGACGCAGCGCCCTGCGCCGGGACGCGTTCGGCTTCGTCTTCCAGTTCGGCCAGCTCGTGCCGGAGTTGACGGCGGAGGAGAACGTCGCCCTGCCGCTGCTGCTGAACGGAGTGCGGCGGGCGTCCGCGCTGGCCGAGGCCCGGCCCTGGTTCGCCCGGCTCGGCCTGGACGGCATGGAGCAACGCCGCTCCGGTGAGCTGTCGGGCGGTCAGGCCCAGCGCGTCGCCCTGGCACGCGGCCTGGTGGCCCGTCCGCAGGTGCTGTTCGCCGACGAGCCGACCGGCGCGCTGGACTCGCTGACCGGCGAGCAGGTGATGGAGCTGATGGTCGACTCGGCCCGCGAGCAGGGCACCACCGTCATCCTGGTCACCCACGAGCCGCGGGTCGCCTCCTACGCCGACCGCGAGGCCGTCGTGCGCGACGGCCGGGCCCGGACGATCTCCGCCGGCGCGGTGGTCCGGTGATCCTCTTCTCGCTCCGCCTGGCCGTCAGCGGCGGCCGCGAGGCCGTCGCCCGCCTGGTCATGATCGCGGCCGCCGTGGCGATCGGCGTCGGCCTGCTGCTGTCCACGCTCGCCGGCGTCAACGCGATCGGCAAGGCCAACGAGCGCCAGCACTGGATGAACACCGGGACGAAGAGCCGCACCGACACCGCCCCGGTCGACCCGCTCTGGTGGTACGCCCACGACGACTACTACCAGGGCCGGAGGATCTTCGAGGTCGACGTCGCGGCCACCGGGCCCACCTCGCCCGTCCCGCCCGGCCTGGACCGGCTGCCGGCGCCCGGCGAGTACTACGCCTCACCCGCACTGGCGAAGCTGCTCCGCGGCGTCCCGGGCGTCCAGCTCGCGGACCGCCTCCCGGGCCGGTCGGCCGGCGTCCTGGGCGACGCCGCACTGCCCTCCCCGGACACCCTCACGGTCATCGTCGGGCGCACCGCCGAGGAGGTCGCGGCCGCGCCGCGGGCCACCCGGGTCACCACCATCGCCACCGGCGTCCCCGCCGAGTGCGACAGCGACTGCTACGGCGAGGGCGTGCGCGGCGACGCGATGACGCTGATCCTCTCCACGGTGGCGGGCGCGCTGATCTTCCCGGTGCTGATCTTCATCGGCACCGCGACCCGGCTGTCCGCCGCCACCCGCGAGCAGCGCTTCGCCGCGATGCGGCTGGTCGGCGCGACCCCCGGGCAGATCTCGGTGGTCTCGGCGGTCGAGTCCACGGTGGCCTCGGTGATCGGCACCGCCGCCGGCTTCGGCCTCTCCTACGCGCTGCGCCCGCTGGTGGCCGCCGTGCCCTTCACGGGGGACCGCTTCTTCGCCGGCGACCTCGGGCTGGGCGCGCCGCAGGCCCTCGGGGTGGCCCTGGGCGTGCCCGTCGCCGCGGCGCTGGCCGCCCGGCTCGCCCTGCGCCGGGTCACCATCTCGCCGCTGGGCGTCTCCCGGCGGGTGACGCCGAAGCCGCCGCGGGCCTGGCGGCTCGTCCCGCTGGCGCTCGGCCTGGTCGAGCTCGGGGTCTTCGTGGGCCACCGGCCGGCCACCACCAACGGGCAGACCGCCGCCTACCTCACCGGCTTCCTGCTGGTGATGCTCGGGCTGGTGGTCGCCGGACCGTGGCTGACCATGGCCGCCGCCCGGGCAGTGGCCCGGCGCACCAGCCGCCCGGCCGCGCTGATCGCGGTGCGCCGGCTCGCGGACGACCCGAAGGCCGGGTTCCGCTCGGTGGCGGGCCTGGTGCTGGCCCTGTTCGTCACCACGGCGACGGTCTGCATCATCGGCACCATCAACGACAACCGCGGCGCTCTGAGCGGCGATCCGAAGACCCGCGCCTCGGTCGTCCACACCTCCCGGGACATCCTGGACCCGCAGGCGATCGACCGGGTCTCCGACGGCCTCCTGGCGGACGCCCGGGCCGTCCCCGGCTTCCGGGGGCTCGCACTGGCGCACACCAACCCGACCGGGGTCGGCCGGGACCCGGCGGACCCGCCGCGCTTCGCACCGGCGCTGGTGCTCTGCTCGGAGCTGGCGCAGGTGCCGGTGCTCGGCCACTGCGCCCCCGGGGCGAGCGTCGCGGCCGTCCCGGTGTTCCAGTTCGTCAGCCTGCGCGCGGCGGCCGAGGAGCAGGAGTGGCCGGCCGTGCCGGTCCCCGCGGAGGAGGTCGCCGGGCTGCCGGTGAAGATGATCTACGCGACCACCGACGGCTCGTCCGCCGCGATGGAGCAGCTGCGCACCCTCTTCACCAGGGCCTATCCGACCTACCAGGCCCGGATGGTCCAGGACTGGGGCACCGCCTTCCAGAAGGAGCTCGCCGGTTGGCGCCAGCTGGCCGACGTGGTGCTGCTGACCACCCTGCCGATCGCCGGCTGCAGCCTCGCGGTCAGCGTGGTGGCCGGACTCTCCGACCGCCGCCGGCCGTTCGCGATGCTGCGGCTGACCGGAGCCCCGCTGGGGCTGCTGCAACGGGTGATCGGCCTGGAGAGCGCGCTGCCGCTGCTGCTGGTGTCGGGGGTGGCCATCGGGACGGGCTTCGCGGCGGCGGCCATGTTCCTCAAGTCGCAGATGGAGTACGACCTGGTGTCGCCGGGCGCGGTCTACTACGGGCTGACGGCCTTCGGGCTGGTCGCCTCGCTGGGGATCATCGCCTCGACGCTGCCGTTGCTGAAGCGGATCACCGGGCCCGAGGCGGCCCGCAACGGCTGACGGCCGCCACGGCCGGGATCGTCCCCGCGACGGCTGACCCGCCGTGGGCGGACCACGCCCCCGCGACGGCCGGTGCCCCGGGACCACAGGGGAGTCCCGGGGCACCGGCGCGTCCCGTGCCCGGACGGCCGCGGCGCGCCGTCAGCCGACCGGGTAGCCGTGCGTCCCCGGGCGGCGGGTGACGCCGGCGCCCGGCAGCCAGCTGTCCAGCACCAGCCCGGACGGGTAGAACATCGGTTCCGGCAGGGCGTCCACCGGGAAGCGCTCCCAGCCGCCGCAGGCGTGCGGCTCGGTGACGACGGCCTCGGCCAGGCTCGGCGGCGCCAGCACGGCGGCGGTCAGCCGGGGCCGGCCGAGCTCGTGGTCGAGCAGCAGAGCGAGCACCCGCATCTCCCCGGCGGCCAGCACGATGCCGGTCTCCTCGGCGAGCTCCCGCGCCGCGGTCTCCTCGAAGGACTCGCCCGGATCGACCTTCCCGCCCGGAAGGCTCCAGGTGGGCGGTTCACCGGCGGTGGTCCGACGGCCGATCAGGACCCGGCCGTCGCCGGTGGGCACGATGATCCCGGCGCCGAGCAGCGGTGCGTGGGTCAACTCGCGTTCTCCTTCGGTGGTCACCAGTTGGAGCGGTCGTAGTCCTTGAGGAAGCAGCCGTACAGGTCCTCGCCCTGCTCACCGCGGACGATCGGGTCGTACACCCGGGCGGCGCCGTCGACCAGGTCGAGCGGGGCGTGGAAGCCCTCGTCGGCGAGACGCATCTTGTCCGGGTGCGGCCGCTCGTCGGTGATCCAGCCGGTGTCGACGGCGGTCATCAGGATGCCGTCGGCCTCGAACATCTCCTGCGCGCTGGTGCGGGTGAGCATGTTGAGCGCGGCCTTGGCCATGTTGGTGTGCGGGTGGCCGGCGCCCTTGTAGCCGCGGTGGAACACGCCCTCCATCGCGGAGACGTTGACCACGTACTTGCGGCGCGAGGCCGAGGCGGCCATCGCCGGACGCAGCCGGCTGATCAGGATGAACGGCGCGGTGGAGTTGCAGAGCTGCACCTCCAGCAGCTCGATCGGGCCGACCTCGCTGACGGTCTGCACCCAGCTGTTGGTGGGTGCGAGGTCGGGCACCAGGCCGCCGGCGTCGATCGCGGTGCCGGCCGCGATCCGGTCGGGCGTCGCCGAGCCGGTGACCAGGGCCAGCGAGGTGACGTCCTCGGCGGCCATCCGCCGGTCGTCCTCGCCCGCCTGGTGGGGGAGCGCGGGCAGGTCGACGCTGCCGCTGCCGAACCGCCCGATGGTGGTGGACTGCGGCAGTTCGCCGGCCGGCAGCGGCGCGGACTCGGCGGCGATCAGCTCGCGGTAGGACTCCGGCGGGCGCCGGACGGTCTGCGCGGCGTTGTTGATCAGGATGTCCAGCGGGCCGTCCGCGGCGACCTCGTCGGCGAGCGCCAGGACCTGGGCCGGGTCGCGCAGGTCGATGCCGACGACCTTGAGGCGGTGGATCCAGTCGGCGCTGTCCGGCATCGCGGTGAAGCGGCGGATCGCGTCGTTGGGGAAGCGCGTGGTGATGGTGGTGTGGGCGCCGTCGCGCAGCAGCATCAGCGCGATGTACATCCCGATCTTGGCCCGGCCGCCGGTGAGCAGCGCGCGCTTGCCGGTGAGGTCGGCCCGGGCGTCCCGGTGGGCCCGGTTCTTCGCCGCGCAGGGCTGGCACAGGTTGTGGTAGAACGCGTCGACCTCGACGTACCGGCCCTTGCAGGTGTAGCAGGAGCGGGGCCGCTCGAGGATGCCGGCGATCTCGGTGGTGGTGGCCGTGGTCAGACCGAAGGCGCCGGCGGTCTCGTCGTCGATCCGGGTGGGGGCGCCGGTGGCGGTGCGGGCGGTCACCGCACGGTCGTTGGCGGTCTTGCGGGCCCGGGTCTCCTGGCGGCGGCGCTGCTTGAGGGTGCGGAACACCCCGCCGACGGCCTGGCGGACGGTGATCGCGTCCGGGTGGTCGACGTGCAGTCCGTCGAGCTCGGCGAGCACGTCCAGGCAGAGCCGCAGGCGCTCGGGGTCGAGGCCGGGACCGTAGTCGATCTCCTCCTCGGTGTCCGTGCCGCCCTGGTCCTGCTCGATGTCCACGCCCGCCGTCATGCCTGTCGCCGCTTCCCGATCGCCTCGCCGTTACCGCGTGAATGCTACGGGAGTGGCCCCGGCCGGGGCGAAAGGCCGATCTTTTGGATGATCCTCCATGTCTACGCGCGGAGCTTTGATCATGGTTTGTGTACAGCGCCAGCAATCGCCCCCGAACTGGCTTTTGCCCCCACCGTCCCGGAGAATCGAACGTTGGGTGCGGGGCGCCCGAGTGCGCCCCGCGGCACCGCCGCAACCGCACCCGAGGTGTAATTTCTCCCAGCCAGAGAGCCCCCCTTCATGCGCTTCCTGAACGACCTCAAGCCCTCGTACGACCTCACGTACGACGACGTCTTCATGGTCCCCAGCCGTTCCGCCGTGGGCTCCCGGCAGGGCGTCGACCTCTCCTCCAACGACGGCACCGGCACCACCATCCCACTCGTCGTCGCCAACATGACCGCCATCGCCGGCCGCCGGATGGCCGAGACCGTCGCCCGCCGCGGCGGCCTGGTCGCCATCCCGCAGGACATCCCGACCGAGGTCATCGCCGAGGTCGTCTCCTGGGTCAAGCAGCGCCACCTGGTCTTCGACACCCCCATCACCCTCGCCCCCGGCGCCACCGTCGCGGAGGCGCTGTCGCTGCTGCCCAAGCGCGCGCACGGCGCCCTCGTGGTCGTCGAGGACGGCCGCCCGGTCGGCGTCGTCAGCGACTCCGACTGCCAGGGCGTGGACCGCTTCACCAGCCTCGCCGACATCATGTCCCGCGACCTGCTGCTGCTGGCCGAGGACGTCGACCCGCGCGCCGCCTTCGAGAAGCTCACCGAGGCGCACCGCAAGCTCGCCCCCGTCGTCGACGGCGACGGCCGGCTGGTCGGCATCCTGACCCGCAAGGGCGCGCTGCGCGCCACCCTCTACACCCCGGCCGTGGACGCCGCCGGCAAGCTGCGGATCGCCGCCACCGTCGGCATCAACGGCGACGTCGCCGGCAAGGCCAAGGCCCTGATCGAGGCCGGCGCCGACGTGCTGGTGGTCGACACCGCGCACGGCCACCAGGAGTCGATGATCAGCGCGCTCCGCGCCGTCCGCGGCCTGGACCCGCAGATCCCGATCGTGGCCGGCAACGTCGTCTCCGCCGCCGGTGTCCGCGACCTCGTCGAGGCCGGTGCCGACATCCTCAAGGTCGGCGTCGGCCCGGGCGCCATGTGCACCACCCGGATGATGACCGGCGTCGGCCGCCCGCAGTTCTCCGCCGTCCTGGAGTGCGCCGCCGAGGCCCGCCGCCTCGGCAAGCACGTCTGGGCCGACGGTGGCGTGCGCCACCCGCGCGACGTCGCCATGGCGCTGGCCGCCGGTGCCTCCAACGTGATGATCGGCTCCTGGTTCGCCGGCACCTACGAGTCCCCGGGCGACCTCCAGACCTCCGCCGACGGCCGCCAGTACAAGGAGAGCTTCGGCATGGCCTCGGCCCGCGCCGTCAGCAACCGCACGGCCCAGGACTCCTCCTACGACCGCGCCCGCAAGGCGCTGTTCGAGGAGGGCATCTCGCACTCCCGCATGTTCCTGGACCCGGCCCGCCCCGGCGTCGAGGACCTGATCGACTCGATCATCGCCGGCGTGCGCAGCTCCTGCACCTACGCGGGCGCGAACAGCCTCGAGGACTTCCACGAGAAGGCGATCATCGGCGTCCAGAGCGCTGCCGGCTACGCCGAGGGCAAGCCGCTGCACTCCAGCTGGGCCTGATCGACCGACCACCCCGCCCGCGGCCGGCCGACCCCGTACCCCCGGGGCCGGCCGGCCGCGGCCGTTCGCCGCCGTTCGCCGCCGGCGCCCGGGCCGTCCTGCTGCCGGTCAGCCCAGCTCGTAGTCCAGGACGTAGCGGTGGGTGCCGTCCTCGGCGACCGTCAGGTGGAACTCCCCGGTCAGACCGGCCAGCTCGCCCGCACCCGTGCCCGGCACCACCCGGATCGTCGTGCCGCCGGTGTCCCACGCCGAGTGCTGCAGGACGAACGAGCCCTTCCGCCCGTCCAGCTCGCCCGTCACGTGCTCCACCGCGACGTACGAGGCCGGGGCGCCCGACGGCCCCCCGACCGAGAGCATCCGCACCTCGCTGCCGCCCGACAGGCCACCCGTGAACGCCTTGGCGATCCGGATCCGGCCGAAGGCGGCCCCCTCCCGCTCCTCCGTCTCGACCGGCTCGAACGCCGTCACCTCGAACGACCCGCTGGCCCTGCCACCCATGGCACCGTCCCCTCGACGATCCGTCCCGCCCGGCACCCCGCCGGCCGTGCACCGAGCCTTGCACACGGCACTGACACCGCCGCCCCTCACGCCTCCCAGCGGATCGCGAGCAGTGCCGCGTCGTCGGTCAGACCGGCGGCACCGACCCACTCCCCGACGTCCGCGAGCAGTCCGTCCAGCAGGTCGGCCGGGCTCCCCGCGGGCAGCCCCGGCAGCCGGTCCTCCAAGGGGTAGAAGACGCCCCCGGCGCCCCGCGCCTCCGTCACCCCGTCGGTGTGCAGCAACAACAGGTCCCCCGGGCGGGCCTCGAACCGGCCCGCGGGGTACCCGCCGCCGGTCAGTCCCAGCAGCCCCAGCGGCGGCGCGGCCGCCGGCGGCGCCAGCGCGCTCACCCGGCCCTCCCGGCGCAGCAGCGGCGGCGGATGGCCGCAGTTCACCAGAGCGACCGGCTCCCGCCCCGGCGGCACCGACAGCAGCAGCGCGGTGGCGAAGCGCCCCTCCCCGGGGCGGGCGGCCAGCGCGGCGTCCAGCCGCTCGGCGAGCCGCCCGAGATCGGCCTCGGTGCGGGCCGCCTCGCGGAACACCCCCAGCACGTCCGCCGCCGTCTCCACCGCCGGCAGGCCGTGCCCCTGCACGTCCCCGAGCAGGATCCGCACCCCGTGCCGGGTCTCCACCAGGGCGTAGAGGTCCCCGCCGATCCGAGCCTCGGCGGCCGCGGCGACGTAGCGCACGGCGACCCGCAACGGCCCGATCCGCTCCGGCGGCGGGCGCAGCAGGGCGCGCTGCGCCGCCTCCGCCACCGTGCGGACCTGGAAGAGCTCCCGCTCCCGCGCCGCCACCAGCACCACGTTGGCGGCGCTGGCCAGCGTCGCGGCGAGGACGGTGATCAGTGCGGTGAGGTGGACCTCGGTCGGCAGCTCGGTGTTGGTGGTCTCCAGCAGCCCGACGGCCACCACCGCCAGCCCGCCCGCCGCCAGCGGCACCCGGGCACTGCGGGTGGTCGCCCCCGCCAGCACCGGCGCCACCGCCAGCACGGGGGACAGCGTCGTCCCCGGCCCGCTGACCAGATCGGCCACCACGGCGGCGACCAGCAGCAGGAACGCGCAGAGCAACAGCAGCCGGGTGCGCCGCGGCAGGTGCAGCGGCGGCATCCCGTCCGGTCCGTCGGCGCGCACGTGTCCTCCCGGTTGGAAAGGGCCCCACCCGGCTGGAAAGGGCCCCACCGTCCACTCTCTCCGGGCTCCCCACGGGCGGCACCTCGGGCCCGGCCGGGGCCGCCCGGACCCGCCGACTAGGCTGGGCCCCGAGATGAGACGCAAGAGCCGCCGCCCGGCCTCCCCCCTCCCGCAGCGCCGCGGCGTCGACCCGGTGCACCTGCGGCTGCCGCTCGAAGGCCCCTGGCCGACCGTCCGCGACTACCTGCTCGAACGGCTCGCCGCGGTCGGCGCCGAGCGGATCGACACGGCGCTGCGGGGCCGGGAGATCGTCGGCGCGGACGGACCGGTCGCCCCCGACGAGCCGTTCCGGCCCGGCACCCACCTGTGGTTCTACCGCGACCTCCCGGACGAGGCCCCGGTCCCGTTCGAGCTGGCCGTGCTGCACCGGGACGAGCACCTGGTCGTCGTCGACAAGCCGCACTTCCTGGCCACCACGCCGCGCGGCCGGCACGTCGTCGAGACCGCGCTGTCCCGGCTGCGGCACGACCTCGACCTGCCCGAGCTCAGCCCCGCGCACCGGCTCGACCGGCTCACCGCCGGCCTGGCCGTGTTCGTGGTGCGGCCCGCCGACCGCGGCGCCTACCAGACGCTGTTCCGCGACCGGCTGGTCCGCAAGGAGTACCGGGCCGTCGCCCCGTACCACCCCGAGCTGGACCTGCCGCGCACCGTGCGCAGCCACATCCTCAAGGAGCGCGGCGTGATCGCGGCCCGCGAGCTCGACGCGCCCCCGAACAGCGAGAGCCGGATCGACCTGCCGGAGCACCGCGACGGCCTCGGCCACTACCGGCTGCGGCCGCTGAGCGGACGCACCCACCAGCTGCGACTGCACATGAGCGGGCTCGGGGTGCCGATCCTCGGCGACCCGGTCTACCCGGTGGTGCTGCCCGAACCGGCCCCGGACGACTTCCGCCGCCCGCTCCAACTGCTCGCCTCGGCCGTCGAGTTCACCGACCCGCTCACCGGCCGGGAGCACCGCTTCGAGACCCGCCGCACGCTCGCCGCCTGGACCGACCCGCAGCACTGGCAGGACGGCTCCCCGAGCGGGGCCTGAGACCGGCCCCGGGCCGCGTCCGTCCGGCGGCCAGGGTCTAGGGCCAACGGAGGAGCGGGTCCCGGTTCCGGCGGCCGATCCGGCCGGGGCCCCGGCGGGGCGAGGGTGGGGGCATGAACGCAGCACAGCACACCGCTCCCGACCCCGCCCCCACGTCCGCCCCCGTCGCCGTGGTCACCGGGGCCTCCCGCGGCCTCGGCCTCGCCCTCGCCCGGGCCCTCGCCGCGGACGGCTGGCAGCTGGTGGTCACCGCCCGCGGCGAGGCCGAACTCGCCGCCGCGGCGGCGGACCTGGCCGCCGTCACCGAGGTCGTCGCCCTCCCCGGCTCGGTCGTCGACGACGACCACCGCGCCCGCCTGGCCGAGGCCGCCGCGGGGCTCGGCGGCGCCGACCTCCTGATCAACAACGCCGGTACGCTCAACGGCGCGAGCGCCCCCGGCGCCGACCCGCTGCCCCGGCTGGCCGACTTCCCGCTGCCCGACCTGCTGGAGGCCTTCGAGGTCAACGCGCTCGCCCCGATCGCCCTCACCCAGCTGCTCCTGCCGCAGCTGCGCGCCCGCGCCGGCGCCGTGCTCAACATCAGCTCGGACGCCGCCGTGGTGGCCTACCCCGGCTGGGGCGGCTACGGCGCCGGCAAGGCGGCGCTCGACCTCGCCACCGCCGTACTCGCCCGGGAGGAGCCGCAGTTGCGGGTCTGGGCGGTGGATCCGGGCAGCATGCGCACCCGGATGCTCCAGGAGGCCAGCCCCGGCGAGGACATCTCCGGCGAGCCGCTGCCCGAGGACGTGGCGCCGGTGCTGCTCGGCCTGCTGCGCGACGGTGCCGCCTCCGGCCGCTACCGCGCCGCGGACCTGGCGGCCGCCCGAGGCGGGCGATGACCACCCTCGCGGAGGTGCGGCTCGACGTCGCCGTTCCGCCCGAACTCTCCGCCCGCGCACCGGCGGAGGCGCGCGGCGGGGCGCGGGACGGGGTGCGGATGCTGGTCGGCCGGCGCGACCGGGGGAGCGTCGAGCACCACCGCTTCACCGACCTGCCCGGGGTGCTGCGCCCCGGCGACCTGCTGGTGGTCAACAACTCGGCCACCCTCCCGGCGGCGCTGCCAGGTCGGCTGCCGGACGGCACGGCGGTCGCCCTGCACCTGTCCTCCGCGCAGCCCGACGAACGCGGCGGCCACCTGGTCGAGTTGCGCCGGGCGATGCCGGGCCGGGCGGCCGCCTACTACCCGCCGGCGGAGACCCCGGCCCGCCCCGGACTGCGGATCACCCTGCCCGCGGGAGGCGCGGCCGAGCTGACCGGGCCCTTCACGGCCCGGCTCTGGTACGCCCGACTCGTGCTCCCCGCCCCGCTGCCGGACTACCTCGACCGGCACGGCCGGGCGATCCGCTACGGCTACGTGGACCGCGACTGGCCGATCGAGGCCTACCAGACGGTCTTCGCCACCGTCCCCGGCAGCAGCGAGATGCCCAGTGCGGCACGGCCGTTCAGCGCCGAGGTGGTGGCCCGGCTGGCCGGGCGCGGGGTGCTGCTCGCGCCCGTCACCCTGCACACCGGGGTGGCCTCGCCCGAGGCCCACGAGGCGCCGTACGCCGAGCGGTTCCACGTCCCGGCGGCCACCGCCGGCCTGGTGGGGCACGTCCGGTCGGGCGGCGGGCGGGTGATCGCGGTCGGGACCACGGTGGTGCGGGCCCTGGAGTCGGCCGCCGGGCCGGACGGCACCGTCCGGGAGGCCGACGGCTGGACGGAGCTGGTGATCACCCCGGAGCGCGGCGTCCGGGCCGTCGACGGCCTGCTCACCGGCTGGCACGAGCCCCGCGCGTCGCACCTGCTGATGCTGGCCGCCGTCGCCGGCCGCCCGCTGCTGGCCGCCTGCTACCGGGAGGCCGTCCGGGAGCGGTACCTGTGGCACGAGTTCGGCGACGTGAACCTGCTGCTGCCCGACTGACCGCTCAGGCGAGCAGGGTCTGCGTGACGTGGTGGGTGTCCAGGTACTCGCGAACCTCGGTGATCAGGCCGTCCTCCACGGTGAACACGCCCAGGCAGCGGTTCCGGTACGCGGAGCCGTTGGCGGCGGTGCCTTCGGTGGTCCACTCGGCGACCGCCTGCGGGCCGTCGGCCAGCACGTTGGTCAGGGTGATCCGGGGCAGGCCGTCGGGGGCGAACAGGGCGCCGACCTGGCCGAGGAAGTCGCCGAAGATCTCCTTCTTGCCGCGCCAGACGCGGGACAGGGCGAGGCCGCCCGGGTAGGCCCAGGTGGCGTCCTCGGCGAACAGGGCGATGGCGGCCTCGCGCTCACCCGCGGCGATCAGGGTGACGTAGGCGGTGACGACGGTGCGGGCGTCGGTCTGCTGCACGGTGGCTCCTCGGGTCGGTCCGGTGGGTTCGGCCGGTGCGGTGGGTGCGGCGGGTCCGGTGGGTCCGGTGGGTCCGGCGGGTCCGGCGGGTCCGGTCGGTTCGGTCGGGGGCTGTCCCGCCGTGGCACCAGGAAAGCCCTCCGGCGCCCGAACCGGCCAACAACCGCCCCGCCGGGGCGACAACCGGTGGTTGTCATCGCAGTCTGTCGGCCTGCCCGCCCGGACCGGCCCGAAAGGCGCGCCCTAGGCCGACGCGCCGCCCGGGGGCAGCTCCAGCTCGAACCAGACCACCTTGCCGTCCCCGGTCCGGCGACTGCCCCAGCGGTGCGCGAGCTCGTTGACCAGGTGGATGCCCCGCCCGCCCTCGTCCTCGGCGCGGGCGCGGCGGATCCGGGGCCCCTCGCCCTCCTGGTCGGCGACCTCCACGGTGAGCGACCGGTTGCAGAACAGCCGCAGCTGGGTGGGTGATCCGGCGTGCACCAGGGCGTTGGTGATCAGCTCGCTGGTGAGCAGCTCCGCCCAGTCGGCCAGCGGGCCGAGGCCCCACTCGGTGAGCGTCTCGCGGGTGAAGCGGCGCGAGTGCGCGACCATGGCGAGGTCCCCGGTGAGCTGGAGGGTGGCGATCCGGTCGGCACCGGTCGGCCGGACCTGCGCCATGAGGACGGCGATGTCGTCCTCGCTGGGGTGGCCGGTGAGTTCGGCCAGCACGGCGTCACAGGTCTGCTCCAGCGAACGGCGTCGGTTGGCGACGGTCCGGCAGAGCAGCTGCACCCCCTCGTCGAGGTCGCGGCCCCGGCGTTCCACCAGCCCGTCGGTGTAGAGCGCCAGGATGGCCTCCTCGGGGAGGATGAACTCCACGCTCTCGAAGGGGACTCCGCCCACGCCCAGCGGTACGCCCGGTGGCAGCTCGACCAGGTGCGCCCGCCCGTGCGCGTCGGCCACCACCGGTGGCAGGTGCCCGGCGCAGGCGGCCGTGCAGCGGCGGTCCACCGGGTCGTAGACCACGCAGACGCAGGTCGCGAACTGGCCCTCGCCGATCGCCGTGGTGGCCTCGTCCAACCGGTGCAGGACCCGTGACGGGTCCAGTTCGAGGGTGATCAGCGTCCGCGCCACCGTACGGAGTTGGCCCATCGTGGCAGCGGCCCGGATGCCGTGGCCCATCACGTCGCCGACCACCAGGGCGACCCGCCCGGAGGACAGCGGGACGACGTCGAACCAGTCGCCGCCGACCTCGCTGACCACGCTGCTCGGCAGGTAGCGGTAGGCGATCTCCAGGCCGAGGGTGCGGTGGATCTCCTGCGGGAGCAGGCTGCGCTGCAGGGTCAGCGCGGTGTCCCGCTCCCGGCGGTAGAGCCGCCCGTTGTCGATCGCCAGCGCGGTGCGGGCGACCAGCTCCTCGGCCAGCGAGCGGTCCGCCGGGCCGAACGGCAGCGGGTTGTGGGTCCGGACGAACTCCGCGCCGCCCAGCACGAGTCCGCGCGCCACCAGCGGCACCATGAGGTACGAGTGCACCCCGGCGTCCAGCCCGGGCTGCACCCGGTCCGGGGCGGCCACGATCCGGCGCAGCTCCTCCTCGGTCACCTGGGAGACCAGGATCGAACGCCGGGAGCGCAGGCTCTGCGCGTACACCTGGGCGGACTGCGAGGTCCCGCCGACCTCGTCGGCCGCCGCCGTCATCGTGCCGTCCGGGGCCGACTCGCCGACCGCCACCGCCCGCATCAGCACCGAACCGTCCTCCGGGACGGGCCCCGGCTCGTCCCCGCCGAGCACCGCGTCGCGCAGGTCGACGGTGACGAAGTCGGCGAAGCGCGGGATCACCACCTCCACCAACTCCTGGGCGGTGCGGTGCAGATCGAGCGTGGTGCCGATCCTGTTGCTGGCCTCGTTGAGCAGCGACAGCCGCTGCTGCGCGGCCCACGCCTCGTCCAGCGCCCGCTGCCGGGCGTCCGCCGCGTCGCGCTCCCGGGTGAACAGCAGCGCGTTGTCGATCGACACCGCGGCCCGCACCGCCAACTCCCCGGCCAGGGCCAGGTCGTCGTCCTCGTACGGGCGCTCCACCAGCGTCCGGTAGAACCCCGCCACGCCGACCGGAGTACCGCGCGCGATCAGCGGGACCACCATGAAGGAACGCACGTTCTGCTCCCGCACCGCCGCCGTGCGCACCGGGTCGTCGGCGAACCAGGCCAGCCCGTCCGCGTCCATCCGCGGCACCAGCACCGGCTTGCGGTGCGCCAGGCTCCACGCGTACGGCGAACTGGGCAGGAAGCGGTGCACCCCGCCGGTGCGGGCGATCGGCTGCAGCGTCGAACCGTGCACCGAGTGGAAGGCCATCCGGCGCAGCATCGCCGACCCGTCCGCCGGGGCGCGGGCCTCGCGCTCGCCGCGGACGAGGTCCTCCAGCACCTCCACCACCACCGTGTCGGCCAGCCGCGGCGTCGCCACCTCGGCCAGCTCCATCGCCGTCTGGGCGAGATCGAGCGTGGTCCCGATCCGGGTGGACGCCACGTTGACCAGTGCCAGGCGCTCCTGGGCGGCCTTCGCCTCGCGCAACGCCTGCTGCCGGGCCAGCACGGTCTGGTGCTGGCGCAGGTACAACCGGGCGTTGTCGATCGCCACCGCCGCCCGCGACGCCAGCTCGTCGCCGAGGGTGATGTCCGCCTCCGCGAAGGACTCCCGTTCGCCGCGCCGCGAGTACACCACCATGCCGAGCGTGGTGCCGCGGGCCACCAGCGGGGTGATCCGCACCGAGCGCGGCCGGTCCCCCAGGTAGGCCTGGCGGCGGCTCTCCGAGATGGCCTCGCTCAGCAGGGGCAGCTCCCAGGACGGCACCACCACCGTCCGGCCGGTGTCCATCGCCCGGGCGTACGGGGAGTCGGCCGGCAGCTCGTACAGCGCATCCACCGGCAGCGCCTCCGCCGGGTACAGCGGGTCGGTGGTGGCCAGCGCCAGCCGGCGCACCAGCTTCGGCGCGTCCGGCTCGGGCGGCTCGACGTTGCGCCCCGCGACCAGCGCCTCCAGCGCGAACACCCCGCTGATGTCGGCGACCCTCGGCACCATCGCGTCGGCCAGCTCCCGGGCGGTCTGCCGCAGGTCCAGCGTGGTGCCGATGGAGGCCGTCGCGTCGACCAGCAGGGCCAGCCGCTCCTGGGCCCGCGCCGCCCGGGCGTCGGCGCGGAAGCGCTCGGTGATGTCGATGACGGTCGAGCTGACGCCCAGCACCCGCCCGCCCGGCTCCTCCAGCCGGAAGTACGAGGCCGACCACGCGTGGTCGTGCTGCGGGTCACCGGGGGTGCGGCCGTGCGAGCGGGTGTCCACGACCGGCCGGCCGGTCTCCAGGACCTTCCGCATCACCGCCTCGGCCTCCGCACCGTTGATCCCCGGCAGGATCTCGGTGAGCCGGTGGCCCAGGTGCTCGCCGGCGGGCAGGCCGTTGGCCCTCGCCAGCGCCTCGTTCAGCCGGACGAACCGCAGTTCGGTGTCGTACACGCCCATGCCTACCGGGGACTGCGTGAAGAACCCGTCGAGCACGGCCAGGTCCGCCTGGATCCGGCGCAGCGTCGTCACGTCCGAGGCGACGGCCAGCACCAGCGGGCGGCCGTCCGGCCCGGTGATCGGATGGGTGCGGAACTCCAGGTTCACCGCGTGCCCGTCCCGGTGCCGGACCGGGAACACACCGGACCAGGCCCGGCCGTCCAGGATCTGCTGGAACAGCGCCAGGACCTCGGGCCGCTGGTCGTCGGAGGCCAGCAACTGCGCGGCCTTCTCGCCGATCGCCTGCGTGGGGGAGTAGCCGAGGAGTGCCTCGGCGTCGCCGCTCCAGTGCAGGATCCGCCCGTCGGCCTCGATCAGGGCCGTCGCGATCGGCACCATCAGCAGGGCGTCCTGCCGCGGATCCCCTCGGTGCTGCTCGTTCTCGTTCACCATGGCCAGAGAACCGTCCGGAGATCGTTTCAGCCAGCTCTGCCATCTTCGCACGCAGCCCCCGCGCCCCGCTCACCGTGCACCAGCCCGCCCGATGCGCTACCGCCCCCACGCCGTGCCACGGAAAGTCGACCCAGCCCACGTCCCCCGCACCAGCTCACCACCGCCGGGCCACCCCACCCCGCCGGGCGCGGCAGGCCGCGACGGCGCAGGAAGTCGAAGCAGCCGACTTCCTGCGCGCTGGCCCGCGCGGTAGCCCACCGCAGCCAGGCCACCCCGCCCCCGCCGAGGATCAGCCACACTGCGCCGGGCGCGTTCGGGCGTGGCGACGCAGGAAGTCGACGTGGCCGACTTCCCGTGCGGCAGCCCGCCGCAGTCGGGTGACCCCGCCCCCGCCGGGCAGGGCCCGTCGATTCCACGGCCCCGAAGCCCCGCGCCTGCCGGGGGACCGGGCGCATCTTGCCGGGCGTGGTCTGGTGCGGCGACGCAGGAAGTCGAAGCAGCCGACTTCCTGCGCGCCGGCCCGCCGCAGCCGACCCGCGTCCCAGCGGCTCGGTCGGCCCTGCTCCCCGCCAGGCAGGGGCCCGTCGACTCCGCGGCTTCGGCACGGTGTGCCCCGACAGTGATCAGCCGCAGCGTGCCGGGCGTCGCCGAGTGCGAGGCACTGGAAGTCGATACGGCCGACTTCCTGCGCGGTGCTGAACTTGGTCGGGTGATGTCGGTGCCATTCGCCTGACCGTTGGCTGTCGGCGGCACCGGTAGCCGTGGGGTGTGAGGTGCGCGCAGGGCGGCGGACTGACCGATGCCGGAGAGGACCACGCGGAGAGGTTGTGGCTGCAGGCCGTGGAGCGATTCGAGGGCGGGCAGGAGAACGCGGTGATTGCCGCTGCCCTGCGGATCGGCGTGCGGTCGGTCGAGCGGTAGCGCCGGGCCGGTCGAGGGCACCTGGCGGTTACTGAAGCACCACGGCTGGAGCTGGCAGCAGCCCACCAGACACGCGATCGAGCGCGATGACGACGCGGTCGAGTCTGGAAGAAGGAGACCTGGCCGCGGGTGAGGCCACCGCGGCGGAGCGCAACACCTGGATCGTCTTCGAGGACGAGGCCGGGCAGTCGATTGCTCCGGACCGCAACCCGACCGAGGGGTGTCTGGTCGCTGGTCAAGCGTGACATCGGCAACCTCGCCGCGGCCGACCTCGGCCGGATCGTCCGCGCCGTGAAGCGCCAGCTGAAGATGCTGCAGTGCCGACCGGAGGTCATCGACGGCTGCCTCGCAGGCACCGGTCGAAGCCCGAAGGTGCTGGTCAGCTACGTTGGCGGCATGAGTGCCAGCCTGCCCGAGGACGTAGCTGACGTGCTGGACCTCGTCCTGAACCCGGACGAGCCGGTTCACCTCGCCCTCCGACGGCAGGTGTCCCACCTCAGGGTGCAATCCCGCTGTAAGTGCGGGTGCGGCACAGCCTACTTCGAGCTCGACGCCGACGCGGTGGAGCCCGCGCCAACGGACGCTGGCACTGTTGTGGCTGCCGGCGTACAGCTGGTCACCGAAACCGGAGAGTGCCCCGGCGAGGTTCTGGTCTTCGCGCAAGGCGGCTACCTCTCATGGCTGGAGGTCTGCTCTTGGAGCGATGACGTCGAGGTGAATCTCGCCGCGGCGCGGCGGTGGCTACAGCCACCGTCCTGAACCCGGGCCGACAACAGCCGGCCGTCTCGGATCTGACGCCGCTGCCACGAGCCGACCGGCATCCGAGTTCACGTTCAGTGGCCCGCCGGTGTGGCCACATGGGCTCGCGTACCCCCACCCGCCAGCGCCGCCATGGTGGTGCCATCGGTCATGCTCCCGGCCGGGCGCTCAGCTGGATCCTGCCGGGGCAGGCCGGGTGCGGGCGCGCAGGAAGTCGACGTGGCCGACTTCCTGCGCGGTGGGTTCATCGTCGGTGACCCGGGTGGGGAGCTCGCCGCGGACGAGGGCGGGTCAGCGGTGGAAGGTGACCTCGGGGGCGGAGGTGGTGGGGCCGTCGAGGACGGGTTGCGGCTCGTCCTTCAGCTGCAGGTCGAAGAAGGCCGCCACGTAGGAGCGGGTGAGCTCGACGCCGCGTTGCGCGGACATCGTCGTGCCGGGCGGGACGGGCAGGTGGTAGGGCTCGGCGAACAGCGGGTTGTCGGTGAAGGTGCCGTGGTTGGATCCCTCGAAGGTGAGCCAGCGCTTCCAGCCGTCGAGCCGGGCCCAGCTGGTCGTCCAGGTCGGGTCCTCGGTACCGGGCAGCGGGTGGCCGATCATCAGGAAGGGCTTCCCGTTCAGCCCGGACTCGGGGACCGTGAGGTCCATGGTGCCGTCGAGGTTCACGCCGGCCCGGATTCGGTCGTCGGTCAGCAGGGCCGGGACGGCTGCGGCGCCGCCGAGCGAGTGCCCGGCCATGCCGATCCGGTCCTCGTCGATCATGCGGGCGTAGCGCCAGGCCGGGTGGGGGTGGGAGGTCAGCTGGTCGACGACGAAGGAGACGTCCTTGGCGCGGCTCGCGGACACCGCCTCCGCGCCGCCGAAGTCGTCGAGGTGGCCGCAGACGACGCAGGTGAGCGTGCTGCCGTCGGGGAAGGTGGTCCCGGTGTTCTCGTAGGTGTGGTCGACGGAGGCGACGACGTACCCGCGGCTGGCCAGGTCCTCGGCCAGGCTGGTCAGTTCGCTGCGCGGCATGGTGAAGCCGGGGGAGAGCACGACCAGCGGGAACCGGCCGTGCTGCGGGCGGGCGCCGGACTCCGCCCAGGTGCGGGCCCCGGTCACGGCCTCGACCGGGATGACGTTGCCCGGGACCTTCTCGGCCAGCAGCAGCCGGGCGGCCTCCGGCGTCATGTACGGTGCGGGGCCGCCCGTCCCCGCCTTGGCGGGGTAGTACATCGACACCATCAGCTGGCGCGGCCCGGCGGACGGGACCCACGGGTCGGGCCGGTCCTGGTCCACCAGGTGCAGGACCTCCCGCCCGACCGCGTTGGGACCGGTGGGCCGCGGCAGGTCGACCCGGATCGCGGGCGTGGTGGCGGAGGGGGAGGCGGTGGTGGGCGAGGGCGCGGCCAGGGCGGGCGCGGCGGCGACGGAGAGCGGCAGGGCAAGCAGGAGGGCTGCCGCGGCGGAGGTTCGACGGAGTCGGCTCATGTCTTCGACCGTAGGCTTCCGGCACGGCATCTGACGTCGCCTCAGGGGCGTAGGGGTGGCTCCGGAGACGGTGGCGGCGGTCGCTCCGGGGCACCTCCGTGGGGACCCCTAGGGGGTACGGGCCTCGCACCGCACGACCTCCCGCGATGGCACGGCCCCACGGCCCCACGGCCCCACGACCGCAAGCCCGCAGGCCCCCGTGCCCCCACGGCCTCACGCCGCCGCGAATTCGTTCTGCAGCGTGCGCAGCAGGGCCGTCCCGGCCGCGTCGACCGAGCGGCGGGTGTTGGCGAGGACCACCACGCCGACCTGCTTCTCCGGATCGAAGGCGACGAACGAGCGGAAGCCGCCCGTCTCCCCGTTGTGCCAGATCTGCAGGTGTCCGCCCTGCTGGGTGTGCAGGCGGTGGCCGAGCCACCCCAGGTGCATCCAGGCGAACGGGTTGACGCGGTGTCGGGTCTCCCGGGTGAGGGTGATCGCGGGCGACAGCGGCGCGTCCGGCTCGTGTTCGGCGGCCAGCTGGGCCCGCAGGAGTATCGCGAGGTCGGCGGCGGTGGAGCGGAGCCCGCCCATGCCGGGGATGTCCGCGAGGTCCCAGTGGGGCACCGGACGGGCGCCGGCGGTGTGCCCGTGCGCCATCCGCTCCGCCTGGGCTGCGTCCGGGTGCAGGCAGGTGTCCACCAGGCCCAGCGGCGTGCAGACCTCACGCGTCACCAGCTCCTCGTAGCCGGTGCCGGCCCGGTGGGCGAGGGCGAGCCCGAGCAGTCCGGCGCCGAGGTTGGAGTAGCGGAAGGCGCGCCCCGGGTCGGCCCGCAGCCTCGTCCGGGCTAGGCCGTCGAGGACGTGTGCCGCGGTGCAGTGGGCGTACGGATCGGGCTTGTTGGGCCTGAGCAGGGCCGTCGCCGTCATGCCCCGGGGCAGGCGGGGGAGCCCCGAGGTGTGGGTGGCGAGGTGTCGGAGGGTGATGGGTGTGTCGCCCCTGCTCGGCACGGTGGCGCCGCCGGGCCGGGCGTCGGCGAGGACCTCCGCGAGCGGTGCGTCGAGTTCGACGGAGCCGTCGAGCACCAGCCGTGCGAGGACGATCGAGGTGAACACCTTGGTGACGGAACCGATTTCGAAGAGGGTGCGCGGCCCGGGCACGCCGCCGCCCGGGCTCGTCCGCCCGGCGCCGTGGATCTGCACGGCGCCGCCGGCCAGCCCGGCGACCACCGTGCCGACCTGCTGGCCGGCGAGCCGGTCGGCGGTCTGCTGGACGAGGCGGTCGAGGCGGGCGAGTTCGTTCATGGTGGTGAGCCTAGAGCGTCGCGACCAGCGAAATCGTCCGCCGGAACGACGATTTCCACCGGTCCCGACTGCTCCTCCAGGCGTACGCCCCACTACGCTCCGCACGGTACGCACCACGCAGGTCGGTACGCACCTCGAAGCACCGTCCAGCGCCACGAAGCGCAATGCGGCACCACGAAGCGCAACGAAGCGCAACGCGGCACCGGGAAGCGCCACGCAGCGCGACGCGGCACCCGGAAGCGCCGCGCCGCGCCACGGCACCCCGCCCGGGCGGAGCGGGACGCCCGCCCGGGCGACGGCCCGTCAGCAGCTCAGGTTGCCCCCGGGAACGGTGCCGAGGATCTGCGTGAAGCTCTGGTAGAGGCTGATCCGGTGCTGCATCTGGGCGGTGTTGTTGCCGTTGCACTCCAGCGAGCCGTTGATGCTGCGGATCGTCTCACCGAAGCCGGCGCCGTTGACCATGGCGTTGTGCGCGGTCATGGTGCCGGGCCCGTTCTGGGTGTTCCAGTACCAGAGACCGGTCTTCCAGGCCACGGCCGGGTCGGTCTGCACCAGGTTCGGGTTGTGCAGCAGGTCGATCCCGAGCGCGTCGCCGGCGGCCTTGTAGTTGAAGTTCCAGCTCAGCTGGATCGGCCCGCGGCCGTAGTACGCGGCCTGCCCGGCCGGGCACCCGTAGGGCTGCGAGGTGTCGCAGTAGTGCGGGTAGTTGGCGGTGTTCTGCTC
Organism: Kitasatospora sp. NPDC004745; assembly: GCF_042873275.1. Lineage (NCBI taxonomy): Bacteria > Bacillati > Actinomycetota > Actinomycetes > Kitasatosporales > Streptomycetaceae > Kitasatospora > Kitasatospora sp. NPDC004745. Next base: position 290,272 of record NZ_JBIALK010000004.1, on the reverse strand, counting down.
GACCACGTAGACCAGTCCGCCGGTCTCGTGACTGACGTTGGCGAGGAACGCGGCGGCTTCCTGCCGGCGGACGGTGTCGCTGCCGGTGGCCGCGAAGCCGGGGTAGGCGCCGAGCGCGTCGACCAGCCCCTGGTAGGTGTAGAAGGCGTTCCGGCTCGGGAACATCTGGTTGAACTGGGCCTGGCTGACGGGGAATCCGCCCGGGTTGGGGGTCGGGGTCGGGTCGGGCGTCGTGCCGCAGGCGTACGGCTCCCAGTACCAGGTGCTGATGACCGGGTCGTAGCCCGGGTTGTCGTGGGTCGCGCGGTAGTAACCGCCGTTGGTGTAGCGGACGATCGCGCCGGTGGTGTAGGTGCGGCCGGCGACCCAGTCGGGGTAGCTGCAGGTGCCGGGGGTGGGCGTCGGCGTGGGCGTCGGGTCGGTGGACCCGCCGCAGCCGCCCTGGTCGGCCCAGACGCCGGAGCCGCCGGCGCTCGGGGGCTCGTTCTGGGTCCACCACTTGGCGGTCCAGTTGTGCCCGTTGTACGAGACGGACGCGCCGCCGGTGTACACGGCGGTCGCGTTCCACGGCGTGCCGCAGGCGGCCGCGCTGGCGGAGGCGGGGAGGAGCACCGCGACCGCCAGCGCCGTGACCACGGCGCAGAGCAGTGCGAGCAGGCGTTTCGTTGACACGTCATCACCCCTTGTGCGGTGGGGGCCGCACGTCGTCGGGACAGGGACCTGAGCGGGGCTGGGAGCCTGGCCCCGGGTGGGGGCGCGTCGTGGGGGACGGCCGACCGGGGTGTGGGCCGGTACGGGGCCGACACCGACTCAAGCGGAGTGGTCTATACCTGTCAAGAGGGTCGGTGAAAGCGGCTCAGTGTGGGCGGGGAACGGCACCGTCCGCGCCGCCCACGAACCACCCCGGCCCCGACCGCCCCGGACCCCCCACCGGCTCCCCGCCGGTCTCCGAGCCCCCACCAACCCCCCACCAACCCTCCCCGACGCCCTACCGGCCCCCGCCCCTCACTCCTCGAGCGCCGCCCGCAGCCGGGCCGCGACCTCCGCCGCCGCCGCCTCGTCCGGGTACGTCCCGCGCGGCCAGAAGAACCCGCGCAGCCCGTCCTTCGGATTGCGCGGCACCACGTGGACGTGCAGGTGCGGCACGGACTGGCTGATCCGGTTGTTCGCCGCCACGAAGCTGCCCGCCGCGCCGAGCCCCCGCTCCACCGCGGCCGCGATCCGCTGGACCCGGAGGAAGAACGGCCCCACCTCGGCGGCCGGCAGGTCCGCGAGGGTGCCGTGGTGGGCGCGCGGCACCACCAGCACGTGGCCCGGGAAGAGCGGCCGCCGGTCCAGGAAGGCGACCGCCGCCTCGTCGTCCAGCACCAGGTGGGCGGGCGCCCCGCCCGCCACCACCGCGCAGAAGACGCAGTCCGTCCGTCCGTCCATCCGTCCATTCAAGCCAGCGGCGGCGGGATGGGCACCCCCCGCAACGGGCCCGCGCCCGGCGTCACCCGTCCGGCCCCGGACGGGGTGCGGCGGCCGGGCGGCGGGGCGCACCGTGCTGGAGGGGGCCGACCAACGTGCGCACTGCGCGCCCCAGGAGGAGGTGGCCCGGATGGCGGGCAAGTTCGAGGTCTACGAGGACGCCGGCGGCAAGTACCGGTTCCGGCTCAAGGCGGGCAACGGCGAGATCGTCGCCACCGGCCAGGGCTACTCCAGCAAGGAGGCCGCCCACAAGGGCGTGGAGGCCGTCCAGCGGGCGGCGGACGGGGCCCCGGTGGTGGACCTCCCCAGGGCCGCCTGAGCGGCCGCCTGAGCGGGCCGGACCCACGGTCGTGCACGGCGCGGGTGAGCGCCGACCGCGCGCCCACCGTGCCGAACACGGCCGGGGGCCGGTCCACCCGGACCGGCCCCCACCGTGCCGACTGCTCCCGGGCGCCACTCGTAACACCCGGCGCGGGTGGTCGGGCACTCACGTCCAGCGGGCGCCGAGCGGGAGCCCACCGGCAGCGGGCGCTCACTCGTAGCGGTAGAGCAGCGCCTCCCGCTCGTTCTGCTCGATCATCTCGATGGTCAGCGAGTCGTCCCGCAGGTGCGAGAGCGTGACCTCGGCCGAGGTCGGCTGGGCGTCCTTGGCCAGCCAGTTCTCCGGCTTCCAGGCCGAGCCGCGCAGGAGGGCCTTCGGGCAGTGCGCGTACACCTCCTCGACGGCGACCACGATCGCGCTGCGCGGGGGCTTGCCGACGGCGACCAGCCGGCTCAGCAGCTCCGGGTCGGTGGAGACGCAGGCCCGCCCGTTGACGCGCAGCGTGGTCTCCCGGCCGGGCACGACGAAGAGCAGCCCGACCCGGCCGTTCTCGAGGATGTTGTGCAGGGTGTCCAAGCGCTTGTTGCCGGTGGCGTCCGGAATGGCCAGGGTGTACTCGTCGAGGACGGAGACCAGGCCGGCCGGCCCGCCGCGCGGTGAGACGTCGCAGCGCCCGGCGGCGTCGGAGCTGGCCACGAACACCAGCGAGGAGCAGGCGATCAGCTGCCGCGCGACGTCGTGCAGCCGGTCCACCTGCTTGCGCCGGGCGTGGTCGCCGGGCTGCTCGTAGACCTCCCGCAACTGGTCCGGGTCGGTCAGGGCCGTGGCGCTCAGCGCGGCGAACAGGCTGCCCGGCGTGCCCGGGGCGGCGGTTGACGGACTGGCAGCTTCCGGTGTGGTGGTCATACCGCGAATCTAGTCCAGGCCCGAACGGTCACCTCGGGCCGGTCCTGGTGCCGGCTTTCGCAAATACCGGCTGTCCACCCCTCCCCACCAGCGGTTCCACCCGGATAATGGGGGCCAGGGGCGCCCGCTCCCGGGGCGCCGGGGCTGCCGCTCGGAGGTGGTGGTCGTGATCGTCAGGATCTGGGCCGGGCAGGTCGTGGCCGGCCACGTCGAGGAGTTCTGCGCGCTGCTGACCTCGCAGGTGATCCCGCAGCTCGGGCGGACCGACGGCTGCCTGGGCGGCGAGCTGTTGCGCTCGGTCACCGAGGACGGGCACCGGGTGCTCGTGGTGAGCCGCTGGCGCGACGAGGAGGCCTTGCGAGGCTACGCCGGGCCGATGTGGCGGATCCGGCCGGTGTGGGCGGAGGGCGAGCTGCGCTACCTCGCGCACCCGCCGGTGGTCAGCCACTTCACGCCGATCGCCGCACCCGCCGCGCCCTGAACCGCCGCACCCGCCACGCCCCGGATCACCGCAAGCGCAAAGCGCACCCGCCAGGCCAGGCCCTGCGCGATCGCCGCACCCGCCAGGCCAGGCCCTGCGCGGACCCCGTGAGTCCCCCGAGCCCCCGGGAGCCACCAGGGCTCAAGCCCCGGAGGCCACCCCGGGCGGCGCAGCCGTCACACCTCGAGCGGCACCGGGTGGATCTCGTCCGCCGGGTGCCCCGTGCGGGTGTGGATCCGCTGCACGGCTTCCCGGGACGGGGCCTCGGAGAGGCAGTACACCGTGCCCGATTCGGGATCGGCCCACGCCTGCTCGAACTGCACGCCCTCCTCGCCCTGGATCGCCAGGTCGGCCGCGTGCGCCTGCCTGAGCATGTCCGCGGTGATCCCGGACATCCCGTGGTGGACGTCCATGAACTTCGCCATCGCCCTCGCCTCCGTACCTTCGCTTCACGGGCGCGTGCCCGTCCGCGGCGTTCGCGTGCAGGACGTTCCCGTCGGCGGGCGGCCGGGCCCTACCACCAGCCTGGCCCCGGCCGCCCGGCTCCGCCACCAGACGGCCCCACCCGCCGCAGCCCGTCGCCCCGCCCGAAGCAGCCGGCCGCCGGCAGCCCTGCCAGCCCGCCGCCGCCCGTCGCCCCGCCCCACCCCACCCCCCCGCCGCCACCGCGTAGCACCCCGGCGCACATTCCCCGCACCCGCGTGAAACAGACCACAGCGGACGGCTCTCCCTGGCCTTGCGTACGGCGTGGCACAATGACGGCATCAAGCAGTGACGTTCAGCGCACTCCGGGGTCGGTGAAAATCCGAACCGGCGGTTACAGTCCGCGACCCGTCCGCAGCCAGCGGCCGGTTGACCAGGTGAAATTCCTGGACCGACGGTTAAAGTCCGGATGGGAGGCGTGCGCGGGCGGACGTAGAGCGGTACCCGTGGTCCCCCGGTGGACCGCGGTCAGGTGGACGGCGGGAGCGGTGTCTCCCGTGCCGGGCGAGCGATCTCCCGGCGGTACCGGCACCCCCGGCGACGGGTCGTGCCGTCGGCCCGTGCGCCGCTGCCCGTCCGTGTCATCTCCCTCTGCCGCCCCGGAGTCCGCGCCCCAAGCGCGAGGAGAACCCGGGTGTTCACCGGCATCATCGAAGAGCTCGGCGAGGTCGTGTCGATCGAGGAGATCGGCGACTCCTCGCGGATCCGCCTGCGCGGCCCGGTGGTCTGTTCGGACGCGCACCACGGCGACTCCATCGCGGTCAACGGCGTCTGCCTGACCGTCGTCGACAGCCCCGAGGAACTGGCGGCCGCCGGCGGCGAGTTCAGCGCCGACGTGATGGCCGAGACGCTGCACCGCTCCAGCCTCGGCGAGCTGAAGCCCGGGTCCCGGGTGAACCTGGAGCGCGCCATGGCGCTCGGCGCCCGGCTCGGCGGACACCTCGTCCAGGGCCACGTCGACGCGACCGGGCGGCTGCTGTCCCGCGAGCCCGGTGAGCGCGACGCCGCGGGCGAGCTGCGCTGGGAGGTGCTGCGCTTCTCGCTCCCCGACAGCATCTCCCGCTACCTGGTCGAGAAGGGCTCGATCACGGTCGACGGCGTCAGCCTCACCGTGGTCGAGGCGGCCCGGGACAGCTTCACCGTCAGCCTGATCCCCGCCACCCTCGCGCTGACCACGCTGGGCGCCAAGGCCGTCGGCGAGAGCGTCAACCTCGAGGTGGACGTCCTCGCCAAGTACGTGGAGCGGCTGCTCGACTCCCGCACCCTCCCCCCGACCATCGCCGGGGAGTCCGAGTGAGCTGGCTCAGCGGAGAAGCGTTCACCGTCCTCGGCGAGCACGTGAAGTGGGCCGACATGTTCGGCAACCTGCTCGGGCTGTCCGCGCTCGCGCTCGGCTGGCGCCGTTCGGTGTGGAGCTGGCCGGTCCAGCTCCTGTCCGGCGCCGTGCTGATCACCGCCTACCTCGGCGGCCACGTCCCCGGTCTGATCGGCAAGCAGCTGATCGTGGTCGTCACCGCCGCCTGGGGCTGGACCCAGTGGCGGCGGGGGCGCCGGGACACCGGCACGATCGCCGTCCGGTTCGCCACCTGGCCCGAGCGGGCCGCCCTGGTGGCCGGCACGGCGGCCGGCACCGTCGGTCTGGCCCTGCTGTTCCAGTCCTACCCCAGCCTGTCCTGGAGCCCGTGGTCGGACGCCTACATCTTCGTCGGCACGCTGGCCGCGATGGTGGCCCAGGCCCGCGGCTGGCTGGAGTTCTGGTTCGCCTGGATCGCCGTCGACGTGGTCGGCGTCCCGCTCGCCTTCAACAGCGGCTACTCCTTCTCCGGACTCACCTACTCGATCTACTTCGTCCTGGTGCTGCTCGGCCTGCGCTCCTGGTGGCTGAGCACCCGTGAGCCGCGCGTCCAGTCCGCCACCGTCCCGCAGGGAGTCACGGCATGACCGAGAACCAGACCGACGGCCTCGAACTCGTCCTCGACCCGGTCGAGCGGGCGATCGCCGACATCGCGCTCGGCCGCGCCGTGATCGTGGTCGACGACGAGGACCGCGAGAACGAGGGCGACATCGTCTTCGCCGCCTCCGCGGCCACCCCCGAGCTGATGGCCTTCACCATCCGCTACAGCTCCGGCGTGATCTGCACCCCGATGACGGGGGAGGAGCTGGACCGCCTCAAGCTCCCGCCGATGACGCAGGTCAACGAGGACCGCAAGGGCACCGCCTACGCCGTCTCGGTGGACGCCCGGGACGGGGTGGACACCGGCATCTCCGCCGCCGACCGCGCCCGCACCGTCCGGCTGCTGGCCTCCTCCGGCACCGAGCCGGGCGACCTGACCCGCCCCGGGCACGTCTTCCCGCTGCGCGCGGTCGAGGGCGGCGTGCTGGTGCGGCCGGGCCACACCGAGGCCGCCGTCGACCTGGCCCGGCTCGCCGGGCTGGCGCCGGCCGGCGCGATCGCCGAGGTGGTCAACGACGACGGCACGATGGCCCGGCTGCCCGAACTGGTCGCCTTCGCCCGCGAGCACGGCCTCGCGATCATCTCCATCGAGGACCTGATCGCCTACCGGCGCCGCACCGAGCTGCACGTCGACCGGGCCGCCACCACCGCCCTGCCCACCGTCCACGGCGAGTTCACCGCGGTCGGGTACCGGGGCACCATCGACGGCGTCGAGCACATCGCGCTGGTGGCCGGCGGCCTGGGCGCCGACGGCCGGCTGCCCGAGGACGAGGACGTCCTGGTCCGGGTCCACTCCGAGTGCCTGACGGGTGACGTCTTCGGCTCGCTGCGCTGCGACTGCGGCCCCCAGCTGGAGGCCTCCCTGGAGCGGGTCGCCGAGGCCGGCCGCGGCGTGGTGCTCTACCTGCGCGGCCACGAGGGCCGCGGCATCGGTCTGGCGCACAAGCTGCGCGCCTACGAGCTCCAGGAGCAGGGGCGCGACACCGTCGACGCCAACCTCGACCTCGGACTGCCGGCCGACGCCCGGGACTACAGCATCGCGGCGCAGATGCTGGTGGACCTCGGGGTCCGCTCGCTCACCCTGCTCACCAACAACCCGGACAAGCTGACCGCGCTCACCGAGCACGGCCTGAAGGTCAAGGGGCGCGAGGCGGTCGAGATCGCGCCGGGTGAGCACAACCTGCGCTACCTGCGCACCAAGCGCGACCGGATGGGCCACGACCTGCCCGGCCTCGGCTCCTGAACTCCCCCCGCCCCACAGCGACACCACGACACCACGAACCACGACGGACAGGAAGTACCCCCATGAGCGGCCACGGAGCCCCCGAGCTGACCATCGACGGCGTCGCCGACCTCAAGGTCGCGGTCATCGCCGCGCAGTGGCACGACCAGGTGATGAACGGCCTGCTGGACGGCGCCCACCGGGCGCTCAAGGAGCTGGGCATCGCCGAGCCGACCGTGCTGCGCGTCCCCGGCACCTTCGAACTGCCGGTCGCCGCCAAGCGCCTCGCCGACCGCGGCTACGACGCCGTGATCGCGCTCGGCGTCGTGATCCGCGGCGGCACCCCGCACTTCGACTACGTCTGCCAGGCAGCCACCGCCGGCCTCACCCAGGTCAGCGTCGACACCGGTGTCCCGGTCGGGTTCGGCGTGCTGACCTGCGACAACGAGGAGCAGGCGCTCGACCGCGCGGGCCTGCCGGGCTCCGCCGAGGACAAGGGGCACGAGGCCGTCACCGCGGCCGTCGCCACCGCCGCGGTGCTGCGCGCCGCGCTCTGACCGCCGCGCTCCGGCGGCCGCGCCGGAGCGACCGCGCCACCTCCGGCGCCCCCGCACGACCTGCGCGCCGACCCCCCGGACCGTGGACGTCCACCGGACTGTCCACGGTCCGGGACTGTTTACCGCCCGTCAGCCCGCACGCCGTATGGTGAGTCCATCATGGCTTCGAAGACATTCGAGGAGCTCTTCGCCGAGCTCCAGCAGAAGGCCGCCACCGGCGACCCCTCGTCCTCCCGCACCGCGCAGCTCGTCCAGCAGGGCGTCCATGCGATCGGCAAGAAGGTCGTCGAGGAGGCCGCCGAGGTCTGGATGGCCGCCGAGTTCCAGTCGGACGAGCAGACGGCCGAGGAGGTCTCCCAGCTGCTCTACCACCTTCAGGTGATGATGATCGCCCGTGGGCTGACGCTCGACGACGTCTACAAGTACCTCTGAGACCGGCCCGGAACCGCACACCCCTCCCAACAGGTAAGGAACCAACCTCCCATGCTGCGCATCGCCGTCCCCAACAAGGGTTCTCTCTCGGGTCCCGCGGCGGAGATGCTCCATGAGGCCGGCTACCGCCAGCGGAAGGACCCCAAGGAGCTCGTCCTCGTCGACCCGAACAACGAGGTGGAGTTCTTCTTCCTGCGCCCGCGCGACATCGCCGTCTACGTCGGCTCCGGCCGGCTGGACGTCGGCATCACCGGCCGCGACCTGCTGCTCGACTCGCACTCCAACGCCGAGGAGGTGCTCGCCCTCGGCTTCGCCGGGTCGACCTTCCGCTTCGCCCGCCCCGAGGGCGTCGACGTCGAGGACGTGAAGGGCCTGGAGGGCCTGCGGATCGCCACCTCCTACACCGGCCTGGTCGAGCAGCACCTGGCCGACCACGGCGTGAAGGCGACCGTCACCAAGCTGGACGGCGCGGTGGAGACCGCGGTGCAGCTCGGCGTCGCCGACGTGATCGCCGACGTCGTGGAGACCGGCACCAGCCTGCGCAACGCCGGCCTGGAGGTCTTCGGCGAGCCGATCCTGATCTCGGACGCCGTGGTGATCCGGCCCAAGGGCGCGGGCGACGACCCGGCGGTGGAGCAGTTCCTGCGCCGCCTCCAGGGCGTGCTGGTGGCCCGCCGCTACGTGCTGATGGACTACGACATCCGTGCCGAGAAGGTCGGCGCCGCCGTGGCGCTCACCCCGGGCCTGGAGTCGCCGACCGTCTCCCCGCTGCACACCGAGGGCTGGGTCGCGGTGCGGTCGATGGTGCTCCGCAAGGAGGCGCAGCAGATCATGGACGACCTCTGGGGCATCGGCGCCCGCGCCATCCTGGTCACCAACATCCACGCCTGCCGCCTCTGACCTGCCGGTCGTCACCGGGGTAAGACACGGTTGAATGGGGCGGGGGCGCCGAGCGGCGCCCCCGCCCCATCGCTGCGAGCACCCCGGAACGGCCGGACGGCCCGCCGCAGTCGAACCGCCCGAAGCACCCACCGGAGATCCCCCGTGTCCACGCCGCCCGTCGAGTTCCCCGTCACCTGGGCGCCGCGCCGCACCCGCGCCGTGCTGCTGCCGGTCTGCGTCCTGCTGGTGGTGCTGTTCGCCGCGATGGCCGTGCTGCTGCCGGCGAACTGGCAGCTCAACGACCGGATCATGATGGTGTCCAGCGGCGTGCTGTTCGCGGCCGTCGGCCTGATGCTGGCCCGCCCGCGGGTCCGCGCCGACGCGCAGGGCGTGACGGTGGTCAACTTCGTCCGCAGTCGCCGGCTCGCCTGGGCGGAGATCGTCCGGGTCAACTTCCGCCAGGGCGACCCGTGGGCCACCCTCGACCTCGCCGACGGCACCTCGCTGGCCGTGGTCGGCATCCAGTCCGGGGTCGGCAAGGCCCAGGCCATCGCGGACGCCCGCGCCCTGCGCGACCTGGTCGAGCAGCACGCCGCCTGAGCGACGCGAGGGGATGGGGGTCCGTCCGGCCCTCCATCCCGCGGTCCCTCCACCCCGATCGGCTCCCGTCCCGGCCGGCTCCCGGCCGGCTCCCGTCCGCCCCCGTCCGGCCCTCGACCGGAGCGCCACCCGGCCTGGGATTCCGGGGCAGGTGCGTCCGAACACCCTTCCTACCGTCGCCCGGGTATGGTCTACGCTGGTAAAAGCGGGGCAAAGTCCCCGCCCTTTCCGACCCGACCTGAGGAGTGACACCCCCCCTCGATGGACGATCCGTCCGGTAGTACCCACGCCGTCGACCTTCCCCCGAGCGGAAGGCAGGCGGCACTGTGATCACCGCCTGGCTGCTGTTGCTCGCAGCCCTCCTGCTGATCCTCGCCAACGGCCTCTTCGTGGCGGCCGAGTTCGCCTTCGTGACCGTCGAACGCGGTGCGGTGGAACGTTCCGCCGGGAGCGGCGACGCCAAGTCCGCCCGCGTCTCCCGGGCCCTGCGGCACCTCTCCTTCGAGCTCTCCGGCGCCCAGCTCGGCATCACCGTCACCTCGCTGGTGGTCGGCATGCTCGCCGAGCCGGCGCTGTCGACCCTGCTCGGCCCGGTCATGACCGGCATCGGCGTGCCCGAGTCGGCCGCCCGCGGCACCGCCGTGATCGTCGGCATGGTGCTGGCCACCGTCGTGCAGATGGTGATCGGCGAGCTGGTCCCGAAGAACTGGGCGATCTCCCGCCCGCTCCAGGTGGCCCGCGCGGTCGCCGCCCCGCACATGGCCTTCTCCTTCGTCTGCCGCCCGCTGATCAGCTTCCTCAACGGGGCGGCCGACCGGACGGTGCGCGCCTTCGGCGTCGAGCCGCAGGAGGAGCTGGACCACGCCCGCACCCCGGCCGAACTGGTCTCGCTGGCCCGCCACTCGGCCAAGGCCGGCGCGATAGACGAGGAGTCGGCGACCCTGTTCGTCCGCACCCTCGGCCTGGGCGAGCTCACCGCGGAGTCCGTGATGACCCCGCGGGTCGACGTCGCCGCCCTGCAGCGCGACGCCACCGCCTCCGACGTGGTCAACCTGACCCGCGCCACCGGCCTGTCCCGCTTCCCGGTCTACGCCGACAGCCTGGACGAGGTCACCGGCATCGTGACGCTCAAGGACGCGCTGGCCGTCCCGGCCGCCCGGCGCGGCCTGGTCCGGGTGGCCGAGCTGGCCTCGGCGCCGCTGCTGGTGCCCGAGACGCTGCCCGCCGAGCGGCTGCTCGACCGGCTGCGCCGCCTCCAGCCGATGGCCATCGTGGTCGACGAGTACGGCGGCACCGCCGGTGTCGTCACCGTCGAGGACATCGTCGAGGAGATCGTCGGCGAGGTGCAGGACGAGCACGACCCCGCGGACCGCCCCGAGCTGTTCCCGCTGCCCCCGGTGGACGGCCTGCCGGTCTGGGAGGCCGACGGCCGCGCCCGGATCGACCAGCTGGAGGCCATCGGCCTGAACGCCCCCGACGGCCCGTACGAGACCCTGGCCGGCCTGGTCGCCGACCTGCTCGGCAAGCTGCCCGCGGTGGGTGAGCAGGCGGTGCTGCCGGGCTGGCGCTTCACCGTGACGGGTGTCGACCGGCACCGCACCAGCCAGGTCCGGGTGGAGCGCACCAGCGCTCCGTCCGTGTTCGACGACAACGACGGGGACGACCGATGACCGCGCTCCAACTGGCCGTCGCCGTCCTGCTGCTGCTGGGCAACGCCTTCTTCGTCGGCGCCGAGTTCGCCGTGGTGTCGGTGCGCCGCAGCCAGATCGAACCGCTCGCCGAGGCGGGCCACAAGCGCGCCCGCACGGTGCTGCACGCCCTGTCCAACGTGTCCGCGATGCTGGCCGCGGCCCAGCTCGGCATCACCGTCTGCTCGCTGGGCCTCGGTGCGCTCGCCGAGCCGACCATCGCGAGCCTGCTGGAGGGTCCGTTCCACGCGATCGGCGTCCCCTCCGGCCTGATGCACCCGCTCTCCTACGGGATCTCGCTCGCCGTCGTGGTCTTCCTCCACATGGTGATGGGCGAGATGGTGCCGAAGAACATGGCGATGGCCGGCCCGGAGAAGGCCGCGCTCTGGCTCGGCCCGCCGCTGGACCGGCTGGCGCGCTGGCTCGCCCCGGTCATCCGGATGCTGAACTCGCTGGCCAACGGCGTGCTGAAGCTGTTCCGGGTCGAGGCCAGGGACGAGGTCGAGTCGGTGTTCACCACCGAGCAGCTGATGTACCTGCTGGTCGACTCCCGGGACGCGGGCCTGCTCGACGAGGGCCGCCAGGAGCGCCTGGAGGACGCCCTGGAGCTGGGCCACCGCCCGGTCACCGAGGTACTGCTCAAGCCCGAGCAGCTGGTCACGGTGGACACCAAGGTGACCGCCGCCGAGGTCGAGGAGCTGGCGCTGCGCACCGGCTTCTCGCGCTTCCCGGTCACCGACGGCGACCCGGCCGGCCACGGCTACCTGGGCTACCTGCACCTCAAGGACATCCTCGACGTGGACGACCCGTCCGCGCCGGTCCCGGCCCGCCTGTGGCGCCCGATCACGGTGCTGCGCGGCAGCCTCCCGCTGGACGACGCGCTGGGCGCGATGCGCAGGGCGACCTGCCACCTGGCCGCCGTGCTGGACCAGGACGGGCGCACGCTCGGCGTGGTCACGCTGGAGGACGTGCTGGAGGAGCTGGTGGGCGAGATGCACGACCCCGACCACCGCTCCGCCGCCTGAGGTTCCCGGTTCCGCCGACGGCGTGTCCGCCGTCGGCGATTCTGCCCAGAGCAGGGAGCCGTTCCCATGCCGGCCACCCCGGGGCAGGGTGGTCGGCATGAGGCTTCTGCTGCTGGGTGGAACGAAGTTCGTCGGACGGGCCGTCGCCGAGGAGGCGCTGGCCAGGGGCTGGGAGGTGACGGCCCTCAACCGCGGCACGCGGCCCGCGCCCGAGGGCGTGCGGGTGGTGCGGGGCGACCGCACCGCCGAGGGCGGGCTCGCGGCGCTGGCCGCGGGGGAGTGGGACGCGGTGGTGGACACCTGGTCCTGGGCCCCGGCGGCGGTGCGCGACAGCGCCCGCCTGCTGAACGGCCGGGTGGGGCACTACGCCTACGTCTCCAGCCGCTCCGTGTACGCCTACCCGTCGGGGGCCGGGGCGGACGAGTCGGCGGGGGTCGTCGAGGCCTCCCCGGACGCCGGGGAGGGGGCGCCGTACGCCGAGGCCAAACGCGGCGCCGAGCTGGCCCTGGAGGCGGAGTTCGGCGGGAGCGCCCTGCTCGCCCGGGCCGGGCTGATCCTCGGCCCGTACGAGGACGTCGGCCGGCTGCCCTGGTGGCTGAACCGGATCGCCCGCGGCGGCCCGGTGCTCGCCCCCGGTCCGCGTGACCTCGCCCTGCAGTACGTCGACGCCCGCGACCTGGCGAGCTGGACCCTGGACGCCGCGGCGGCCCGGCTCGGCGGGGCCTACAACGTGGTCAGCCCGGCCGGGCACACCACGATGGGCGGGCTGCTGGAGGCCTGCGTGCGGGCCACCGGCTCGGACGCGCGGCTGCGCTGGACCGACCCCGAGCGCATCCTGGCGGCCGGGGTGGAGCCGTGGACGGAGCTGCCGGTCTGGCTGGCGCCCGGGGAGCTGTACGACTTCCTGCACGGCGCGTCGGTGGAGCGGGCGGTGGCGGCCGGGCTGCGCTGCCGCCCGGTGGCCGAGACGGTCGAGGACACCTGGGCCTGGCTGCGGTCGCTCGGCGGCGGTGCCCCGCAGCGCGCCGACCGCCCGAAGGTCGGGCTGGACCCGGAGCGCGAGGCGGCGCTGCTGCAGGGCTGAGCCCCGGCCCCGGGAGCCGGGTCCGGCCGCGGGGAACCCCTCTCGGCCCCGGGGCCGATAGCACCCCCGGGAGCCGTGGACCGGCCGCGCGGAGCCGGGGCCCGGCAACGCGGAGCAGGTCTCAGCCGCGGCCGTCGATCAGCTCCCCGTAGGCCTGGACGAGGTCGGGCAGCCGCAGGGTCGCCAGGTCCTCGCGGCCCGGCGGCTCGCGCAGCAGCGAGAGCCGCAGGTCGCGGTAGGCGCAGGACTTCTCGTACAGGGTGCGGATGAACCGGCCGTTGCCCAGTTCGTCGATCCAGCCCTCGCGGACCACGTGGGTGCAGATGCTGGCGAGCTCCTCGGCCGCGTCCTCGTCCCAGCCGTCGCCGTCCCGGCCGGCCAGGGCCGCGCCGATCGCGGTCAGTTCGCTCGGGCGGTAGCTGGGGAAGTCCACCCGGGTGGTGAACCGGGAGTTGAGGCCGGGGTTGGTGGCCAGCAGCCGGTTCATGCCCTCGGGGTAGCCGGCCAGGATCACCACCAGCCGGTCGCGGTTGTCCTCGGCGCGCTTCAGCAGCACCTGGAGCGCCTCGTCGCCGTAGGCGTCGCCCTTGGTGTAGCCGGAGTTGGAGAGGCTGTAGGCCTCGTCGATGAACAGCACGCCGTCCAGGGCGGAGTCGATCAGCTCGTTCGCCTTGACCGCGGTCTGCCCGAGGAACTCGCCCACCAGGTCGGCCCGTTGGGCCTCGACCAGGTGGTCGCCGGAGAGCAGCCCGAGGGCGTGGAAGACCCGGCCGAGGATCCGGGCCACGGTGGTCTTGCCGGTGCCGGAGGGCCCGGAGAAGACGAAGTGGCGCTTGGGCGGCTGGACGGGCAGGCCCTGCGCGGCCCGGAGCCGGGACATCCGCAGCTGCGCGGACAGCGCCCGGACCTGGCGCTTGACCGGCTCCAGGCCCACCATCAGCGCGAGTTCGGCCAGTGCGGCGTCCAACTCGTGTTCGTCGTCGACCGGTTGGGCGGCCGTCGGGGAGGCCGCCCGGGGCTGGGCCTCGGCGTGGACCGGGAGCGGCGCCTGGGCGGCGGAGCCGGCCGGCGCCCCGGACCGCTCGCCGGCCGCCTGCGGTGCGGCGCCCGTCGGCGGGCCGTCGCTCCGGGGCGGGCCGTCCCCGAAGCCCGTCCCGCCGGTGAAGGCCGGCCCCTCGGTGTACGCGGTGGCCCCCTCGGGGTACCCGGCCGGGTCGGGGTACCCGGACTCCCCGGACTCCCCGGCGAGGTCGGCCGGGTCGGCGAAGCCCGTGAAACCGGTGGCGCCGTCGTCGAAGCCGCCGGCCCCGGCGTACCCCGTGCCGTCCTGGAACTCCGCCCCCTCCGGCCCGAGTTCCTCGATCCCGGCGGATCTGCCGCCGGCCGGCGGGCCGCCGGTCAGCAGGCCGTCCGCGAGGCCGTCGGTGAGTCCGTCCGCGAGGCCGTCCTCCGCCGCGATCGCGGCCAGCCGGGCCGCGGTGTCCATGAACACCGGGTCGGCCCGGTGCACCGCCCGGTAGAGCGGCAGTGCGGCGGCACTGCGCCCGGCCCCCTCGTAGGCCCGGGCCAGCCAGTACCGCAGCTCCTTGCGCTGCGGCTGCTCCGAGCGGCAGCGGGCCAGCGAGGCGGCCAGCGGGGCCTGGGCCTGGGCGCACATGTCCAGCCGGACGCGGGCCATGCCGGCGAACAGGCCGGCCTCGATGCCGAGCAGCGGGTCGTCCAGCAGCCGGTCGGTGTCCCGGATCAGCTGTTCCCAGTCCTTCAGCAGGTAGGAGCGGCAGGCGTAGAGGAACTGGGCGGACGGGTCCTCGCTGGGGGCCGGGCACTGCTCCAGCGCGCGGTCCAGCTCGGCCAGGTGCCGGCCGTCCAGCCAGTGCGAGGCGTGGGCCAGGGCCAGGTCGCGGGCGTCCTCCAGGACGGGCTGCACCCACCAGCCGAGCCAGTACCAGGAGCTCAGTGAGCGTCGGTGCCGGCGGCGCTGTTCGCCGAACCGTTTCTGGTTGCGGTACATGGCCAGCAGTGCGGCCGAGGTGTCGCTGCGCAGCGCGTGCAGGCCGAGCCAGGCGTCGGCCATCCCCGGATCCAGCCGGACGGCCGCACGGAACTCCTCCTCGGCGCGCGCGTACGCGCCGGCCGTGTAGGCGTCCATGGCACGCAGCCAGGCGCGGTCGGCGAGCAGGTCCGGGCCGCCCGCGTTGCTGTCGGAACTGTCCACCGTCGTCACTCACGCCCCCCGCGGTGTGGCCCGGGGCTCGGTGGCGGTCGCCTTCGCGCTGCCGGGCCGGTGGTCGGATGCCCCCGGGCGCATATGCGCCTGCCAGGAATCGTACCGGGGCGGAGCTGATCCGGAAGGGTGCCGCACGGGGTCAAATGCGATCGCGCGCGCGGCCGTTGAGCGGGTGCGGGCTCGTTCCGGCGGTGGGGGAGCGGGATTCGGAAGGGGACCGGACGGCGCCCCCGACTCACGGGGGAACAAGCCGGGGGCGCCGGGTCCGAGGCGGCCGGAACATCCCGTTCCGACAGCTGAGGAGAACCTAAGTCCTGGCGATACCGCAGGTCAAGGGCTTGTTGAAGGTTCACCGACGGTGCCCGGCGTGATTCGTCCGGTCACCCCGTCGACCCTCGTCGCCGCGTGCGGGCGGCTCGGGTCCGCGGCGAAATGCGCCGATTCGGCCCGGGCCCAGTCCGCCCAGAAATCGGCCAGTTCCGGACCGTCCCGCCGCTCGCCCCGGAGGCGGGCCGCACCGGCGTCCAGCTCCATCCAGATCACCCGGGCCAGCCACGGCCGCACCGCCCGCCGTCCGGCCCCGACGCCCTCCACCAGCACCACCGGGGCGGCCGGCACCGGGGCCGTCCCGTCGAAGCGGCGCAGCGTCCAGTCGTACACCCGGTACGCGGCGCCCCGGCCAGCCGCCAGCGGTTCCAGGACCTGCTCGCGCAGCCGCTCCGTCCAGCCGAACGGCTCGGCGTGGGTGGCCAGGTCGTCGAGGTGGACCACCGGCGCCCCGTCGAGCGCCGCGGACAGCCGCCCGGCGAAGGTGGTCTTGCCGGAGCCCGCGTGCCCGTCCACCGCGACCAGCCGCACCGGGCCGCAGGACGGCGGCAGTGCGCGCAGCTCCGCCGCGAGGGCGCCCAGCGCGGGGCCGTACTCGGGCGGGACGGCGGAGGCGGGGGTTCCGGAAGCAGCCACAACGGCAACCCTACGGTGCCGTAGCCAACCACTCCGGCCAGTTCCACCAGACCGATCGTGACGGAGCTGCCGGTTTCCGGCATACTTCGCAGCGCCCCGCCTGTGAACGGCCGTTCACCGCAATCCGGTGCCGGTCGGGCCGACCTGCCACACCCGCGCCGGACCCGCCACACCACGGTCCCGGCGCCCGATCGAGGAGGCGACCGCCGCCATGACCCCGTCCCCCGCGAAAGCCGTGGAGCGCCAGCTGCCCAGCGAGGAGGCCCGCGAGCTGCTGAGCCTCACCCGGGACCTGGTCCAGCGGGAGCTGCAGCCCCGCGCTGCCGAGGACGAGGCCGCCGGGCGCTTCCCGCGGGAGGTCTTCCGCACCCTCGGCGAGGCCGGCCTGCTCTCCCTCCCGTACGACGAGAAGTACGGCGGCGGCGAGCAGCCCTACGAGGTGTACCTGCAGGTGCTGGAGGAGCTCGCGGCCGGCTGGCTCGCCGTCGGCCTCGGCGTGAGCGTGCACACCCTCTCCTGCCACGCGCTGGCCGGCTTCGGCACCGAGGAGCAGCGCGCGCAGTGGCTGCCCGGGATACTCTCCGGCGAACAGCTCGGGGCCTACTGCCTCTCCGAGCCGCAGTCCGGCTCGGACGCCGCCGCGCTGCGCACCCGCGCCGACCTCGACGGCGACGCCTACGTGGTCAACGGCACCAAGGCGTGGATCACGCACGGCGGTCAGGCTGACTTCTACAGCGCCCTGGTGCGCACCGGCGGCGAGGGCCCCAAGGGCATCAGCTGCCTGCTGCTCCCCGGCGACGTGCAGGGCCTGTCGGCCGCGCCGCCGGAGCACAAGATGGGCATGAAGTCCTCGCCCACCGCGCAGCTGCACTTCGACGGCGCCCGGGTGCCGCGGGAGCGGCTGATCGGCGAGGAGGGGCAGGGCTTCCAGATCGCCCTCGCCGCGCTCGACTCCGGCCGCCTCGGCATCGCCGCCTGTGCGGTCGGCGTCGCGCAGGCCGCGCTCGACCTCGCGGTGGACTACGCGCGCACCCGCCGCCAGTTCGGCCGCCCGATCGCGGACTTCCAGGGCCTGTCCTTCATGCTCGCCGACATGGCCACCCAGATCGAGGCCGGGCGCGCGCTCTACCTGTCCGCCGCCCGACTGCGGGACGCGGGCCGGCCGTTCTCCAAGGAGGCGGCGATGGCGAAGCTGTTCTGCACCGACGCCGCGATGCGGGTGACCACCGACGCCGTCCAGGTCCTCGGCGGCTACGGCTACACCCAGGACTTCCCGGCCGAGCGCTACATGCGCGAGGCGAAGGTGCTGCAGATCGTCGAGGGCACCAACCAGATCCAGCGCCTGGTGATCGGCCGCCACCTCACCAAGGGCTGACCTCCCGCGAACCGCGGGCCTGCCTCCCGAGTCGCGGGCCCGCCCCCCGAACCGACGGCCGGCCCGCCGAACCGGGGCCGGCCCGGCGGGACCGAGGGCTGACCTCCCGAACGGCCTCCGGCCGTCACTCCAGGGTGCGGAGTGACGGCCGGAGGCGTGTCCGGGCCGGGGCCGGGCCCCGGCGGGTCAGCGGCGGACGAGGCGGCGGCGCTGCTCGGGGATCACCGGGGTGACGGCGGCGGTGCGCACCGGCCGGTGCGCCACCGCGTGCGAGAACGGCTGGGTGCGCCAGTCGAGTTCGGTGGGGAGCGCGAACAGTGCGGCCAGGCCGGTCGGTTGGGCGTCGTCCGGGGTCTCCACCTCGGCCAGGTCGTCGGTCGGCGTGCCCGAACCCGGGCAGAGCGCGGGGGCGAAGGGGTTCCAGGCCGTCGGCAGCAGCGCGTGCTGCGGCAGCCGCTCCTCGTCGGCCACCAGGGCGATCGGGCGGCGGCACTCGGGGCAGTGCACCCGGAAGATGTCCCAGGTGTCGGCCTCGCCCGGGTCGACGCCCGGCGCGAGGTCGTGATCGACCGCGAGGTCGTCGCGGCCGGTCGTATCGTCGGTCTCGTCGGCGCCCAGGGCACGCTGGTCAGTCGGCATGAGGATCCCCCTCGGATCGGGCCCGGCGTGGTCGCCCGGGGCCACAACCAGCACTTCCCTGTGATCCGGGCTCATAACCCTGCGGTCAGGTGCACCGTGATGCACCGGGTGTGTCCTTGGCCACATCGGACGCCACATTCACCCGGCATGTGCCGTGCGGACACCCGCCGTCGCCCCGGCCGCCCACCGGATCGCCCCCGTGCGCCCTTGACCGGAAGCCGGGGGCGCGCCCTGGGCCGGGGCGTTGCGTGACGCCGCGTGCGCCCCCCGTGCCCCGACCGGGTAGGTTTGCGCACTGTGGAAGACCTCGACCAACGCATCGTCCAGCTGCTCCTCGAGGACGGCCGGATGAGCTACACGGACCTGGGCAAGGCCACCGGCCTGTCCACCTCGGCGGTGCACCAGCGGGTGCGCCGCCTGGAACAGCGCGGGGTGATCCGCGGGTACACCGCGATCATCGACCCGGACTCCGTCGACCTCGCGCTGACCGCGTTCATCTCGGTCAAGCCCTTCGACCCGAGCGCCCCGGACGACACCCCCGAACGGCTGGCCGGCCTCCCGGAGATCGAGGCCTGCCACAGCGTCGCCGGTGACGAGAACTACATCCTCAAGGTCCGCGTCGGCGCCCCCGGCGACCTGGAGGACCTGCTCGCCCGCATCCGCAGCGCGGCCGGCGTCTCCACCCGCACCACCGTCGTGCTCTCCACCCCCTACGAGGCCCGACCCCCGAAGCTCTGAGGGCGAACCCCGCGGGTGCAGACTTGGCGGCATGACCGAACGCACCCTCCCCCCGCGCCCGTCCTCGGGCCGGAGCGGCCCACGAACCGTCCTGCTGCGCGGCGGCGCCGTCTACAGCCCCGCCGACCCCTTCGCCACCGCGATGCTCGTCGAGGGCGAGCACGTCGCCTGGGTCGGCAGCGACGGCGCCGCCGAGGCGTACGCCGCGACGGCCGACGAGATCGTCGAGCTGGACGGCGCCCTGGTCACCCCCGCCTTCGTCGACGCCCACGTGCACGCCACCGCCACCGGCCTGGCGCTCACCGGCCTCGACCTCACCGGCAGCCCCTCGCTGGCCGCCGCCCTCGCCGCCGTCACCGCCTTCGTCGAGGAGCGGGGCGAAGCCGACGGGGTGCTGCTCGGCCACGGCTGGGACGAGACCGGCTGGCCCGAGGGCCGCCCGCCCACGCTCGCCGAACTCGACGCGGCCGCCCGCGGCGCCGCGCTCTACCTCTCCCGCACCGACGTGCACTCCGCGCTCGCCACCACCGCGCTGCGCGCGCTCACCACCGGCCTGGCCGAGTGCGCCGGGTACGCGGCGGAGGGCCCGCTCACCAAGGACGCCCACCACGCCGTGCGGCAGACCGCGCTGGCCCGCCTGACGCCCTCGCAGCGGCGCCGGGCCCAGCGGGCCACCCTCGCCAGGGCCGCCGAACTCGGCATCGGCGCGCTGCACGAGTGCGCCGGCCCGCAGATCTCCTCGGAGGCGGACCTGAGCGCCCTGCTGGCCCTGGCCGCCGAGGGCGACGGTCCCGAAGTGTTCGGCTACTGGGGAGAGTTGGGCGGCGTCGAGACGGCCGCTCGGCTCGGCGCGGTGGGTGCCGGCGGCGACCTCTTCGTGGACGGCGCGCTCGGCTCGCACACCGCCTGCCTGCACACCCCGTACGCGGACGCCGAGCACACCGGCACCGCCTACCTGACCGCCGAGCAGGTCGCCGACCACGTGGCGGCCTGCACCGAGGCGGGGATCCAGGCCGGCTTCCACGCCATCGGCGACGCGGCCGTGGCCGCCGTCGTCGACGGCGTCCGGGCGGCCGGCGAGCGGGTCGGCGCGGCCCGGGTCAGGGCCCTGCGCCACCGGGTCGAGCACGCCGAGGCGCTGGACGACAAGAGCATCGCGGCCTTCGCCGAGCTCGGCCTGACCGCCTCCGTCCAGCCCGCCTTCGACGCCGCCTGGGGCGGCCCGGAGGGCATGTACGTCCGGCGCCTCGGCGCCGAGCGGGCCGCCGCGCTCAACCCCTTCGCCGCCCTGCTGCGGGCCGGCGTCCCGCTGGCGTTCGGCTCGGACGCGCCGGTCACCCCGCTCGACCCCTGGGGCACCGTCCGCGCCGCGGCCTTCCACCGCACCCCGGAGCACCGGATCTCCGTCCGCGCCGCCTTCACGGCGCACACCCGCGGCGGCTGGCGCGCGATCGGCCGCGACCAGGACGGCGTGCTCGTGCCCGGGGCCGTCGCCAGCTACGCGATCTGGGCCGCCGACGAGCTGGTCGTGCAGGCCCCGGACTCCCGGGTGGCCGGCTGGTCCACCGATCCGCGCTCCGGCACCCCCGGCCTGCCCGACCTCACCCCCGGGCGCCCGCTGCCGGCCTGCCTGCGCACCGTCGTCCGCGGCCGCACCGTCCACCGGGCCTGAAATCCCCCCGGGCCGGTGGTTCGGAAGCCGGCCCCTAGGTTGGCCGGTATGACGACCGACCCACTGGTGCCCGCCGACTTCACCGTCCCGCGCGAGCTGCTCGCCCCGGAGTTCCGCCTGGAGCCCCTGGGCGAGCAGCACAACGCCTCCGACCACGCCGCCTGGACGGGCAGCATCGCGCACATCCGGGCCACCCCCGGCTTCGCCGGCCGCCGTTGGCCGCCCGTCACCGGGATGACCCTCGAACGGAACCTCGCCGACCTGCGCCGGCACGCGGCCGACTTCGCCGCCCGGACCGGCTTCGCCTACACCGTCCTGGAGCCGGACCGGGACGAGGTGATCGGCTGCGTCTACGTCTGCCGGGACCACGAGGACCCGGCGGTCGTGAACGTCAGTTCCTGGGTCCGGGCCGACCGGGCCCACCTGGACGCCCCGCTGCACCGCGCCGTGTCCGCCTGGCTCGCCGGCCGGTGGCCGCTCGGCCCGATCCGCTACGCCGCCCGCTGACCAGCGGGCCCGGCCCCCGGGGCAGGGGGCGCGGGGCCGCCCCCGGGCCGCCGGTCGCCCATCACCCTGACCTCACGCTTCCCTGGCGTTCCGGGGTACCTTCTTCGGACAGCGTCCGAACAGCAACACGCAGGAAGATGGTGCGCCGGTGGCCATGCCCGTCACCCAGGAGCGGTCCGGGGCCGCACCCGAGCCGGCCGAGCCGGCGCCCGCGCCCGGCCGGGTCACCCGCGCGCTCGCCCGGGTCCGCGCCGGGCTGCCCCGCACCGGCCTGGCCGCGCTGGCCGGACTGCTGCTGGCGCTCGCCTTCCCGCCCTTCGACCTGTGGCCGCTCTCGCTGCTGGGCGTCGCCGCGCTCTCGCTGCTCACCCGCGGCCGCACCGCCCGCCAGGCGGCCTGGACGGGCTTCGCCTTCGGCCTGCCGTTCTTCCTGATGCTGCTCAGCTGGCTGCGGGTGGTCGGCTGGGACGCGACGGTCGGCCTGTCGGTCGTGGAGGCGCTGTTCCTCGCCGTGCTCGGCAGCGGGCTGGCACTGACCTCCCGGCTGCCGGCCTGGCCGCTGTGGGCGGCCTGCCTGTGGATCACCCAGGAGTGGGCCCGGGACCGGCTGCCGCTCGGCGGCTTCCCGTGGGGGCGGCTGGCCTTCGCGAACACGGCGACCCCGTACACCCCGCTGGCCGCGCTCGGCGGCGCCCCGCTGGTGACCTTCGCGGTCGCCCTCTCCGGCGCCCTCCTGGCCTGGGCGGCGCTGCGCCTGCGCGGGCCGGGCCGGGCCCCGAAGGCGGCCGCGCTGGCGGCGCTGGGCGCGGTGGCCGCGCTGCTGGCCGGCTACCTGGTGCCGGTGCCGACCGCGGCGGCCGACACCGTGAAGGTCGCCATCGTGCAGGGCAACGTGCCCAACCCGGGCATGGACTTCCTCGGCCGACCGATGATGGTCCTGAACAACCACGCGGTGGCCACCGAGCGCCTCGCCGCGGACATCAGGGCCGGCAGGGTCGAGCGCCCGGACATCGTGATCTGGCCGGAGAACTCCTCCGACCTGGACCCGTTCAGCGACCCGCTCGCCTACCAGCGGATCGACCAGGCGGTGAAGACCGTCGGCGTGCCCACCCTGGTCGGCACCCTGGTGGACGGCCCGGACGCCCAGCACGTCCAGAACGAGGGCATCGTGTGGGACCCGAAGACCGGCCCGGGCGCCTCCTACACCAAGCAGCACCCCGTCCCGTTCGGCGAGTACGTGCCGTTCCGCGCCCAGCTGATGAAGGTGATCACCCGCCTCCAGCGGGTCGCCCGGGACTTCTACCCCGGCGACCACAACGGCGTGATGCAGCTCGGCCCGGCCCGGATCGGCGACGTGATCTGCTTCGAGGTCGCCTACGACGAGATCGTCCGGGACACCGTGGACAGCGGCGCCCGCGTCCTGGTCGTCCAGACCAACAACGCGACCTACGCCAGGACCGGCCAGCCGGAGCAGCAGCTCGCGATGAGCCGGCTGCGCGCCGTCGAGCACGGGCGGGCCGTGCTGATCGCCGCGACCAGCGGCATCAGCGCGGTGATCTCCCCGGACGGCACGGTGCAGCAGCGCACCGAGGAGCTGACGCCGGCCGAGCTGTCGGCGACGGTCCCGCTGCGCGACGGCACCACGGTGGCGGACCGGGTCGGTGCCGCGCCGGAGTGGACGCTGGCCGTCGCGGGCCTGCTGGCCTGCGGCGCGGGCGTACTGGTCGGGCGCCGCCGCAGGGCCGCCGCCGGAACACCGGCCGCGACGGATTCGTTGGACCAGGTGGTGCCGTAGCCGGCCCGGACCTCCCGTGCGGCGCGCAGAGCACCGCCTGGAGTGGATCCGTACCGTGACCGAGCAAGCCGCCCCCACCCGTCCGGCCCCGCGCGGAAGGCTCCGCCGGCTGCTGCCGTTGCTGATCACCGCCTGGCTGGTGCTGGAGATCTGGCTGCTGGTCCAAGTGGGCTCGTGGCTGGGCGGATTCGTCGTGCTGCTGCTGCTCGTCGCGGGCGCGCTGATCGGCGGCTCGCTGATCAAGCGGGCCGGGCTGAAGGCGCTGTCCGCGGCGATCGAGCAGAGCAAGGACCCGAAGTCCCAGCAGCCGCAGACCGGGACGAGCATGACGGTGCTGGCCGGCGTGCTGCTGATCGTCCCGGGCTTCCTGTCGGACGCGCTGGCGCTGACCCTGCTCTTCCCGCCGACCAGGGCGCTGTGGCGGGCGGCCGGCCGCCGGGTGGCCGACAAGGCCCTGCGCAGCACCGCCGCCGCCGGGTCCGCCCCGTTCGCGGACGCGATGCGGCTGCAGGAGCAGCTGCGCATCCACCGCCCGGACGGCAAGGTGATCCAGGGCGAGGTGGTGGAGCCGGGCGCCGCTCCGCGGGACCAGCAGGGCCCGGACACCACCTACCGGCCGCCGATCGCCGGCTGATCCGATCCTCCCCCTCCGCCCCCTCCGCTCCTCCAGCCCGAACGGCCGCGCCCGGCGGGCCGTCCGGCGGCCGGGCGGCCCGCCCCGGGCGGGGCCGGAGGACGCGAAAGGGACCCTGGTGACCAGGGTCCCTTTTCGCGTCCTCCCGCCGTGGCGGGAGAGAGATCAGGCGCTCTTGCGGGTGTCCCGCGGATGCACCGCGAGGTTCATCCCGCCGGAGCGGAGCACGGCCAGCCGTTCGGCCAGCACCTCCTCCAACTCCTCGCGCGTCCGGCGCTCCATCAGCATGTCCCAATGGGTGCGCGTGGGTTTGACCTTCTTCTCCTCCGGCTCGTCGCCGTCGAGAAGTGCTGCCTCCTGGCCACAGAAGCGACATTCCCAGGTCGCGGGGATCTCCGCCTCGACCGAGAAAGGAACCTCGAATCGGTGTCCGTTCTGACATGCGTACTCGACGGTCTGGCGGGGAGCCAGATCGATACCGCGGTCGGTCTCGTAGCTAGTGGCCCCGAGTCGCGTGCCGCGGAGAGCTCGCTCGCTCATGAATCGTGCCTCCCGGGCTTATGGCCCACAGGACTAGTGGTCGCTGTTCTTCGTCGTTCGGTCAACGCTCGGCTTCCGACGAAGATTCCCGTCCCGGGACATGCGTCGTCTGTCGTGCCGCCCCTGTTTGTACCCACCGGCGCCCGATTTGTCACATCTGGCCGCGGATATCACCCCAGGTGTCACCTATTTCACATCTGGTGATCGGTCGGCCTTTCCACCACGAGCGTACCGGGACGGGATTCGACGCCCGTCGCCGCCCCCGTCCCCGGGCGGTTACGAGATCGGACGGGAACGGATCATCGGTTCGTCCTTGCCGAGGGCGACCGGCAGGGTGAGCGGCGATCCGTCGGCCCGCAGGGCCGTCGGCGGGTGCTCCGGCCGGGGCGGCAGGTCGGCGGCGGCCTCGGTCCGGGTGTCGCGGTGCGGCAGCAGGGCGATCACCGCGTCCCGCAGCGGGGCCGGGGCCTCGTCGTCGAGCGGGTCGACGGTGGTGGGCACCTGGAGCCGGACGGGCGCGCCGTTGCCGATCCGGGCGTAGCCGCGGCCGACCGGGGCGTGCGCGGCGGGCACGATGTCGAGCGGGGCGCCGAGCGCGGCGTGGCCCTCCTCGGGGCCGGCGGGGCCGAGCACCACCCGGGCCCGGGTGGTGGCCCGCACGGTCGGGGTGATCCGGTCCCGGGCCTCGAGGTCGTCGGCGATGACCACGGTGACCCGGGCGGCGCGGCCGTGCCGCAGCGGCAGTTCGAGCAGGTCCTGCGGGTCCGGCCGGCCCTCGGCGTGGGCGAGCTCGCTCAGCTCGGTCGGGTGGTCCAGCAGCAGCCAGAGCGGCCGGGTGACGTCCTCGGGCGGGGCGGTGCCGGCGTGCCGGGAGGCGTTCAGCGCGGCGAGCCGGCGGTCGGTCTCCTGCACGGCCCACTCCAGGGCGGCGAGTGCGCCGTGCAGGCTGGTCTCCACCGTGTGCACGCCGGGCCGGTTGACCAGGCAGGCGTGCTCGCCGGTGCCCGCGCCGTCGATGACCACCAGGTCGGCGTACGGCAGGGCCTGGAGCGCGACGGAGCGGATCAGGCTGGAGGTGCCGTAGCCGGTGACGCCGAGCGCCAGCAGGTGCGGCTCGGCCGAACGGGGGCCGGTGCGCCAGACCACCGGCGGCTGCTGGGCGATCGCGCCGCCCCGGGAGACCGGGATGGTGCGGGCGGTGCCGTCCTCGTCGGTGAAGCCGAGCACGATCTCGCCGGGGGCGGCCACGAAGCGCTGGGCGACGATGTCGGTGGGCAGCGGGGTGAGCGCGGCGATCCGCAGCCGGTTGGACTCCTCGTCCCAGTCGAAGCGGTACTCCCGGGCCCGGCCGGCCTTGCCCTGGACGACCTGCTCGATCCGGGCCCGGGCGGTGGGCTCGGTGTCGGTGAAGTACGCCGGGTAGCCCAGCTCCAGCCGGGAGAGCCGGCCCTCGGCGTCGAACTCCCAGGAGCCGAAGGCGTCCTTGTAGCTGCCCTCGAAGTGGTACAGCGGGTTGGCGTCCTCGGGGCCGCACAGGTAGGGGGTGAGCGCCGCGTAGAGCGCGCCGAGCTTGACGTCGGCGACGTCCGGGGCGGCCGGTGCCGGGGCCGCCTTGGGGGCCCGGCCGGCCCAGGCGGCGCTGGCCATCAGGGCGATCAGCGCGAACAGCAGGCCGTGCGGCAGCAGGTAGACGCCGACCGCCATGGCGGCGACCAGGAACAGCGTCGGGCCGCGGCGCTCCTTGGGGGTGGTCTGCCAGCGGTCCTTGGTCCAGCCGGCGTGGTGGCGCAGTCCGCGGCCGATCACGGAGAGCGGGGCGAACATGTCGGAGGCGTGGTCCCCGGCGGTCCGGGCGATCTCGCGACCCTTGCTGAGGTGGCGGTTGAGCGGCATTCCTTGACTCCCCGGGCGGGTGGGACGGGTGGGGTGGCGGGGGCGGGGCCGGTGGTACGACGGGGCCCGGGGCGGTGGGATCCGCGCCCGGGCCCGTACGGGGGAGTGACGCGCCCTAGAACCTCAGGCCGCCGAGCAGGCTCGCCAGGCTGGCGCCGCCCGCGGTGATGCTCGGGGCGATCGAGGAGCCGGCGATGTAGAAGCCGAGGAGGGCGCAGACGATGGCGTGGGAGACCTTTAGTCCGTCCCTGCGGAAGAACAGGAAGGCGATGGTGCCGAACAGGACGATGCCGGAAATCGAGAGGATCACGCTCTGCTCCTCGGGGAGGGGGACAGGGACGGTGTCACGGAAAGTGCCTTAATCGTGACAAAAAGTAATAGATGATGGAACGGGGCAAATGGGTGGTTTCCCGCCCCGATACCGTCCTGGAGTCCGGACGGAGGTATGCGAACCGGCCCGGGTGGGGCCGTATCCGCGCCGTTTCGGCGCGGCGAGGCATTCCCGCCGCGGGGGGCGGGGGTTTCCCGGCGGTCGGGGAAGTTCGCCCGAACGGCCCCGGAGCGTTCCGGCACACGTGTCGCACCGGCCGGGCGTCGTCCGGAATCCGGACGCACGCTGGCCCGCGCCGCCGCCCGGCCGCTACGGTGCGGTACGCGCAGCACCCTCCACCCGCAGACCGGAAAGGCCGCCGCCATGACCGACGCCCACCAGCAGCCCGCCGACGCCCCCGACGCCGAGGTGATCGCGCTCGCCGGGAAGCTCTTCGACGCGGCCCGGGCCGGCGAGACCGACACCCTGGCCGCCTACGTCGACGCCGGCGCGCCCGCCGACCTCACCAACGACCGCGGCGACACCCTGCTGATGCTCGCCGCCTACCACGGCCACGCCGCCACCGTGGAAGCCCTGCTGCAGCGCGGCGCCGACCCGAACCTCGCCAACGACCGCGGTCAGACCCCGCTCGCCGGCGCCGTCTTCAAGGGCGCCGAGGACGTGCTGACCGTCCTGCTCGCCGGCGGTGCCGACCCGGCCGCCGGCACTCCGAACGCGCTCGACACCGCCCGGATGTTCGGCAAGGACGACCTGGTCGCCCGGTTCGAGGCCCGCTGACTCCCCGCCGTAGGCTCTTTCCTCATGAAGAGCACCACCGCGGCGGCGGACACCGTCGAGTTCCGCGTCACCGGCTACGCCCACCCCGATGCCCAGGCCCTCTCGGCGGAGGTCCAGCAGGAGTACGTCCGCCGCTACGGCGACCCCGACGAGACCGTGATGCACGCCGAGGACTTCGAGGCGCCGTCCGGACTGTTCCTGATCGCCTACCTGGGGGGCCGGCCGGTCGCCTGCGGCGGCTGGCGGGCCAAGCAGGCCGGGCCGGACGGGGTGCGCGACGGTGACGCAGAGATCAAGCGGATGTTCGTGATCCCGGCCGCCCGCGGCCGCGGCCTGGCCCGGGCGGTGCTGCGCCACCTGGAGCGGACCGCCGTCGAGGCCGGGCTCACCCGGGCCATCCTGGAGACCGGCACCGAGCAGCCGGAGGCCGTGGCGCTGTACGAGTCCGAGGGGTACGCGGCGATCCGGAAGTTCGGCATCTACCGCGAACACCCGATGAGCATCTGCCTCGGCAAGGAACTGTCCGCGACGGCCTGATCCGCCCGCCCGCCGGGTAGGCTCCCCCGACACCTCCGAGGGGGACGGATGAGCCACCGAGCACCCGGAGCCGAGCGGCTCCCCGCCCTGGCCGCGCCCGGCGGGGAGCTCGACCGGCTGGTCGCCGACGGCGCCCGCACCGTCGGCGCCGGCGCCGTGTGGGCCGTCGGCGACGCCCGAGGCCGGATCGGCGGCGGCGCCCACGGCGTGCTCGGCCGGGGCCGGCACGCCCGGCTCGCGGCCGGCCCGGACACCCGGTACGACCTCGCCAGCCTCACCAAGGTCGTCGCGCTCTGGCCCTGTGCCGGGGCGCTGTGGCAGGCCGGCCGGCTCCCGCTCGACGAGCCCCTCGGCCGGTGGTGGCCGCCTGCCGCCGGGCACCCCGTCGGCGTGGTGACGGTACGTCAACTCCTCGCCCACACCGCGGGAATGCTCCCGTACACCGGCTTCGAGCAGCGCTACGGACGCGACCTCGCGGCGATCCGGGCCGGGGTGGTCGCCGCCCCGCTGCACCGCCCGCCCGGGACGGCCGTCGAGTACACCGACCGCGCCGCCGTGCTGCTCGGCCACCTCGTCGAGGACCTCGGCGGCGCCCCGCTCGACCGGCTCGCCGACCGCCAGGTCTGGCGGCCGCTCGGCATGACCGACACCCGGTACGGGCCGCTCGACCCCGCCGAGGCCGACCGCACCGCACCCACCGAGTACGACGAGCGGACCGGGGCCCACCTGTGCGGCGTCGTCCACGACCCCTCCGCGCGACTGCTCGGCGGGGTCTCCGGAAACGCCGGGGCCTTCTCCACCGCCCGCGACCTCGCCCGCTTCCTCACCGCGGTGCTCGCCCCGCCGGCCGGGCCGCCCTGGGGCGAACCCTGGATCGCCGAGTCGCTGCGCGAGCAGACCGGGGGCCTCGCGCCCGCCCGCGGCCTGTCCTGGCTGTACGCCCCCGGCACGGAGCCGGCCGAGGGCACCTTCGTCCACTACGGCTTCACCGGCACCGGCTTCTGGGTCTCCCGGCGGCTCGGCCGCTGGGCGCTGCTGCTCACCAACAAGGTGCACTACGACCGCGGGATCCAGCCGCTCACCGACCTGCGCAACGCCTACCGCCGGGCGGTGTTCGGCCAGGGTTCCCCGAGCACGCCCTGACCGGGCACCGCCGCCGGGCGGCGCACCGTCAGAGGAGCGTGCTCCAGTAGTACCAGAAGCGGTTGAGGACCAGCAGCGCGATCACCGCCGCCCACAGCACCGGCAGCGCCCAGTGGTAGCGCGCGGCCTCCCGCACCACCGGCCGCAGCCGGGGGCCGACCGGGATCACACCGGTCCGCAGGTTGTGCAGCGTCGTGTACCAGAACAGCGTCACCACCGTCGCCCACACCACCATGCAGTACGGGCACAGCGCGCCGATCTCGTACAGCGCCTGGTCCACCAGCCAGTGCACGAACACCACGCCCAGCAGGGTGCCGGCGTGCAGGCCCAGCCAGAACCACCGCCGGTACGCGGCACCGGCCAGCAGCCCCGCTCCGATCGCCGCCAGCGCGCCGAAGGCGGCCAGCCCGAGCAGCGGATTGGGGAAGCCGAGGACCTCCGCCTGTTCGGTGCGCATCACCGAGCCGCAGCTGATCACCGGATTGAGGTTGCAACTGGGGACGTAGGAGGGGTTCTCGAGGATGCGGAGCTTGTCGAAGGTCAGGACGGCCGAGGCGGCCAGCCCGACCAGGGAACCGAGGAACAGCAGCAGGGAGAACGCCCGGCCCGCGCCGACCGGGGCCCGGTCGGCGGCGGGGGCGGGGCGGGGCGGGTGCACGGGGGTCGCGGCGGTCATGGTGGCAGCACACTCCGGTGGCTGGGAGGAGCCGGCCCGGCCGGGGTTCGGCCGGGCCGGTGGTGCCCTGCGTGGCAGACGTGCCTCAGAGGCCGGCGGCCTGCCGCACCTGCGCGGTGAACTGCTCCGGCGTGACGGTGGCCTTGCCGCTGAACAGGCTGATCGGCTTGCCGTCCACCGTCACCGTGGGGGTGCCGGTGACCCCGCTGTCGTTGAACGCGTCCGCGACCTTCGCCGCCCACGGCGCGTAGGTGCGGTCGGTGACCGCCTTCACGAAGGCGTCCGTCTTCAGGCCGGGCACCCTGCCGGCCAGGTCGAGGATGCGGTCGACGTCACCGAAGCCGTCCTCGCGCTCGTCGGGCTGGTTTGCGTAGAGCACGTCGTGGAACTGCTTGAACTTGTCCACGCCCTCGTTCAGCGCGGCCCCGGCCGCGGCCAGCGCCGTGCGCGAGCCCTTGCCGCCGAGGTTCTTGTCCAGGAAGGCCGCCAGGTGGAACTCCACCTTGACCGAGCCGTCCTCGGTCAGCTTCTTGACCGTCTCGCCGTTCGCCGCCTCGAAGTGCTTGCACACCGGGCAGCGGAAGTCCTCGTACACCGCCATGGTGTGCGGGGCGTCGGCCTTGCCGTAGGTGATCACCGTGCCGTCCGGGCCGGAGGCGTTCGCCGGCACGACCAGCTCGGTCGGCGCGGGCGCACCGGCCGCGGCCGGCTTCCCGTCCTTGCCGGACGCCGAGCCGATCGCCAGCGCGGTACCGCCCGCGAGGGCCAGCACGACGACGGCCGAGACGGCCACCACGATCCGCTGGCGGCGCTTCGCGGCCAGCTGCTCGACGCGCTGCGCCTCCTGGATGCGCTCACGGGCACTGATGCGCTTGGCCTGCTGCTTGCTGGGGGCCTGAGCCATGGGAAGTCAACTCCTGTACGCGGCGCGCGAGGGCGCGCGGGAAGCCGCACCTGGTGCGGCGTGATCGATGGACGCGGGAGTCGTGCGCACTGCCTGCGGGCGTACCGGGGCCGGGGACCGGCCGGGGTGACGGAGGATCAGCAGGCAGGCGCGAGGACCGGCGGGCCACGCCGGGGAGCCGGGCTCAGGACCACGTCCTCGCGGCGCGGCCGCGGGCGGTCCGACGCCGGCAGCGGCACCCGCAGCACCGGCCGGGCCGGGGCCGGGACCAGCAGCAGGACCAGGGCGCGCAGCGGGCGGCCCAGCGACTGGCGCAGCGCACGCAGCGCCCGGACCAGCCCGGACAGGGCCGCGTCGCCCAGCCGCAGCCAGGCCGCGGCCGCCAGGGCGATCACCAGGTGCGCCAGCAGGAGCAGCAGTTGGGTCGCCGCCGGCGCCAACTGCCCGGCGTGGCCCAGCGGGCCGCCCAGCAGCGAGCCGTCCACCGACCCGCCGCCACAGACGATCAGGTTCACGCCGCGCGCGGGCACGTGCTCGGACAGGATCGGCCCACAGCCGGTCTGCCCGAGGTTGAAGGTCGTGTTCAGCAGCAGCTCGACCGGCACCATCACGACGGTGATGTGCAGCAGCCGCCGCTCCCCGCCGGCCAGTGCGGCCGCGACCAGGAAGACGACGGCGGTCGCGGCGGCCACCAGGGTGAGCGGCAGCGGGCGACCGGTGATGACGACCTGGCCCAGCGCGGACAGCGGCACGGCGAGCGCGGTGAACACCGCGGCCCGCAGGGCCCTGGTCGCACGGGTGGAGGTCGTCACGCCCGGAGTATGTCACGGCGCTTACACCCGGCACGAGGGCGCGTACCCGGTCGGCGGGCGCCCGTTGCCCCTCGGAGGCCGCCCGTTCACCGCCCTGAGGGCCCTTCAGCGCAGGTACCGGGGGCGCTCTCGGCGTGCGCGGGGGGGCGGGGCGTAGTGCCCCGCCGCGTGAACGAACTGACCTTCCGGGGTCGGGACCGGTTCCGCCCGCCCCGCTCGCACGTTCTCGCGGTACGGGGTTCCCAGACCGTTCCCGAGACCCCGCCCGGGCCGCCGCGCCCCGGCGGCCCCGGCAGCCCCGCCCGGCCCGTGCGGCCCGGCACCGCGCCGTCGCGTTCAGTAGCCTGGAAGGCGTTCCCGAGTCCGGCGAGGGGGTGAGCGCGCATGGCCCGTTCCCAGGCCACCGCGGGCCAGGTCCTGCTGGCCCGCGTCGAGGCCCAGGCGGCGGTGCTGGCCGGCCTCGACGGCGCCGTCCGGGCGGACCGGCCCGACGCCGTGCACCGGATGCGGGTCGCCTGCCGGCGGCTGCGCAGCGCCCTGCGGACCTTCCGCCGGCTCCTCGCACCCGGCTCCGCCGACCACCTGGTCGCCGAACTGCGCTGGCTGGCGGCCGCCCTCGGCCGGGCGCGGGACCACGAGGTGCTCGTCGAGCGGCTGGCCGCCCAGGCCCGCGAACTGCCCGCCGAGTGCCGGCCCGAGCGGGTCGCGGCCGAGCTGGAACGGTGGGGGCGGGCCGAGTACCGGCGGATCCGGCCGGAGGTGGTCGCCGCGCTCGACGACCCGCGCCGCCGGGGCCTCGCCGACGCCCTCGACGCCTTCCTCGCCGACCCCCCGCTGCGCGGCCGGGCCGCACGCGCGGCGGTGCCCGAACTCGCCCGGATCGCCGGGCGCGAGCAGCGGCGCACCGGCCGGCGGGTCGAGGCGGCCCTCGCCGCCGGGTCGGCGCCCGCCGAGGAGCGCGACCGGGCCCTGCACGAGGCCCGCAAGGCCGCCAAGCGTGCCCGCTACGCCGGGGAGACCGCCGCCCCGGCCGTCGGGGCGGCGGCCGAGCGGTACACGGAGCGGATGAAGGCCGTCCAGGAGGTCCTCGGCGAGCACCAGGACGCGGTGGTGGCCGCCGCGGCCCTGGCTCGGCAGGCCGGGAGCAGCACCGAGCCCTTCGGGTACGGGGCGCTCTACGGGCGGCAGCTGTCGGCGGAGGCGAGCGCCCGGGGCCGGCTGCCGCAGGCGTGGGCGAGGGCCTCGCGCCGGCGGCTGGCCCGCTTCGGCTGACGGCGCCGCGCTCGGGCTGACACCGGCCCGCTTCGGCGGCCTGGCTGCTGAGCGGCCGCGCCTCGTACGTCGCCGGCGTGACGCTCCCGGTGGACGGCGGCACCACGGCCACCCGGCGGTTCGACTCAGGGCCGCCCCCGCGGTGCCGCACGGGGGTCGGCACCGCGGGGGCTCAGGGCTCCCGGGCTTGCGGGTCGAGCCCGGCGGACTCGGCGGCCGTGCGGAGCAGGGCGCGGAGCATCGGGGTGGTGAGCCGGCCGGTGTTGGTGTTGCGCGGGCTGACGTGGTAGCAGCCGAACAGCTGGAGGGCGGGGCCGCCGTCGGCGGCGGGCAGGGTGACGTGGGAGGCGTGGCCGAAGACCGGCCGGGGGCGGGGGACGAGCCAGCCGGCCGCGGCGAGGGCGGGCAGCAGGGCCTGCCAGGCGAAGCCGCCGAGGGCGACGACCGTCCGTACGGTGGGGCGCAGCAGTTCGAGTTCGCGGGTGATCCAGGGCCGGCAGGTGTCGCGCTCGCCGGTGCTGGGCTTGTTGTCGGGCGGGGCGCAGCGGACCGGGTCGGTGATCCGGACGCCGTGCAGGCGCAGCCCGTCGCCGTGCCGGACGGACTCGGCGCGGTTGGCGAGCCCGAGGTCGTGGAGGGCGGCGTAGAGGAGGTCGCCGGAGGGGTCTCCGGTGAAGATCCGGCCGGTGCGGTTGGCGCCGTGGGCGGCGGGGGCGAGGCCGACCAGGAGGAGCGGGGCGTCGGGCGGTCCGAAGCCGGGGATCGGGCGGGCCCAGTAGTCCCAGTCCTGGTAGGCGCGGCGTTTGGTGCGGGCGGTCTCCTCGCGCCAGGCGACCAGGCGCGGGCAGGCCCGGCAGTCGGTGACGACGCGGTCCAGCACGGTGAGGTCGGCGGCGCGGGCGGCCGCCTCGGCGGGGTGCCGGGGGTGGCCGGGGTCGTCGGCGGGGGACTGCGGCATGGACAGGATCCTAGGGAGTGGGGCCGGGGGCGGAGGTTCGTTCCGGCTTTGACCGGGCAGGCGTAGCGTGGAAGCAGCTGCTCCGGCGGCCTCCGGCCGGGCCGGGCGGGCCGGCGCGAGGAGGCCGCGGAGCCGCGAGGAGGCCGCGATGATCGTCGATGCGGTGCTGGGGGCGATCGGGGGGCTGGTGGGGCTGGGGGCGATCTGGGCTGCGTTCAGCATCCGCGTCGTCCAGCAGTTCCAGAAGGGTGTGGTGTTCCGGTTCGGCAAGGTGCGCCGGGAGGTCCGGGAGCCCGGGCTGGTGGCGCTGATGCCGATCGCGGACCGGCTGCGCAAGGTGAACGTGCAGATCGTGACGATGCCGATCCCGGCGCAGGAGGGCATCACCCGGGACAACGTGACCGTCCGGGTGGACGCGGTGGTCTACTTCCGGGTCGAGGACCCGGTGAAGGCGACGGTCAACGTGCAGGACTACAACTTCGCGATCTCCCAGGTCGCGCAGACCTCGCTGCGGTCGATCATCGGCAAGAGCGAGCTGGACGACCTGCTGGCCAACCGCGAGCCGATCAACCAGGGGCTGGAGTTGATGATCGACAGCCCCGCGCTCGGGTGGGGCATCCAGATCGACCGGGTGGAGATCAAGGACGTCGCCCTGCCGGAGTCGATGAAGCGCTCGATCGCCCGGCAG
Source organism: Kitasatospora sp. NPDC004745 (assembly GCF_042873275.1). Classification (NCBI taxonomy): domain Bacteria; kingdom Bacillati; phylum Actinomycetota; class Actinomycetes; order Kitasatosporales; family Streptomycetaceae; genus Kitasatospora; species Kitasatospora sp. NPDC004745. Next base: position 256,085 of record NZ_JBIALK010000004.1, on the reverse strand, counting down.
GCGGAGGCCGAGCGCGAGCGGCGGGCCCGGATCATCACCGCCGACGGCGAGTTCCAGGCCTCGGCCAGGCTGTCGGAGGCGGCGGCGGTGATGAGCCAGACCCCGGCGGCGCTGCAACTGCGTCTGCTGCAGACCGTGGTGGAGGTGGCGGCGGAGAAGAACTCGACGCTTGTGCTGCCGTTCCCGGTGGAGCTGCTGCGCTTCCTGGACAGCGCCGCGGAGAGCCAGCAGCTGGCGGTGCTGTCGGCCGCCGCGGCCGCGGCCGGGGCGAAGGCGGCGGAGGAGGTCGCCGAGGAGCGCGACCTGGGGCCGGACGCGGGCCTCGGCGGAAAGCTCGAACCGGAGCCCGAGCGTCACGAACTGCCGCCGCTGGAGGAGCTGTTGGAGCACTCGCCGCTGGAGGACGCGGAGTCCCCGGACGGGCACGGGGATCCGGACGCGCGGGTCTGACCGGTGCCCGGTGGCGTCCGTCGCGGGCCGGGACCACGATGGACGAGGGGCTGGAAGCCAGCCAGGAGGCGGACCATGACCAGAGCCAGCGACATCATGCACCCGGGCGCGGAGTGCATCCGCGAGCACGAGACCCTCGCCGCCGCCGCCCGGATCATGCGGGAACGGGACGTCGGTGCCCTGCCCATCTGCGGGGAGAAGGACAAGCTGCTGGGGATCGTGACCGACCGCGACATCGTGCTGCGCTGCATCGCGGAGGGCCGCGACCCGGAGCAGGTGACGGCCGGCGAGCTGGCCATGGGCCGGCCGATGACGGTGGAGGCGGACGAGGACACCGAGCAGGTGCTGCGGGTGATGGAGCAGTACCGGGTGCGCCGGCTGCCGGTGATCAACCACCCGGAGCACAAGCTGGTCGGCATGATCAGTGAGGCCGACATCGCCCGGGGGATGCCGCAGGCCCGGGTGGCGGAGTTCGTGTCGGCGGTCTGCTCGGAGGAGCCGCCGGTGGTGGCGCAGCTGTCCCAGGGCTGAGCCGGCCAGGGCGCGGCCCGGCCCGTGACCGGGGCCGCGCCGCTCAGGCCAGGGCGTACACCGCGGTGGCGTGCGCGGCCGGCTCCTCGGCGCCCTCGGCGGTGAGGGTGACGTCGAGGAAGGCGATCCGCCGGCCGAGCTTGGTCACCCGGGCGTGGACCAGGACGTCCTGCCCGGTGACGGCGCGCTGGAAGGTGGTGGACTGCTGGACGGTGGTCATCGGACCGAAACCGCCGCGGGCCGCCGACACCGCGATCACGCTCGCCGTGTCCGCGGCGGCCATCAGCGCCTGACCGGACATCCCGCCGCCCTCCCGCGCGAGCTGCTCGGACCAGGGCAGCCGCAGCACGGCGTGCCGTTCCCCGGCGCCGGCGACCGACAGCCCGAGGGCCTGGACCCAGGGGGCGAAGTTGTCGGCCAGGATCTTGTCCGCCTCGGCGGTGGTGAGGGTCATCCCGCCATTGTGGCAAGCCCGGTGGCGCCGTGTCAGGCCTCTGCGCGTGGGCGGTCAGCGCGGCGCCCCGCCGGCCTGCTCCCGCAGGGCCCGGGCGATCAGCTCGGCCAGGTGCAGGGCCTGCCGGCCCTGGGCGAGCTGGGCGATCTGGGTGCGGCAGCTGAAGCCGTCCGCCAGTACCACCGTGTCGGGGCCGGCGGCCCGCAGCTCGGGGAGCAGGACGCGTTCGGCGATCGCCTCGGACACCTCGAAGTGGCCCTGTTCGAAGCCGAAGTTGCCGGCCAGGCCGCAGCAGCCGGAGTCCAGCACGCGGTTGTGCAGGCCGAGCCGGGCCTCGACCCGGCGGTCGGCGGCGCTGCCGAGGACGGCGTGCTGGTGGCAGTGGGTCTGGGTGACGGCCTCCAGCGGGACGCGGGGGAGCGGGGCGTCGGGGGCGTGTTCGTCGAGGAACTCGGCGAAGGTGCGGGTGCGTCCGGCGAGCGGCCGGCCGTCCGGGCCGAGCAGTCGGGGCAGGTCCTCGCGCAGGGTGGCGGTGCAGCTCGGGTCCAGGCCGACCACCGGGGTGTCGGCGGGCAGCCCGGCGGCGTCGAGGGCCCGCAGGCTGCGCCGCAGCACCCGGCGGGCGGTGCTGAGCTGGCCGGTGGAGTACCAGGTGAGCCCGCAGCAGACCGGGCCGGCGGGCAGCCGGACGTCGAAGCCGAGGTGCTCCAGCACCTCGACGGCGGAGCGCGCCACGCCCGGCTGCAGGTGGTCGGAGAAGGTGTCGGGCCAGAGCAGCACGGGCCGGGCGCCGGCCGGGGCCGGGTGGGCGGCGCGGTGGCGGCGGTACCAGCGGGTGAAGGTCTCCGGCGGGAGGACGGGCAGCACCCGGCGCCGGTCGATCCCGGCGAGCCGCTTGAGCGCTCCGGCGGCGGGGGAGCGGGCGAGGGTGTTGGCGGCGCCGGGGGCGAGGGCGGCGGCCCGCAGCCAGAGCGGCAGCCACCCCATGGAGTAGTGGGCGAGCGGGCGCGGCCGGTGCCGGTAGTGCTGGTACAGGAACTCCGTCCGGTAGGTCGCCATGTCGACGTGGACCGGGCAGTCGCTCGCGCAGCCCTTGCAGCCGAGGCAGAGGTCGAGCGCCTCGCGGACCTCGGCGGAGCGCCAGCCGTCGCGGATCGCCGCGTCCGCCCGCTCGGTGCCGCGCAGGAGTTCGGCGAGCAGCCGGGCCCGGCCGCGGGTGGAGTGCCGCTCCTCGCCGGTGGCCATGTAGCTGGGGCACATGACGCCGGTGGTCGGGTCCACGCACTTGGCGACGCCGACGCAGCGGTGCACGGCGGTGGTGAGGCTGCCGCCGTCCTGCTCGTACGGGAGGGCGAGGGGGAGCGGGCGGTGCGGGGCGGCGACGAAGCGCAGGTCGGCGTCGAGCGGCCGCGGGTCGACCAGGGCGCCCGGGTTGAGCAGGTTCTCCGGGTCCCAGATCCGTTTGAACGCGCGGAACAGGTCGATGATCCCGGGCGGGTACATCCGGGGCAGCAGTTCGGCGCGGGCCTGGCCGTCGCCGTGCTCGCCGGAGAGCGAGCCGCCGAAGGACACCGCGAGGTCGGCGGCCTGCTCCAGGAACTCGCGGAAGACCAGGACGCCGGTCGGTTCGGTGAGCGGGAAGTCGATCCGCAGGTGCACGCAGCCGTCGCCGAAGTGCCCGTACGGGACGCCGCGCAGGCCGTGCCGGCGGAGCAGGGCGCGCAGCCCGCGCAGGTAGTCGCCGAGCCGCTCGGGCGGGACGGCGGAGTCCTCCCAGCCGGGCCAGGCCTCGCCGCCGCCGGGCAGCCGGGTGACGATGCCGGCGCCGGCCTCCCGGACGGCCCAGAGCTGGCGCTGTTCGACGGGGTCGGTGACCAGGGCGACGGCGGCGGTGCGTTCGCGGCGCACCGCGTCGGCGAGCCGGCGGGCGGCCCGGTAGGCCTCGACCGGGGTGCCGCCGCCGGTCTCCAGGAACAGCCAGCACTCGCCGGCGGGCAGCCGGTCCAGGGCGGGCGGCCGGGGGCCGGCGGCGAGCAGTGCGGCGATCAGGTCGGCGGACATGCCCTCGGCGGTCAGCGGGCCGAGCGGCAGCAGTGCGGGGACGGCGTCGGCGGCGGCCCCCTCGTCGGGGTAGCCGGCCACCACGAGGGCACGGGCGGGCGGCTCCTCGACCAGCCTGACGGTGGCGCCGAGCAGCAGTGCGCAGGTGCCCTCGGTGCCGGTGAGCGCGCGGGCCAGGTCGTGGCCGCGTTCGGGCAGCAGGGCGTCGAGCGGGTACCCGGAGGTGCGGCGGGGCAGCTCGGGCATCCCCCGGCGGATGGTGGCGAGGTTGGCGTCGGTGAAGTCCTGGAGCTCCCGGTGGAGTTCGCCGGCCCGCCCGGGCAGCTCGCGCAGTGCGGCGCGCTCCCGTGGGCCGAGCGGGCCGCCGACGCTCAGCTCGGTGCCGTCCGCGAGGAGCAGGTCCAGCCGTTCGACGTTGTCCGCGGTGCGTCCCCAGGCGAGCGAGTGCGCGCCGCAGGAGTCGTTGCCGATCATGCCGCCGAGGGTGCAGCGGCTGTGCGTGGACGGGTCGGGGCCGAAGCGCAGCCCGTGCGGCCGGGCGGCGCGCTGCAGGTCGTCCAGGACGGTGCCCGGCTGGACGCGGGCGGTGCGGGCGTCCGGGTCGACGTCGAGCACCGCGCCGAGGTGGCGGCGGAAGTCCAGCACGACCGCGCCCGGCCCGATCGCCTGCCCGCCGATGCTGGTGCCCGCGCCGCGCGGCACCACCGGCACGCCGTGGCGGCGGCAGAGCGCGAGGGCGGTGCGGACGTCGTCGAGATCGGCGGGTTTGACCACGCCGAGCGGCAGGTGCCGGTAGTTCGAGGCGTCGTGGCTGTAGACGGTCCGTTCGGCGGCGCCGAAGCGGACCTCGCCGCGCAGGACGGCGGCCAGCTCGCGGGCCAGCTCCGCCCCGGGGGCGGTGGACGGACGGCTCACCAGGGACCTCCCGGGCGGGTGCGGCGACGGCTCCGCCGATCATGGCAGCCGCGCGGCCGCAGGGACACCGGCCACCCCGGCCTTCCGCCGACGGGGTGTCATGTGGCAGGCTCGGCGGCCATGATCACCGAACCCGCGGACGGCGGCTCCGGCGCCGACGAGTACCTCGCCCGGCTGCCGATCGGCGAGCGCCCGCCGCTGCCGGTGGACGGCGCGCAGACCTGGGACATCTTCCCGTTCGAGGGCGAGCTGCAGGTCCGCACCCTGGCGGCGCCGGAACGGCCCGAGCCGCCCCGGCACGGCGAGGAGGGGCCGGAGACCTGCCGCGAGTGCGCCCGCCCGGACTCGGAGTTCCTCTGGACGGACGAGCACTGGCGGCTGGGGACCACCGAGTCGCCCTCCGGGCTGCCCGCCGTGGTGCTGCTGTGGCCGCGCGCCCACCACGACCTGTTCGACCTGCCCGCCGAGCAGGCGGCGCAGCTGGGCCCGCTGCTCCAGCGGGTCGAACGGGCCCTGCGCACGCTGGACGGGGTCGCCCGGGTGCACGTCAACCGCTGGGGCGACGGCGCCGCGCACCTGCACCTGTGGCTGATCGCCCGCCCCGAGGGACTGCTGCAGCTGCGCGGCTCGACGCTCTCGCTCTGGATGGACGTGCTGCCGCCGCTCCCGGAGCGGATGTGGGCGGCGAACGCCCACCGGATCGCCGCCGTGATGGCCGCGGACGGCGGCACCGCCCACGTCTGAGCCCGGCCACGTCTGAGCCCGCCGGCGTAAGGGCCCGGCCGCGTCCGGGCCTGCCCCTCCCGGGCCCGGCCGCCCCGGCGCCGGTCCCGGTGGCCGGGTCAGGAGCGGCGGCCGGAGCCGGTGAGCGTGCCGCGGGCGATGTGGGAGAGCTTGGCCACCTCGAACGCCGGGTAGGCGCCGCCGGCCAGCAGCGAGAACTTGATGCCCTCGCGGCCGCCCGGGCGGCGGTGGCCGGGCGGCTGGAAGCGGCGGTGGTGCTCGGCGGCCCGGTGGAAGAACTGCGGCCGCTCGGCGCGGGTGACGCAGCCGGCGAGGTCGAAGACGAACAGGTAGTGCCGGATCATCCGGACGAACAGGGCGTCCCGCACCGCGTACAGGTGCGGCTGGTCCTCCAGCAGCGCGAAGCTGTGCTCGTACTGGTCGAAGAGGTCGAAGACGCTGCTGCCGGGGGAGCCGGTGGGGTGGACGGTCTCGCGGCGGCGCAGCTGGACGCACTCGCGCGGCAGCACGGCGACCTTGCGGGCACCGAGCAGTGCGGCGTGCACGACCGGGATCTCCTCGTAGCGGCCGTCGGGGAAGGCCAGCCGGAGGTCCTCCCAGTGGCTGCGGCGGATCAGCCGGTCCCAGACCAGCGGCGGCGCACCGAACAGCGCCGGCTGGTCGAAGGGCGCGAACACGTCCGGGCCGGCCTCGGCCAGCAGGGCCTCGGCGCCGCCGGGCCAGTCGCGGTCCTTGTGCCGGCGGGAGTGGCCGAACAGCAGGAGGTCGACGGGGCCGGTCTGCTGGAGCCGGTCGGCGAGGGTCTGCAGCGCGTCCCTGGGCAGCAGGTGGTCGGCGTCGAGGAACAGCAGGTAGTCGCCGGCCGCCCGCGCCGCCCCCGCGTTCCGGCTCACCCCGACCCCGACCGCCGCGTTGAGGTGCAGCACCGAGAGCCGCGGGTGCCGGGCCGCGTACGCGTCGGCGAGCTCGACCGCGCTGTCGGGCGAGCGGTCGGCGACGACGATCACCTCCAGGTCGCGCAGGGACTGCGCGAGCAGCGAGTCCAGGCAGTCGGCGAGCTGTTTGTGCTGGTCGTAGGCGGGCACCACGACGCTGATCAAGGGTGAGGGCATGACGCCGGAGCGTAAGAGGGCAGGCGAACCGTGGCAAAGCCCTGACGGTCCGTGATTCACCGCATTGCATGGCAAAACGTACGCCCGTGCGCCATATCTTCACGTGGCCTTCCGGACGCGTCCACGTCAGGCGTCCGGGTGCGTCCACGTCAGGCCGGGAGCACCCACGGGCCCGCGACGCGGGCCCGGGGGTGCTCGGTGCCGTGGGTGCCCGGCGCCGGGGGGCGATCAGTACCAGTGGTGCTTCTGCCAGAACGACCAGGCGCCGCAGGGGCTGCCGTAGCGGGAGTTCATGTAGTCCAGGCCCCACTTGATCTGGGTGGCCGGGTTGGTGCGCCAGTCGGAGCCGGTCGAGGCCATCTTGGAGCCGGGCAGGGCCTGGACCAGGCCGTAGGCGCCGGAGGAGGCGTTGACGGCGAGCGGGTTCCAGCTGCTCTCGCGGAACACGATGTTGCTGAAGCACTGCAGCTGGCCGGCCGGGACGATCTGCGCGGCGATCTGCTGCGGGGTGCCGGAGTAGCCGGAGAGGCTCTGGCGCTGCTGGGAGCGGGAGGCGGCCGCGTCGGCGTCGGCCTTGGCCTTGGCGTCCGCCTGGGCCTTCGCCTCGGCCTCGGCCTGCGCCCGGGCGGCGGCCTGGGCCTGGGCCTGGGCCTGGGCGGCCGCGGCGGCGTCCGCGTCGGCCTGCGTCTGGGCGGCCTGCTGGGTCTGGGCGGTCTGGGCGGCGGCAGCGGTGCCGGCCTCGGCCTGGTCGGTGACCGGCTTGCCGTCCACCGAGACTGCGGCCACCGGGGCGGCGGCCTCGGCCTTGTCGCCGACCTGCGGGATGGCGAGTGAGGCGGTGGCGGCGCTCGCCACGACGAGGGTGGCGACACCGGTGATCAGCGAGTTGCGGCGGGCATGGCTGAGCTGCATGCGGACGAGATCCTCTTCCGTCGGGGGCCGTGCCGGTGGCACTGGGCGCGGGGCATCGCACGGGCGCCCGGATGAGCGGGGCCCGCGCGGCCGTCCGGGACGGCCGTGGCGCCCCGGCGGAACTGGCGGGGCGGGCGGGCTGCGCGGCGGTCGGGCCGGCCGCGCTGCCTGGCGACGGGCCATTCTTGGCAGGGTCGACGGTGGGTGGCAAAGCCGTGGGCTACTACGGTGGATCGTGGCCGCCGGGCGGCCGTGACGGTGAGCGGCCGAGGCATTTAGGTGATTTGCCCGATTTGTGAAATTCGTTGCCCGGGGTGGCCCCCGGCGACGGATCGCGAGGGCGGCAGGGGCGGTGGCCTGCGTTCTTCGGGGTCACCCGGACCCCGGAGGACGGGGTGCCGCCCCGGTCCGGGCGGTCACGCACCGTCGCGTCCGGGGGTGTCCACTATCGGGGGCAGTAGAGGGCGGAACGCCTGTGGGCGGCTTCACACGGGCGGCGGGCCGAGGTGGGCACAGGGTGACCGGGCGGTCACCGGTTCGGGAGCCCGCCCCCGCGACCACCGTCACCGGTTCGGGAGCCCGCCCCCGGCGCCCGGGCGGTCGCCGGTTCAGGAACCCGCGTACGGGTTCCCGGGGACGGGCTGCGGCCGCTCGGCCGGGGCGGGCGGTACGGGCGGTGCGGCCTGGGCGGCCGGGCCGTGCTCCTCGCCCTCCCCGTCCGCCGGGGCCGGCTCCGCCGGGACGAGGTCCCGCGCCAGCAGGGTGGCGCCCGCGACCGCCCCCGGCATGGCGAGCACCGTCACCAGCGGGACCAGGAAGGCCAGGATCAGCGGGGTGCCGAAGCCCAGCGCCAGCCCGAGCCGGGCGCGCAGCAGCCGGATCCGCTCGCGCTGCGGGACGCCGCGCCGCTGCAGGGCGACGGCCGTCAGCTCGACGGTCAGGAAGAAGCCCGACACCAGGAAGCCGAGGGCGGGCACCACCGTCTGGCCCACCACCGGGATGAACCCGCAGGCGAACAGCACCACGCCGAACGCCGCGACCCGGAGCAGCACGGTCACGCTGTCCGCCACCGCGGTGACCAGCTCGCGCCAGAGCGGGACCTCGGGCGGGGTGGGTGCGCCGCCCTCGGACTCGTCGACCGCGGCGCAGAGCGCCTCGTAGAAGGGCTGGCCGACCAGCAGGGTGACGGCGGTGAAGGTCAGCAGGGAGAGCAGCAGCCCGCCGCCGAAGACGACGGCCGCCAGCGCGTCGCGCAGCAGCGCCTGCCAGGGGGATCCCCAGTGGTCGGCGAACGGGGTGGCCCAGGCGGCCAGGTCGGTGGACCAGGCGCCGAGGAGGACGAGCGCGACGGCGTACCCGACCAGTGCGAGCAGGGCGGGAATCATCCCGATCCCCCACCACCGGCCGTGCCGGCCGACCCACTTCTGGCCCCCGACCAGGTACGTCATCCCCGCTGCAAGATCTCGCATGGGCGATCACCTTAGGGCTTCCCGGCCCGGAACCCCGCATTGCCGTGTTCCTGCCAGATCGGACCGGCAGGCTCCACCCCCTCCTGCCGCGCCGCCGGCCGGGCGACCCTCGTGCTCCCCGACCTGTCTTGGAGGAGCCTGATGAAGCGTCAGTTCGGCAGAATCCTAACCCTGTTCACGGCCGCGATACTCGGGGTCGGCGCATCGGTGCTGCCCGCCGCGGCCGCGCCCGCGCCCTCCCCTACGCCCTCGCCGAGCGTCGTCGGCGGCACCCGGGCGTCGCAGGGCGAGTTCCCGTTCGTGGTGCGGCTCTCGATGGGCTGCGGCGGCGCGCTCTACACCCCGCAGATCGTGCTCACCGCCGCCCACTGCGTCGACGGCACCGGCAGCGACTCGAGCATCACCGCGACGGCCGGCGTGGTCGACCTGCGCGGCAGCGGCGCCGTCAAGGTGCGCTCCACGTACGTCTACCAGTCGCCCGCCTTCACCGGCGCCGAGAACGGCGACGACTGGGCGCTGATCAAGCTGGCCTCGCCCGTCACCGGCGGTTCGGTGAGCACGCTGCCGATCGCCACCTCGACCGCCTACGACAACGGCACCTTCACCATCATGGGCTGGGGCGCGGCGACCGAGGGCGGGTCGCAGCAGCGGTACCTGCTCAAGGCCACCGTGCCGTTCGTCGACGACGCCACCTGCGCCCAGGCCTACCCGGGTCTGAACACCGGGGCCTCGCTGTGCGCCGGGTACGTCGCCAAGGGCGGCGTGGACACCTGCCAGGGCGACTCCGGCGGCCCGATGGTGCGCCGGGACGCTGCCGGGCGCTGGGTCCAGGTCGGCATCGTCAGCTGGGGCAACGGCTGCGCCCGGGCGGGCTACCCGGGGATCTACACCCAGGTGAGCACCTACGCGGCGGACATCGCCGCGGCGGCGGCCTCGCTCTGACGGCGCGCGGCCGGGTGCCCGGGGGCGGTTCGCCACCCCCGGGCACCCGGCCGTTCCGCGCGCCGGCGGGCGGCCGCTCTCCGTCCGCGCCCGCCGCGCCGTCGCCCGCCGCGCCGTCGCCCGCCGCGCCGTCGCCCGCCGCGCCGTCGCGGGGCGGACCGCAGGCTCAGCCCTCCGGTGCGGGCTGCTCGGCCCCGGGCGGGCCCTGGTGGGTCGGCGCGCCGCCCAGCCAGCCGCGGGCCCGGCGCTGCTCGTGGGCGACGCGCCCGGTGGGCTCGGGCGGCAGGCGGGAGAGCGTCGCGGCGGCGGCCTCGCGGCGCCCCGCCCGGGCGTAGGCGCCGGCCAGGCGGCCGGTGATCAGGGCGTGGTCGTGCGGATGCTCGGCCGGGTCCAGGTGTCCGAGCGCGGCGTCCAGGTGGGCCACCGCCGCGTGGGCGTGCGCGGCGCGGCCGGTGCGGACGGCGAGGTCCCGGTGGCAGGTGCCGTGCGCGACGCCGAGCACCAGCGCGGCGCGGGTCGGCCGGGGCTCCGTCCGCCCGGCCCGCCGGTCCGCCTCGGTCAGCCGCTCGGCCTCGACGAGCGCGCGCCAGGCCTCGGGCGCGGCGCCGTTCAGGGCGTGGGCGTGCGCCTCGGCGAGGGCGGCCCAGGACTGCAGGCCGGGTACCCGTCGCGCGGCGGCGCGGGCGGCCTCGGCGTGGGCGAGCGCGCCGGCCGGGTCGCCGTTCCACCAGTGCAGGGTGCTCTGCCGGGTCAGCAGGGCCGCCGTGGTGGGCTGGTCCCCGGCCGCGCGGGCCCATTCCAGTCCGGCCGTGAACCAGCCGAGCGCACGGGTCCGGCGGTCCCCTTCGAAGTGCGCCCAGCCGGCGAGTTCGGCGTACTGGGCGGCGAGCGACCGGACGGCGGTGACGTCGCCGCGCGGGGTGGAGTGCTGCCAGCCGGCCAGGGTGCGGGCGTGGTGTTCGAGGACGGCGGCCAGGGGTTCGCCGCCGGTGCGGGCGGCGGCGGCGCGGTAGACGCCGAGCAGCTGGCGGAGCACCTCGAAGGTGGCGGCGTCCGGTGGGGTGGCGCCGCGCAGGGTGGCGCCGAGGGGCGGTCTGGCGGGGGCGACGAGCTCGCCGAGGCGTTCCCGCTCCTGTCGGACGGGCTGCCAGAGGGCGGCCAACTCCCCTCCGGTGAGCAGGAGTTCGTCAGCCCGGGCGGGAAGTCCGGGTGGTGGCCAGCGGCGGGCGTTCTCGACCCGGCTGATCAGCGAGTTGTGGTAGCCGAGCCGGCGGCCGAGTTCGGCCTGGCTGAGCCCGCGGGCCTCGCGCCAGTGGCGCAGCCGGTGGCCGAAGCGTTGGCGCGCCGAGGCGTGCGGCGTGGGGGCAGGGGGGAGGGGCACGGGGTCTCCCGGGAGGGGGTGGGGGAGCGCTCGTGGGGGAGCGCCATGGCCCAGATATCCCCCTTGACGTGCCATCGTCAAACTGGCCCGCGCCGGAGCCGCTCGGGCGTGTCCGCCGGGCGCGCCCGGCGGTGAGCGCCGGACGGGCCCCGGACAACGGCGCCGGGCCCGGGAGCCTCCGCAACGGCTCCCGGGCCCGGCGTTCCACGCGCGGTGCGGACGGGTCAGGACTCCGCCGCCACCGCGGCCCGCCGCCGTCGGCCCACCACGGCCGAGGCCACGAGCACGATCGCCGCGGCGACCAGCGACAGGTACATCTGCTTGCGCCCGTCGGAGTCGGTGAACATGTACGCCATCACGAACCCGATCATGCCGATGGCCGCCCAGGTCAGGTACGGGTACAGCCACATCCGGACGGTCAGTCGCTCGGGGGTCTCCCGCTCGATGATCCGGCGCATCCGCAGCTGGGAGAAGCAGATCACCAGCCAGACGAAGAGCGCAACCGCGCCGGAGGAGTTGAGCAGGAAGGCGAACACCGTGTCGGGCGAGGTGTAGTTGAAGAAGACCGCGACGAAGCCGAAGACCACCGAGGAGAGGATGGCCACCCGGGGCACGCCCCGGTCGGTCACGGTCGCGAAGGCCTTCGGCGCGTCGCCGCGCTGCCCCAGCGAGAACGCCATCCGGGAGGCCGTGTACATCCCGGAGTTGAGGCAGGACAGCACGGCGGTTAGCACGATCACGTCCATCACCTGGCCGGCGCCGGGGATGCCCACGTGCTCGAGCACCGCCACGTACGGGCTGCCCTTGACGGCGGCGGAGTCCCACGGGAGCAGGGTGACCACGAGCAGGATCGAGCCCAGGTAGAAGATCCCGATGCGCCAGATCACGCTGTTGGTGGCCTTGCTGACGGCGCGCTCCGGGTCCTCCGACTCGCCCGCGGCCAGGGTGACGATCTCGCTGCCCATGAAGGCGAACACCACGGTGAGCATGCCGGTGAACACCGCGCCCACGCCGTGCGGCAGGAAGCCGCCGTGGCCGGTCAGGTTCTCGGTGCCGACGGCGTGGGTGCCGGGCAGCAGGCCGAAGGCGGCGAGGGTGCCGATCACCAGGAACGCGGCGATCGCGACCACCTTGATGCCGGCGAACCAGAACTCGAACTCGCCGTACGAGGCCACCGAGAACAGGTTGGTGGCGGTCAGCACCGCCATCACGATCAGTGCCCAGCCCCACTGCGGCACGCCCGGCACCCAGTTGTTGAGGATCTTGGCGCCGGCGGTGGCCTCCACCGCGAGGACCACGACCCAGAAGAACCAGTACAGCCAGCCGATGCTGAACCCGGCCCAGCGGCCGAGCGCGCGGTCCGCGTACGCCGAGAAGGAGCCGCTCTGCGGGTCCGCGGCCGCCATCTCGCCGAGCATCCGCATCACCAGCACGACCAGCACACCGGCCAGCGTGTAGGAGAGCAGGATGCCCGGGCCGGTGGAGGCGATGCCCGCGCCGGAGCCGACGAACAGGCCGGCGCCGATCACGCCGCCGATGGCGATCATCGACAGGTGGCGGTTCTTGAGCCCGGCCTTCAGGTGGCCGTCGCCGCCGCCGTGCCCGGCCGGCCCCGACTGGTGGGGGACGTGGGGAGCCGCCGTCGACTTGGTGGTGTCCGCACTCATCAAAGGGTGCCCTGTGCCTTTCCCGCGCGGCTGACCCTCGGCTCGTCGCGCCGGAGGGTGGGGGGATTGACCCGCGCATTGCGGTGCAACCTAACGACTACGCACGAGTATCGGAACAATGGTTTGGTAACTGTTCGCTCAGCGGAAACGAAAGAGCAGGTCAGAGGGGGTGGAAAGGGGTCCCGAAAAGCTCAAATCTGACGCATCGTCATCGGTCGGGGCGGCTCCGAAGCTCTGCTGGAGCTCAGATCTCGCGCAATTCCAGCACGGTGATCCGAAGATCATTCGGCTGCGAACGTCCGCCCGGTCGATCACCCGGCCGTCCACCCGGTCGCTCACCGGGGTGCGCGGCCAGGCGCGCGGCCAGGATCCGCGGGACGTCGCCCTCCCCGGAGTACCCCGGCACCACCTCGACCTCGTCCCGGCGCGTCCCGGGCTCCCCGGCCACGGCGTACGTCACCCGGTACCTGGTGCGGTCCGGCGGCGGGGCCTGCCCGGGCCGTCGTCCGGCCGTCATCCGCGTCCACCTCCTCGGCCCCCGCGAGCCCATTGTGTGCTTCCCGTGCGGATCGGGGGAAACGCGGGCAGAGTGGAGACTCCGGAGCCCGGAAGCTCCGTCGGACGGGAACCTCCGGGAAGGAGCGACCCCATGCAGACCACCTGGAAGGGGACGATCAGCTTCGGGCTGGTCAGCATCCCCGTCCACCTGTACTCGGCCACCCAGGAACACGACGTCCCGCTGCACCAGGTGCACGCCAAGGACGGCGGACGGGTCCGGATGAAGCGGTACTGCGAGCAGGAGGAGAAGGAGGTCCCGTACGCGGAGATCGCCAAGGGCTACGAGTCCCCCGACGGTCGGACCGTCACCCTGAGCGACGACGACCTCGCCGACCTGCCGCTGCCCAGCAAGAAGATCATCGATGTGCTGGCCTTCGTCGACGCCGGCGAGATCGACCCGCTGATGTTCTCCAAGGCCTACTACGTGGGCGTCGCCGACAAGGCCGCCGCCAAGCCCTACGCGCTGCTGCGCGACGCGCTCACCGAGTCCGGGCAGATCGCCGTCACCAAGATCGCCCTGCGCACCCGGGAGTCGCCCGCGGTGCTGCGGGTGCACGACGGCACCTTGGTGCTGCAGACCTGCATCTGGCCCGACGAGGTCCGCCCGGCGGCCGGCATCGCGCCCGAGGAGGACGTCGCCGTGCGGCCGCAGGAGCTCAAGATGGCGCGCTCGCTGATGGACACCCTCTCCGAGGACTTCGACCTCTCCCAGCTGCACGACGACTACCAGCAGGCGCTCCAGCAGGTGATCACGGCCCGTCTGGAGGGCGTGGAGGTCCCGCACGAGGAGGAGCCCGGCGAGGCGCCCGACAACGTGATCGACCTGATGGAGGCGCTGCGCACCAGCCTCAAGCAGGCCAGGAGCGGGCGGGGCCAGGGCCCGGCGGAGGACGCGCCGGAGGAGGCCCCGGAGGAGGAGGGGAAGCCCGAGCCCCGCCGGCGCGCCCCGGCGAAGAAGAAGGCGGAGCCCGACGCGAAGGCCGCCGCGGCGAAGCGGACCACGACCCGGAAGACGACGGCCGGCGGCACCGCGGCCGGCGGACCGTCGACGGGCAAGAGCACGACGGGCAGGAGCACGAAGGCCAAGAGCACGACGGCCAAGACGGCGACGGCCAAGTCCACGACCGGAAGGACCACGACCGGAAAGTCCACGGCTCCGCGCAAGGCCTCCTGAGCCCCGCGGATCCGGCCAGCCCCCCGAGACCCGGAGGCGATCCCGATGGACCTGCTGACCTACAAGGAAACCGAAACCGGCCCCGACGCCCCGGCGAACCCCAGCCGGATGCACCGGGCCTGGCACTGGCTGCTCAGCCTCAGCCCGACCGTGGTGACCGTCATGATCGCGCTCTCGATCGGTCTGTGCATGGTCGCCGTCCAGATCAGCCAGACCTGGGTGATGGTCGTCCTGGCGATCTTCTGGGGCCTGACGGCCGTCGCCATGGTCGGCGTGCTCGCCCGGTGGATGACGCCCGGCCCGGGCAGGCACCGCGTGGCCTCCTGACCCGGGCCGGGCACCGGTGCGGTCCGGGAGCGCTCAGCCGAGCCACACCGTGGTGACGTTGCAGAACTCCCGGATCCCGTGCCCGGACAGCTCCCGCCCGAACCCGGAGCGCTTGACGCCGCCGAACGGCAGGGCGGGGTGGGAGGCGGTCATCCCGTTGAAGAACACCCCGCCGGCCTGGACGTCGCGCACGAAGCGCTCCTGCTCGCCCTCGTCCCGGGTCCAGACGTTGGAACTCAGGCCGAACGGCGTGTCGTTGGCCAGCGCCACGGCCTCGTCCAGGTCGGCGACCCGGTAGACGGTGGCCACCGGGCCGAAGGTCTCCTCCAGGTGGATCCGCATCGCCGGGGTGATGCCGGTCAGCACCGTCGGCTCGTAGAAGTACCCGGTGTCCCAGCCCTCCGGGCGCCCGCCGCCGCACTCGACCCGGGCGCCGTGCGTCCGGGCGTCCTCGACCAGCTCCTCCAGGTCGTCCCGGCCCTGGCGGCTGGCCAGCGGGCCGACGTCGGTCGCCTCGTCCATCGGGTCCCCGACGCGCAGCGACCGCATCCCCTCGGTGAAGCCAGCGGTGAAGCGGTCGTAGACGTCGGTGTGCACGATGAAGCGCTTGGCGGCGATGCAGGACTGGCCGTTGTTCTGCGCCCGGGCGCGGACGGCGGTGCGCACCGCCGCGTCGACGTCGGCGCTGGGCATGACGACGAACGGGTCGCTGCCGCCGAGCTCCAGCACCGCCTTCTTCACCTCGTCGGCCGCCGTGGCGGCGACCGCCCGGCCGGCCGGCTCGCTGCCGGTGAGGGTCACCGCGGCCACCCTGCGGTCCCGGATGACGCCCTCGACCGCGCCCGAACCGATCAGCAGGGTCTGGAAGCAGCCCTCCGGGAAGCCGGCCCGCCGGAAGAGCTCCTCCAGCGCCACCGCGGTGCGCGGGACGTTGGAGGCGTGCTTGAGCAGGCCGACGTTGCCCGCCATCAGGGCCGGCGCGGCGAACCGGATCACCTGCCAGAACGGGAAGTTCCACGGCATCACGGCCAGCACCGCGCCGATCGGGCGGTAGCGGACGTAGGCCCGGGCGGCGCCGGAGTCGGCGACGTCGGCCGGGTCCGGGTGCTCGTCGGCCAGTAGTGCCTCGGCGTGGTCGGCGTACCAGCGCATCGCCTTCGCGCACTTGGCGGCCTCGGCCCGGGAGGCGGTGAGCGGCTTGCCCATCTCCTCGGTCATCGTGCGGGCGACCGTCTCCTGGTCCTGGTCCAACAGGTCGGCGGCCCGGCGCAGCAGGTCGGCGCGGGCGGCGAAGGGGGTGGTGCGGTAGCTGTGGAACGCGGCCTCGGCGCGGGCCAGTCTGCGTTCGACGCCGGCCGCGTCGAGCGGCTCGAAGGTCTCCAGGATCTCGCCGGTCGCGGGGTTGACGCTGGCGATGGGCATGCGGGGCTCCCAGGGGGGGTCGGGGTCCGGTGCGGCTGCGCCTCTCACCCTCCCCGACGGCCCGCCCGCGGGCACGCCACCGGCGCCCGGCGTGTCCCCGCCGGGCGCCGCCGCGCGGCCGGTCCGGACGCCCCGGTCGGCCGCCGGGGCAGGCCGCTACTCGGGCAGCGACTCCACCCGGGCCGCGGCCTCGCGGGCCCGCGCGCCGGCCCTGGTCCGGCCGGCCGTCACCAGTCGGTCGGGAAAGCGGTGCAGGTACTCGGCCTCCAGCTGTCCGGTGCGCAGGGTGTGCCGCCGGAGCGCGTCCTCCGAGCCGTGCAGGAAGGTCTCGTGACGGGTGCGGTGCAGCTGTTCCAGCTCGTGCAGGAGCGTGTCGTTGCCCAGGGCGTGCGGGGAGATGCCCTCGGGCCGGACGTGCGGGTCGACGTGCCGCATCTCGGTACCTCCTCGGCGGAAGCCCCCTCCTACCGGGTGCCCGCTGGCCGCCCCCGGTACACCCGCGGGGGTGACGCCCGATGCGCCGCGAGCACCTCCGGAGGGCGCCGGCCGGGAGGGAGCGGAACGTAGGATGAATCCTTCCGGATCATCCGTTTCGTCCCCTACAGCTCGGACAGATCTCCCATGCCGCTTCCCAAGGCCGAACTCCACCTTCACATCGAAGGCACCCTGGAGCCCGAACTCGCCTTCGCCCTCGCCGCCCGCAACGCCGTCACGCTGCCCTACGCCGACACCGAGGAGCTGCGGAAGGCGTACTCCTTCAGCGACCTGCAGTCCTTCCTCGACCTGTACTACGCGCTGATGGCCGTCCTGCGCACCGGGCAGGACTTCACCGACCTCGCCGACGCCTACCTCGCCCGGGCCGCCGAGCAGGGCGTCCGGCACGCGGAGATCTTCTTCGACCCGCAGGCGCACACCGCGCGCGGCGTGCCGCTCGGCACCGTGGTCGACGGGCTGACCGCGGCGCTGGAGCGCAGCGAGGAGCGGTACGGGATCAGCACCCGGCTGATCATGTGCTTCCTGCGGGACGAGTCCGCCGAGTCCGCGCTGGAGACCTTCGAGGCCGCCCGCCCGTACTTCGACCGGATCGCCGGCATCGGCCTCGACTCGGCCGAGGTCGGCCACCCGCCGGCCAAGTTCCGCGAGGTGTACCGGCGCGCCGCGGAGGCCGGCCTGCACCGGGTCGCGCACGCGGGGGAGGAGGGCCCGGCCTCGTACATCACCGAGGCGCTGGACGTCCTCGGCGTCGAGCGGATCGACCACGGCCTGCGCTGCCTGGAGGACGGCGAGCTGGTCGCCCGGCTGGTGCGCGAGCGGATCCCGCTCACCCTCTGCCCGCTCTCCAACGTCCGGCTGCGCTGCATCGACACCCTCGCCGACCACCCGCTGCGCGAGATGCTGGAGGCCGGCCTGCTGGTCACCGTCAACTCCGACGACCCGGCGTACTTCGGCGGCTACGTCGAGGACAACCTCCGGGCCGTGCAGCAGGCCCTCGCCCTGGACCAGGAGACCCTCCGGCTGCTCGCCGCGAACTCCTTCCGCGCCTCCTTCCTCTCCGAGGAGCGCCGGGCCGAGCTGCTCGCCGAGGTCGCGGCCCACCGGTTCTGAGCCGACCGCTTCCGAGCCCGCGGGCAGTGCGCCCACCGGCAGTGCGCCCGCCACCCCCGGGAAGGGAGGTGGCGGGCGCGGGCCCGGCGGGGTGCTCCGGCGGTGCTCAGAGCAGGGTCGACCAGTAGTACCAGAACCGGTTGAGGACCAGCAGCGCGATCACCGCGTACCAGAGCGCCGGGACGACCCAGTGGTAGCGGGCGGCCTCGCGGACCACCGGGCGCAGGGCGCGGCCGGTCGGGATGACCCCGGAGCGCAGGTTGTGCAGCGTGGTGTACCAGAACAGCGGGATCATCGCGGCCCAGACCACCATGCAGTACGGGCAGAGCGCCCCGATCGAGTACAGCGCCTGGTACATGAGCCAGGTCACGAAGCCGATGCCGAAGACCGTCCCGGCCTGCAGCCCGAGCCAGAACCAGCGCCGGTACGAGGCCCCGGCGAGCAGCCCGGCGCCGACCGCGACGACCACGGCGAAGCCGACCAGGCCGAGCAGCGAGTTGGGGAAGCCGAAGGCCTCCGCCTGGTCGCTGCGCATGATCGAGCCGCAGCTGATGATCGGGTTGATGTTGCAGCTCGGGACGTACGACGGGTCCTTCAGCAGCCGGATCTTGTCCAGGGTGAGGACCGCCGAGGCGAACAGCCCGACCGCGCCGCCGATCAGCAGCAGCCAGGCGAACGGGCGGCTCGCACCGTACGTCCGCGCGGCGGGGGCGGCGGTCGTCATCCGGCCACCTGCTTGACCAGCGCGGTGAACTGCTCGGGGCTGACGGCCTTGCCGCCGGTGAGGACGTCCAGCTTCTTCCCGTCCAGCTTGACGGTCGGGGTGCCGGTGACGTCGCTGTTGTTGAACTCCTCGTTCACCTTGGCCGCCCACGGCGCGTAGGTGCCGTCCTGGACGGCCTTGACGAAGCCGTCGGTCTTCAGGCCGGGGACCTTGCCGGCCAGGTCGAGGACGTGGTTGACGTCGCCGAAGGCGTCGCTGCGCTCGTCGGGCTGGTTGGCGTAGAGCACGTCGTGGAACTGCTTGAACTTGTCCACGCCCTCGTTCAGCGCGGCCCCGGCCGCGGCCAGCGCGGTGCGCGAGCCCTTGCCGCCCAGGTTCTTGTCCAGGAACGTCGCCAGGTGGTACTCGATCTTGTAGGTGCCCGCGTCGGCGAGCTGCTGCATGGTCGCACCGGTGGTGGTCTCCAGCTGCTCGCAGAACGGGCAGCGGAAGTCCTCGTAGACCTCCAGGGTGTGCGGGGCGTCGGCCTTGCCGTAGGTGATCACGGTGCCGTTCGGGCCGCCCGCGTTCGCCGGGACGACCAGCGGGCCGTTCGCGGCCGCGTCGCCGGAGCCGGAGCCGGAGGAGCCGCCGACGGCGAGGGCCACGCCCGCGGCGAGGGCCAGCACGGCGGCGGAGGCGGCGCCGACCACCACCCGGCGGCGGATCCGGTCGGAGCGCTCGGCCTGGGCGCGGGCGGCGCGCATCCGCTCGGTGGCGTTGGTCTTGGCGGCGGTCTTGCGGGTGTTGCTCATGGGTGTCGTCGTCCTGTGCTCTCGGGCGTGCGGAGGGGCGGCGCGCGCCGGCTCGGGGGCGGGGCTGCGCGCGGGCGAGAGGACCGGTCGAGGCGGGGACGCGTCGGGAGCGGTCCGTGGGGACCGCGGGACGCGCCGGGGCTCAGCCGGCC
This sequence comes from Kitasatospora sp. NPDC004745, assembly GCF_042873275.1. Lineage (NCBI taxonomy): Bacteria > Bacillati > Actinomycetota > Actinomycetes > Kitasatosporales > Streptomycetaceae > Kitasatospora > Kitasatospora sp. NPDC004745. The sequence goes on along the minus strand of NZ_JBIALK010000004.1, from coordinate 236,691 downwards.
GGGGCGAACGCCGGCGGACCGCGCCGGACGGCCGGGCGGACGACGACGTCCTCGGCGGGCACCAGGGCCCGGCTGGCCCGGGGGAACGGCACCCGCGCCACCGGCCGGGCCGGGACGGGTGCGGCGAGCAGCCGCAGCCAGCGGGCGGCCGCCGGGACGTGCCGGTGCAGGAAATCGCCCAGCATCCGGACGGCGCGGGCGAGACGGGCCAGCGCGGCGTCCGCCCGGCGCAGCCAGAAGGCCGCGGACAGCGCGATCACGGTGTGCAGCAGCAGGAGCAGCAGGACGCCGGTCTGCTGGGAGACGCCGTGGCCGAGCAGGAAGCCGCCCAGCGAGCCGCCGCCGCAGAGCAGCGGCTGGAAGCCGTGCGCGGAGCCGGGCGGCAGGGACGGGCAGGAGGTCTGCGCGAGGTCGAACAGGGCGCTGACGCCGAGCTCCAGCGGCAGGAACACCGCCGCGACCGCCGGGTAGCCGCGTTCGCGGCCGGCCACGGCGAAGGCCGCCGCGAACACGGCGACGGAGGCGAGGGCCAGCGTGCCGACCGGCAGCGCGCGGCCGGTGACCACCACCTGGCCGAGCCCGGCGAGCAGCACGACGAGCGCGGCGAAGACCGCCGCGCGAAGCGTCCTGGTGACCGGGCCGATGTCCATCGCCATCGAGTCTGCCACAGGTCGACGGCGGACCCGGCGGCCCGAGGGCTCGCTGTGAACAGCCTCACCGCCCGCTCTGAGCTGGCCTTATGTCGTCCTTACCGGTCCGGCCCCGGCGGACTCACCCGGGCCTCGACCAGCTCGCGGAAGTGCTCCAGGTCCCCCCGGACCGCCCGCTCGATCGCCCCGGCCAGGGCGAACCCGCCGGGCCCGCCGATCGCCTCGCGCAGCGCCGCCGGGTCGTACTCCACCCGGATCTGCACCCTGGTCCGCCGGGCGTCCAGCGGCAGCAGGGCGAAGGCGCCGCTCAGCGGGATCCCGTCGAGCGTGCGCCAGGACATCACCCGGCCCCGGCCGCGGTCGGTGATCTCGGTGTCCACGGCCCGCTCGGCGCCGCCGATCGCCACCCCGAGGTGTGCCAGGTTCCGGCCGTGCGGGTGGGCGCTGTGCACGCCGTCGACGAACCGCGGGTACTCGTGGACCCGGTGCAGCTGCTCCCAGGCGGCGAGGACGGGGGCGGCGACGTCGATCTGTTCCTCAAGGGTGTTCATGCGCCCTCCTCAGGTACCAGCCTGCGCCCGCGGACGGTGCCCGGGCAAAGCGGGTGCGGCCCGGCCGCCGGTCCCGGGCCCGCACCGGCCGGCGGTCGGGCACCGGCGGGCGCCCGGCGCGGGGCTGCGGGAGACTGGGCGCATGCCGGAGCTGCCGGAGGTCGAGGCGCTGAGCGCCTTCCTGGCCGAGCGGCTGACCGGGCGCGAGATCGCCCGCGTGCAGCCGGTGGCGATCAGCGCGCTGAAGACCTACGACCCGCCGGTGACGGCGCTGGAGGGGCGGACGGTCGGCGGGGTGAGCCGGCACGGCAAGTTCCTGGACGTCGAGGCCGGCGGGCTGCACCTGGTGGTCCACCTGGCCCGGGCCGGCTGGCTGCGCTGGAAGGACGCGCTGCCCGCCGAGCCGCCCCGCCCGAGCCCGCGCAACCCGCTGGCGCTGCGGCTGCGCCTGGCGGGGGAGGCGGGGGACGGCTTCGACCTGACCGAGGCCGGCACCAAGAAGGGCCTGGCGGTCTACGTGGTGGCGGACCCGGCCGAGGTGCCCGGGGTGGCCCGGCTCGGTCCGGACCCGCTGGACCCGGCGTTCACCGCGGCCGACTTCGCGGCCCTGCTGCACGGCGAACGGCGCCGGCTCAAGGGCGTGCTGCGGGACCAGACCGTGCTGGCCGGGGTGGGCAACGCCTACTCGGACGAGGTGCTGCACGCGGCCCGGATGTCGCCCTTCAAACTGGCGTCCAGCCTGACCGACGAGGAGACGGCACGGCTGTACGAGGCCCTCGGGACCACCCTGCGGGACGCGGTGGAGCGCTCGCGCGGGCTGGCGGCGGGGGAGCTGAAGGCGGAGAAGAAGCTCGGGCTGCGGGTGCACGGCCGCACCGGTCTGCCCTGCCCGGTCTGCGGGGACACCGTGCGCGAGGTCTCCTTCGCGGACTCCTCGCTGCAGTACTGCCCGACCTGCCAGACCGGGGGCAAGCCGCTGGCGGACCGGCGGCTGTCGCGGCTGCTGAAGTGAGCGGAACGGGCCCGGTGGGAGTCGCGGCCTCCCACCGGGCCCGTCCGGTCAGCGCTTCACGGCGACGCCGCCCCAGTAGTAGGCGGCCTTCGGGTCCGCCGGCGGCTCGCCGTCCGGGCGCCAGCCGAGGACGGGGGCGAGCCCGGGCTCGACCAGGTCCCAGCCGTCGAAGAAGCGCAGGACGTCGTCGTGGGTGCGCGGGACGAGGGTCATCCCACCGGCCCGGGCGGCCTCGGTGACCTTGCCGACGGCCACCGGGTCGAAGTCCTGGGTCGGCGTGGTGAGGGCGAGGCAGCTGCCGGCGGGCAGGGCGTCGCGCAGGGCGGCGACCCGGCCCCAGGGGTCGTCCTCGTCGGCGATCAGCATCAGTACGGCGATCATCAGCAGCCCGACCGGCTGGGTGAGGTCGAGGGTGGCGGTGAGCGCCGGGTCGGCGAACAGCTCCTCGGGCTTGCGCAGGTCGGCGTGGATGTAGGTGGTGCGGCTGGCCGGGCTGGACACCATCAGGGCGCGGGCGTGCGCGAGCACGATCGGGTCGTTGTCGACGTAGACCACCCGGGTGCCGGGGCTGACGGCCTCGGCGATCTCGTGGGTGTTGGGCGAGGTGGGGATGCCGGTGCCGAGGTCGAGGAACTGCCGGATGCCGTGCTCCCGGGCGAGGTGGCGGACGGCCCGGCCCTGGAAGGCGCGGTTGGCCTTGGCCATCTCCTTGACGCTCGGCACGGCCTCCTCGATGGCCTGCCCCATGGCGCGGTCCGGCGGGAAGTTGGTCTTTCCGCCCAGCCAGTAGTCGTACACGCGTGCGGAGTGCGGGGCGGTGGTGTCGACGCCGAAACGTTCCCACTGGCTCGGCTCGGCGGCGTCCTCGTCGCGGGTGCCCTGGTCGGGGAAGTCCTGACTTGTCGTCATGGCCACGTCCTCTGATGGCAGATCATCATACTGGGGAGGCTCAGCGTAGCGGCCCCCCGGGGGCGCCGGGTGCCCGGTCCGGGAAGTGTGGCGTACGGACGGCCGGGGGTGCGGCCGCCTTGGGCCGTCGGAGTGGTGATCGGGTCCGTCGGGGTCACGCGCGGGGAGCGGCGATGTCCGCCGGGGGAAGCATTCGACATGTCGTCAGATCGTCAGATTACTTCGCGAAGATTGCTGCTGGTCGCCGCCGGGATGTCCCTGCTCGGAGCCGCCGCCGGCTGCCGGAGCCCCTGGGGCGGTGGGGGCGGCCCCACCGCGGCGGCGGCGCCCGAGGGGTTCAACGAGTCCCTGGCCGGCCCCGAGGCGACACCGGGCGCGGCCCCGGTCACGCCGTCCGCCGCGCCCTCGGCGCCACCGGCCGCCGCCGCCCCGGCCGGGCCGAGCGTCGAGACCGTCCGCCACACGATCTCCACGGCGGAGAGCAAGCCGGTGTACGAGCTCGACGCGGAACGGCGGGTGGTGGCCCTCACCATCGACGACGGCCCGGACCCGCGGTACACGCCGACCGTGCTGTCCCTGCTCCAGCAGCACGGGATCCGGGCGACCTTCTTCCTGATCGGGGAGAACGCCGTCCAGTACCCGGAGCTGGTGCGGGAGATCGCCGACCGGGGCCACCACATCGCCAACCACACCTGGACCCACCCGGACCTGCGGAACCTGTCCGAGGGCAAGGTCCGGGACGAGCTGGAGCGCACCTCGGACCTGCTGCACCGGACCACCGGCCGGCTGCCCACCTGGTTCCGGGCGCCCGGCGGCGACTGGTCGACGGAGTCGCTCAAGGTGGCCGCGGACCTCGGGATGCGGAACATGGCCTGGTCGGTGGACCCGCGGGACTGGGCCCGGCCCGGCACCTCGGCGATCACCGACCGGATCCTCAAGGACGTCCGGCCCGGGGCGATCGTGCTCAACCACGACGGTGGCGGGGACCGCTCGCAGACCGTCGCCGCGCTGAAGGCGTACCTGCCGGTGCTGGTCGACTCGGGCTACTACTTCACGGCTCCGCCGAACTGAGGGGGCCATGGGTGAGCCGAAAGGTCGCGGCCTTTCCGCTTAAACCACTCGAAAGGGTGCACTAGATGAACCGTTTCTGCGGATTTTCGGCCTCTAGGGTGATCTCGCACCAATGAACCCGGTACCGCCGCGTACCACCTGAAAGGCCCTCACCCATGCGTCTGCGCAACACCGTTCTGGCCCTCGCCAGCGCCGCCACCCTCGTCCTCGCCGTCCCCACCTCCGCCACCGCGGCCACCGGTGACTTCCTCTACAGGGTCGGGGTCCCGCCGATCGGGATCCCGACCGGACTGGCCGACCCGGAGAGCCGCGTGTGCATCGACCTGCCGGACATCGGGAACCTGCCGGCCTTCGCGCCGGAGAACTTCACCACCTCGACGGCCACCGTCTTCCTCGACGCGCACTGCGACGGCGACACCTACTACGTGATGAACCCGGGCAAGAAGCTCGGCGACCGCCTGAGGCTCCGCTCGGTGATCTTCTCCTGAGGCGGACGGAACCCGCCGACCCACGGGACGGCCCGGTGACCGGCAGCGGCCGGGCCCCGGGCCGTCCGGCGTTCGTGGGCGTCCCCGATCGCGGGCCCACTCCCGGGGTGGCCCGGGTGCCGCGTCCGACGTACGTTCGATAGTGGCCGGTCCGTCCGCGGTGCACCGGTGCGTGCGCGCCCGCGGGCCCGGTCCAGTGCGGTCCCGGGCGCTCCGCCCGGCGGCCCCGGGCAGAGCGAAGGAGGCCCCCGGATGACCGGCAACGGCTACGCGCACCCCGAGACGCTGGTCCGCACCGAGTGGCTGGCCGACCACCTGGACGACGGGACGGTCCGGGTCGTCGAGGTGGACGAGGACAGCACCGCCTACGACCGGGACCACATCCCCGGCGCCGTCGGCTGGAACTGGACCACCGACCTGCACAGCCGGATCGGACGCGACTACGTCGACCGGGAGGGCGTCCAGCACCTGCTGCGGGCGGCCGGGGTGGAGGACGACACCGGCGTGGTGCTCTACGGCGGCAACAACAACTGGTTCGCCGCCTACGCCTACTGGCTGCTGCGGCTGCGCGGCTTCGGCCCGGTGCGGCTGCTGGACGGCGGGCGCAAGAAGTGGGAGCTGGAGGGGCGGGCGCTCACCCAGGAGGTGATGGACTACCAGCACACCTCCTACCGACTGGCCGGGCCGGAACGGCCTGAGCTGCGCGCGCTGCGCGACGAGGTGCTCGGCAAGGCCGAGGTGTTCGCCAAGCCCGGCTCGGACGCGGTGCTGGTCGACGTCCGCTCACCGGCCGAGTTCCGGGGCGAGCTGATCGCCCCGCCGCACCTGCCGCAGGAACAGGCGCAGGTGCCCGGGCACATCCCGGGCGCGGTCAACGTCCCCTGGTCGCAGACGGCCAACGACGACGGGTCGTTCCGCTCGGCGGAGGAGCTGCGGGCGCTGTACGCGGCCAACGGGGTGGAGCCGGAGCGCGAGGTGATCGCCTACTGCCGGATCGGGGAGCGCTCCGCGCACACCTGGTTCGCGCTGACCGAGCTGCTCGGGTACGAGCACGTGAAGAACTACGACGGCTCGTGGACGGAGTACGGCTCGCTGGTGCGGGCGCCGGTGGCGCTCGGGGGGTGAGGGCCCTGCGGGGAGCGGCGTGTGGGGCCGGTGCGGCCCCCGGGAGTGTTGAGGCGGGTGTCCGGGGCGCGGCGGCGTGATTTCGGCCTGTTTCTTATCATGAACATCTCACAATCCGGGAGTGGAGCGGGGCGCACCGGGACAAGGATCGATCCGACCCTTCGTCCCAGTGATCCTGGAGGACCACGTGCGCAAGAGGCTGATCGTCTCCGCCGCCGCCGGCGCCCTGAGCCTGCTCCTGACCGTCCCCGCCGCGGCCGCCGACTTCAAACCCGGCGCGGCCGGGGCCGGCGACGCCTACTACCCGACCTACGGCAACGGCGGCTACCGCATCTCGCACTACGACATCCGGCTGAAGTACCAGCCCGCCACCGACGAGCTGGAGGGCACCACCACCATCCTCGCCACGGCCACCGACAACCTCTCCCGCTTCAACCTGGACTTCGCGCTGGACGTCCAGGAGGTCCGCGTCAACGGGCGGCCCGCCGCCTTCGCCGCCAGCGGGGAGCAGGAGCTGGAGGTCACGCCCGCCCGGCCGCTCGCCAAGGGCGCCCAGGCCACCGTGGTCGTCCGCTACAAGGGCGTCCCGTCCACCGTGAAGAAGTACGGCTTCACCGCCTGGCAGCGCACGCCCGACGGTGCCGTCGCGGCCGGGGAGCCCGAATCGGCCTGGTGGTGGTTCCCCAGCAACGACCACCCGAGCGACAAGGCCACCTTCGACGTCTCCGTCCTGGTGCCGGACGGCAACGAGGTGATCAGCAACGGCGTCCTCGCCGGGAAGAGCTCGCAGGCCGGGTGGACCCGCTTCAGCTGGCGCGAGAACAAGCCCCAGGCGACGTACCTGGCCACCCTCGCGGTCGGGAAGTTCGACGTCACCACCGACACGACCCCGGGCGGGCTGCCCGTCTACAACGCCTACAGCAAGGACCTCGGCGACAACGCGGACGCCGCCCGCGCCAGCGTCGAGCGCACCGGGGAACTCGTCGACTGGCTGAGCGGCTACTTCGGCGAGTACCCGTTCAGCTCCGTCGGCGGCTACGTGCCCAACACCAGGACCGGCTTCGCCCTGGAGACCCAGACCCGCGTCTACTACAGCCCCCGGCAGTTCGCGAAGGGCTCCAACACCTCGGTGGTCGTCCACGAGCTGGCCCACCAGTGGTACGGCGACAGCGTCTCGCTCTCGGGCTGGAGCGACATCTGGCTGAACGAGGGCTTCGCCCGGTACGCGCAGTTCCTCTGGTCCGAGCACGAGAACGAGGGCACCGCGCAGGAGCTCGCCGACTACGTCTACGCCTCGCACCCGGCCGACGACAGGTTCTGGACCGTCAAGCCGGGTGACCCGGGCCCGGACAACCAGTTCGACGGCGCCGTCTACGACCGCGGTGCGGTGGCCGTCCAGGCGCTGCGCAACACCGTCGGGGACGACGCGTTCTTCCGGATCCTCAAGGGCTGGCCCACCGAGCGGCGCTACGGCAACGCCACCATCGCGGACTTCCGGGCGTACGCGGAGAAGGTCTCCGGGAAGAAGCTCGGCGACCTCCTGAACACCTGGCTGTTCACCGCCTCCAAGCCGGCCCTCGGCCCGGCGCCCGCGGGGGCGCCGGCGAAGACCTCGCTCGCACCGGGCGCGGACGCGGGGCGGGCCGACGGGCAGTCCGGCGGCGGGGTGCCGGTGGAGCCCAAGTCCTGGAAGAAGATCCAGGAGACCAACTCGGTGCACGACGAAGGGCACTGACGGGGGCCCGGGCCCGAGGCGCCCGGTCACCCGGCGCGGGGCCCCCGCGCCGGGTGACCCGTCCGCACCGCTCCGTCGGGCGGCCCGTCGGGCCCGGCCCTAGCATGAGATCCGCCGAACCAACGGCAGCAGCCGGGCCCGCCCCGCCGGGGTACGGGCCCGTCCCACAGGTGATCCGCCGGCAGTCGACGCGCGGACGCACCCCGGAGGGAAGAGCGAACCGTGAGCACTGCTCCCGCCGGCGGATCCCCGCGCTACCTGGTGCTGGCGGCGATGATCTTCGCCGTCTCGATGACCTTCATCGACCAGACCATCGTGTCGATCGCCGTACCGAACATCCAGCACGAGCTGGACCTCACCAGCACGGGCGTGCAGTGGGTGGTCAACGCCTACCTGCTCACCCTGGCGGCGTTCTTCGCCTTCGGCGGGCGGCTCGCCGACACCGTCGGGCACCGCAAGATGGTGGTGCTCGGCGTGCTGGTCTTCGCCGGCGCCTCGGCCTGCTGCGGCTTCACCCCCACCGGGAGCCTGGCCGAGGCCTGGCTGATCGCCTTCCGCGCCGTCCAGGGCGTCGGCGGCGCCATCATGTTCCCGGCGGCGCTGGCGATCGTCGTGCAGAACTTCGCCCTGCGCGAGCGGGGGCGGGCCCTGGCCCTGTTCTTCGGCATCGCGGGCGGTCTGACCGCGATCGGCCCGGTCCTCGGCGGCTACCTGACCGAATGGACCTGGCGGGCCATCTTCTGGGTGAACCTGCCGGTGGCCGCGATCGCGCTGGTGCTGATCGCGATCTCCAAGCCGGTGACGCAGAGCCGGCCCGCGCCCATGGACTACCGGGGCCTGGTCCTGATCGCCGGCGGCGTCGGGCTGAGCGTCTTCGGGTTCCAGCAGTCGCAGGTCTGGGGCTGGTCCAACCCGGCGATCGGGCTCTGCATCGCGGCGGGGGTGCTGCTGCTGGTCGTCTTCGCGGTCGTCGAGAAGCGCACGGCCTCGCCGCTGATCCAGGTGGACATCTTCCGCATCCGCGCGTTCTCCGTGCAGAACGTGGTGCTCGGCATCTCGATGCTGGCGTTCGTCCCGGTGTTCTTCTTCTCCAGCGAGTACGCGCAGATCGCGCTCGGCGACTCCTCCTCCGAGGCCGGCATCTTCCTGCTCTACTTCTTCATCGGGTTCGTGATCGCCTCGCAGCTCGGCGGCCGGATGCTCGACCGGGGCGGCGCGAAGCGGCCGGTGGTGCTCGGGTGCGTGCTGGCCGCCGTCGGGTTCTACCTGTGGGCGGGCGATGCCACCACGCTGAGCTTCAGCGAGCAGCAGTGGGACATCGTGCTGGCCGGCGCCGGTATGGGCTTCATGCTCAGCCCGGCCAGCACGGACGCCGTCAACCGCGCCTCCCGGCTGTCCTACGGCGAGGCGACCGGCATCACCCAGACCGTCCGCAACTACGCCGCGAGCCTGGGACTGGCCGTGCTCGGCACCGTCCTGGTCACCGACCTGCGGTCCGGGCTGACCGACTCCCTGGTCGCCCAGGGCCTGCCGCAGGACCAGGCGGAGTCCACGGCCGCGCACCTCTCCCAGGTCCAGGCCCAGAGCGGTGGCGGGAGCACCTCGGCGATCCCGGACTTCTTCCGGGTCGACTTCGCCCACGCCACCCAGACGGTCCTCTACTGGATGGCGGCCTTCATGGCCGCCGCCGCGGTGGTGGCGATGGTCGGTCTGCGTCCGGGCGTGCAGGCCGAGGCCCCGGCCGAGGAGGAGGAGTCCCTGTCGGCCGGCGGCGGACCGGGCCAGGTCTGAGGCACGCCCGGCGCGGATCCGGCCGGGTGAGCGCCCCTTCAGCGGGACCGCGGCACCGGGACCGGTCAGCGCGACCGCGCGACGCTCGCCAGGGCGAGGGCCTCCTGCTCGGGGGTGAAGCCGTGGCCGAGCGGCGGCTCGCCGCGCTCCCGGTCCCAGGCGAGGACGTCGGCGGCCGTCACCGCGAGCGGGGTCGCCGGCAGGCCGGCCGCGCGCGCCCGCGCCGCGCTGCGCTGCTGGCCGGACCAGGTCGGCTCCGGCCGCACCAGCGGGAAGAACATCTGCGGTGAGCTCTCCGGCGGCACCGGGACGACCTCCGCCTCGGTGCCCGCCGCCTCGGCACAGGTGGCGATCAGGGCGCCCAGGGTGGTCGGCTCGGCCGGACCGACGGCGTGGAAGGCGCCCGCCCGGTCGTCCCGGACCAGCCGGACCACCAGCCGGGCCAGATCGCGCACGTCGACCAGCTGGACGGGCTGCTCCGGGCGCCCCGGCAGTGCGATCCGCCCGCCCTGGGCGGCCCGGCGGGCCCAGTAGGTGAGCCCGCGCTGGTCGTCGTGCGGGCCCGCCACCTTTCCGGGCCGCACGATCGTCGCCCGATCGCCGTAGCGGGCCCTCACGTCGTCCTCGCAGGCCACCTTGAGCCGGCCGTACGTCGCGTCGGTCAGCTGCGCCGCCTCGCGCAGCGGCGCCCGGAGCGGGGCGGACTCGTCCGAGCCGGGCGCGAGGCCCTCCTGCTCGTAGACCGAGTGGCTGGAGACGAAGAGGTAGCGGCCGACCCGGTCGCCGAGTGCGTCCATCGCCTGGTCGACCTGGTGCGGGCGGTAGCCGGTGACGTCCACGACGGCGTCCCAGGAACCGCCGCGCAGGGCGTCGTAGTCGCCGGTGTCGCGGTCGCCGATCAGGTGGACGGCGTCCGGGAAGAGGCCGGGGTTGGTCCGGCCCCGGGTGAACAGGGTGACCTCGGCACCGCTGCGCAGGGCGTCGTCCGCGATCGCGCGGCCGACGAAGGAGGTGCCGCCGAGAATGAGGATCCGCATGGGCTCAGCCTACGGTCGGGACGGGCGGCGCTGCCGTGATTCGACTGCGGGGTGCGGTGGTTGAACACGAGGGATGGTCAACCACCGCGCCCGCGGCCGCACTTGCCGGGCCGGACGGTCAGGCCTGCGGGTCCGACCCGGAGTGGTCGGCCCCGACGGTGCGGGCCTCGGTGAGGATCAACTCCTCGATCCCGTAGAGGAAGCGCTCCATCGCCGGGCGCGGGAGCACCGCCGGGTCGGCGGTCATGGCCAGGCTCAGGGCCTCGGGGGACTGCAGCGCGTCCAGGGCGTAGGTCAGGCCGGGGCGCGGCTCGAACTCCACCGGCCAGCTGAGGGTGGTCTCCTGCCGAGGGCCCCCGTCGGGCTCCGGCGCCGCCGGGACCAGCTCGCGGGTGTCGTTGAAGACGCACGACCGGTCGGCCAGCGGAACGCCCTCGGCGGCGAGCCGCTCGATCTCGGTGCTCAACCGGAGCTTGTCGTAGTAGGCGTGCCGGTAGGAGCCGATCGCGGCGGCGTGGGTGCGCCGGACGACGTCGCCGAACTCGGCCGTGGCGTCCGGGAGGTGGAACAGGCCGTCGCCCGCGACGACGCTCACCGCGTTGGTCAGCTCGGGCAGGAAGCGGTTGTTCACCACGACGTTGAGCACCGCCTCCGGAGTGCCGGACAGCCGGGCCGTCATCGCGGCCGTCGCCGCCAGCAGCACCGAGGAGGAGCTCACCCGGTGCGCGGCGGCCACCCGCTCCACCGCCGCGGGCAGGGCGGGGGAGCGCAGGACGGCGTTCGGGAACGGCGCGGCGGGGGCGTCCGGTGCCGGCGGGGCGGGCGGCGGGAACAGCCGGGCCGGGCCCAGGCGCAGCTTGCGCAGGAACTGCTTGCGGGCTCCCGCGTCGCGCTTCCGGCCGCGTTCGGAGTCCTGGAACGCCGCCTCCTCCAGCGGCTGCCGGGCCGGCTCGCGCAGCTCGGCCAGGTCCGCCGGTGAGCTGCCGAGGCAGAGCGCGGTGAGGTCTGCCACCAGGCGGTTCATCCCGGAGCCGTCGACCGCCGTGTGCGAGAGCACCAGGCTGACGTAACGGGCCAGCCCGTCGGCCTCCACCACGCCGACCCGGAGCGGCCACTGCTCGGCGGTGTCGAACGGCCGGGCGGACAGCTCCTCGTGCAGCCGCGCGCCGGCCTCCGCCACGCCGGTGCTGCCCGGGCCGGTGCTGCCCGGGCAGGTGCGGACCTCCACCGCCAGCCGTCCGTCCGGGTCGACGACCTGGCGCAGACCGCCGGCGCCGTCCGGCAGCAGCCTGGTGTGCAGGGAGTCGTGCAGGTGCAGCAGCTGCTCCAGGCCGCCCAGCACGACGGGGAGCGGCAGCCCCGGGTCGATCGGCGCCGCCGTGCCGATGTTGTACCGCGGTGCGTCGGCCGCGGGCAGCCGGCTCACGGCGTCCCAGATGGCGCGTTGCCCCCAGGTGGCCGGGCCGGCCCCGGACCGGCCGGACGAGAAGGGGATCTCCAGCAGTTGACGAGTGGTCACCGTGTGGCTCTCCGTTGTGGCGGTGGGTCGCGACGTCGTACCGGTGCGTTGGGAGCGCGGGTGCTGCTGGGGAGAGTGTGGCGCACCGCCCGCCCGCCGTCGAGGGTGGGCCGGGTGGGCCCGTCGGGGTGGTCCGGGGCGTCCGGGGAACGACGAAGCCCCCACCGGAGCACGGCAGTACCGTGCTCCGGTGGGGGCTTCCTCGTCGGCGGCCTGGCCCGTGGCCCGGGCCGCCGTCCTGCCGCGCGGCGTTCTCGTGGTGTGCGGCGGCGGTGCGGTGCGCAGAGTGCTCGTGGTGTGCGGCGGCGTGCCCCACAACACGCCGACCGCCCACCACTGACTCCAACGGCGCTGCCCCGCGCTTCGGTTCACCGGCTCCCGGGGAGGGGCCGGTGCCGTCGTCGGAGCGCCGGTCAGAGGACGAACATCGCCGCGTACGGCGGCGTTATCCGCTCCTGTCGCGAGCCGAAGTCGACCAGCACCGCGGCGCTGGCTCCGTCCTCCACCTCGATGACGCGGCCGAGACCGTACCTGTCGTGGGTGACGCGGTCACCCACCGCGAAGTGCTTGGGCGGTTTGTCGGGCTTGGCTTTGAAAGGGCTGGTGGGAAGGGGGCGTCGGACTGCCGGTGTTTTACTCATCGTGGCCAGTATGCTCCGAAAACCCGCCCGCCGGGCCGGTGGGGAGCAGCGGATTTCCCGTCGCCGGGAATCCTCCGGTCGGGGGGCGGGGTGGCAGCCCGGAGAAAGATTCCGGACCGGGCGGCGTGGCGGGGCGTGGCGGCAAGTTCCTCCCGGACCAAGGGCGTTCCGGGTGCGGCGGGGCCGGAGGTACCGCCATCCGGTGGCCGGGCCGGAAAATTCCCCCGGATTTTCCGCCGGTCGGGACCGGATCCTGCTACAGTCGAGGTAGTTGCAGTTGTGGTTCCCATGGACTTTGTGTGCGCCTGCTGATCGCTGCGGGCGCATTTTCTGTTTTTCCGGATCTTTCCCGGTGGGTTCTCATCGCGGCGACGCGAAAGTCTGCACCGTGCAGGCTTCGAAAAGTCTCTCGAAGGAGATCTCCCATGGCGACCGGTACCGTGAAGTGGTTCAACGCGGAAAAGGGCTTCGGCTTCATCGAGCAGGAGGGTGGCGGCCCCGACGTCTTCGCCCACTACTCGAACATCAACGCCAGCGGCTTCCGCGAGCTGCTCGAGGGCCAGAAGGTCGAGTTCGACGTCACGCAGGGCCAGAAGGGCCCGCAGGCCGAGAACATCCGCCCGCTGTAGGACCACCGCCCCCGGCCGGGGGGCGGGGCGCGGGCCCGGGCCCGCGTCGTCCGAACCGGCGTTCTTGAAGGTCACAGGCCGTTCCCACCGTGAGGTGGGGACGGCCTGTGACGTTCCGGGGCCCGCGCGGGTCCGGGGCGTGCTCAGATCGGGAGCCGTGTCGGGGGTCCGTCCGGTGCGTCCGGGCCCGGGCCGCTCCGCATTGCGCGGGCGAGCAGCAGTTCGGCCGCCGGCGTGTGGTTCCCGGTCGCCGAGGCGCCGGCCATCGCGGAGGCGGCCGTCAGCGCGTCGGTGCCGGGTGGCACCACCAGCAGGAGGATGTGGTCCTGGAAGCCCCGGGTGACGCTGATCGTCGCGTCGCTCCCGGCGAACCAGTTGATCTTGATCATCAGGCCGTTGACCACGACGGACCTCGGCACCCCCGCCCAGGTCGCCGTGTCGAGACCGACCCGGACGATGCGCCCGAAGTGGGCACCGAGCGCGGTGATCAGGTCGGGCAGCTCGGCGGCGACGCGGTTGGAGCGGGGCCACCAGGCCCCGTCGAAGACGCCGCCCCGCGTCATCGTAGGCTCCAGCAGCAGGCGCGGCAGCAGCGGGGAGCCCTGCGGCGGCCACGGTCCGGAGGGTGAGGGATAGGGGAGAGGAACCGGCATCATGCGAAGCCGCCCGTCCGGTCCGCGAGGGACCCGTCAGACCCAGGGCGACGCCGACGCTGATGCCGGTGTGCGGAATGTCCTCGGTTGCCTTCCACGCTACTCCGTCGCGGTCGCCGCCGGGCCGCCGCCACGGAACCGTTTGTGAGGCCGTCCGGGGCGGGCACCGGTGGGTGGTGGTGGGCAGCGGCGGACGGGCTCAGGCGAGATCGGCGGTGACGACGTGGTAGTCGAGCAGGCCGGTGCGCCAGGCGTGGTGGAAGTTGCGGCTCCAGTGGCCGGGCGGGACGGTGTCGGCGAGGTAGCGGTCGAGGCCGGGCCAGACGTCGGCGCCGATGGACGTGGCGGTCACGTCGCCGAAGCCGGCCTTGCCGAGGTCGGCGGTGAAGGCCGAGAGCGGGTGGGGGACGTCGAGGCCGTCGGCGAAGCTGCCGAGCAGGATGCTGAGGCGTTCCGCGACGTCGGGCCCGTCGGCGGTGAAGAAGGTGGTGACGACCAGGCGGCCGCCGGGGCGCAGCACCCGGACGGCCTCGTGGGCGAAGCCGGTGAGCTCGCGGAAGTGCTGGGCGGCCTCGACGGAGTAGACGCCGTCCAGGGAGCCGTCGGCGAAGGGGAGGTCGTCGGCCGGGCCGAGGGTGTAGGCGAGGCGGTCGGGGTAGGTGGCGAGGGCCTTGGCGTTGACCGCGCGGGCGCGTTCGACCTGGTCGGGGTGGATGTCGACCCCGGTGACGGTGGCGAAGCGGAACTCGCGCAGCGCGAGGGCGGCGCCGAGGCCGCGGCCGCAGCCGACCTCGGCCAGCCGCCGGTGCTCGCGCGGTTCGGGGAACTCCCGCAGCACCCGGCGGTACAGCTGCTCCTGGCTGTGCACCCGGTCCTCGGGGGTCGGGGCGGTGAGGTCCATGCCCTGCCAGTAGCCGAAGTTGATGAAGCCGCCGCCGAATGACGGGGCGGTGCTGAGGTCGTCCGCGCCGTACGTCCGGCGGACGGTCGGGGGGATGCGGTTCTGGTCCATGGGTCGTCCGGTCTCCTGCTGCTCGCCTGGTCGCCGCGCCCGGCCCTCGGGCGCGCCGAGGTACGTACCCAAACCGGTGAGATCGTGAACACGGTGAGTGAGCGGAGTGGAGTTCCGGGGCGGGGTGCTGCCGGAGGGAAAACCGGTGGGGGTGCGGTGGCCGTTTCGCTACAGTCCGCTGAGGCCCGTCCTCGAACCCGCGTCTGCGGGGCGGCGACAGGCCCGAGGGTCCGGCGGTCGTCCGGGCCGGGGAGCCCGGCCCGCGGGGGCCGGGCGCGGAGCAGGGAGAGCCGACACCGTGAACACCGACGAACGCCCCGCCCCGCCGCTGACCGGCGGCGAGCGCGAGATGCTGCGGGCCTTCCTGGACTTCCACCGGGCGACGCTCGCGATGAAGTGCGAGGGGCTGACGGACGAGCAGCTGCGCCGGCGCTCCAGCCCGCCGTCCACGCTGACTCTGCTCGGGCTGGTGCGGCACATGGCGGAGGTGGAGCGCACCTGGTTCCGTCGGGTCATCGACGCCGAGGACGTCCCGCTGGTCTGGTCCCCGGACGGTGACTACCAGGTGGCCTACGACGCCTCCGGCGCCACCCGGGCCGAGGCCTTCGCCGCCTGGCAGGACGAGGTCGAGCACTCCCGCCGGATCGAGCTCGCCGCCGCCTCGCTGGACGTCACCGGCTACCAGCCGCGCTGGCAGGCGGAGGTCTCGCTGCGCCTGGTGATGCTGCACCTGATCCACGAGTACGCCCGGCACAACGGCCACGCCGACTTCCTGCGCGAGGCCATCGACGGCACGGTCGGCGCGTAGCGCCCGGGGCGGCGGGGCGGGCTACCAGCCGAGCAGGTGGGTGCGGTGGGTCAGCGCGTCCAGCACGGACTTGGCGGTGGTCTCGGGGGTGAGCCCGGCGGTGTCCAGCACGTGGGCGTCCCGGGCCTCCCCTGCGTCCGGGGCCTGCGGATCGTCGGCGGCGGCACCGGAGCGCAGGACGACGTAGTGGAGGGCGGCGCCGGTGGTGCGGCTCTCGCGGCGGAAGGTGTCGAGGGCGGGCGGGACGGCCGGGCACTCGACGACGACCTGGTACCCGCCGGTGGCGTACGCGAAGGCGGCCTGGGCGGCCGCGGCGAGGGCGGTGGCGTTCTGCCGCCCGGCCTCCGGCAGGTGGGGCGGCAGCTGACCGTTGCGGATGACCCGCACGAAGTCGTGCGCGCGCAGGTGGACGCTCGGTCGCAGCTCGGCAGCGAGCAGCCCCGCGACCGCGCTCCTCCCGGCCCCGGACGGGTCGACGAGGACGAGGACGCCCCCGGCACCCCGGCCGCCCCCGAGCTCCGGCCCACCTACGGTCGTACGGTTCACAGCTGCTGATCCCTTCGCGGGCCGGGGACGGACGGGTAGCCGGGGCGAGGCGGTCGGAGTGCGAAAGGGCCGGTCGGACCCGGATGCGGACAGCCGACCGCCTCGTCCCTACGACTGATGCTTTCGGGGATCAACCTAGTCCACGCCGGTGCCCCGAGTCGTCCCCCCTCCTGGCCGGACCGGTTCCCCGGGGCGGCCGGGCCCGCCGCACGGCCCGGCCCGGAGCCGTCCGGGCCGTTCCGGCTCACTCCTCGGCGCGCAGCACGACCGGGTTGGTGAGGGCGGCCATCGGGCCCCAGGGGAGGTCCGGTCCCATCGCGTTTCCCCGGCCGGGCGTCCCGTCGGGCCGCGGGTGGCGCACCTCGGCGCGGACGTAGGCGGCGAGCGAGGCGGTGGTGCGCCAGACCACCGTGCCGGCGCCGTCGGCGGGCAGCGACTCCTGGTGCAGCTGGCCCTCGTCGGTGAGCAGCCGGACCGTCCCGCCCGGGACGCCGGAGACGGTGAGCCGCACGTCCAGCGGGGCGTCGGCCGGGACGGTCAGCTCCTCGCCGATGCCGGCCCGGCGGCCGTGCCCGGTGACGGTGAACTCCAGCCGCACCGCGGAGGACTCGGCCAGCCAGCTGCGCCCGGCGCGGATCCCGTCGAGGACGGCGTCGCGGGTGAGGTCCTCGGCCAGCACCACGGTGTGCGGGGAGCCGATCACCTGCGGGGCGCTGTGCGCGTCGCTGTTGCCCATCGCGGGCAGCCAGGAGCGGCCCTCGCGCAGGGCGACGGCGAGCCCGGCGTCCCAGGTGTCGACCGCGGACTCGTCGTCGTAGGTCCACGGTCCGTTCCAGACCTCGACGGCGTCGGCCTGCTCGTAGCCGAACTTCCACTGGCAGGCGACGTACGGGCAGTACGGGTGCGCGGGGACGACCAGGCCGCCGGAGCGGTGCACCTGGCGGACGAAGCGCGGGTACTCCTCGTCGCGGGAGCGGTAGCGCCAGTCGACGAACTGGCCGGCCTCCAGTCCGAGGGCCAGCCAGTGGCCGTTGCGGGTGGTGACCTCCTCGCCCGGCAGGATCAGCAGGTCCGGCCCGGCCAGCGGGCCCCAGACGGCGTGCGAGGAACTGGTGTTGTGGTCGGTGGAGACGATGAAGTCGAGGCCGGCGGCGCGGGCGCCGGCCGCGACCTCCTCCGGCAGGCGTCGCCCGTCGGAGTGCACGGTGTGCAGGTGGCAGTCCCCCCGGTACCAGGCCCGGCCGCGGCCTCGGGCCCGCTCGGGCGGGTAGTGCGGGGTGAACTCCGGCCCGGGGGCGCCGAACCGGAGGGTGACCTGGACGCGGTAGTCGAGCCCCTGCGGGGCGATCTGGTAGGGGCCGAGGACGATGTGCCAGGTGCCCGGGTTGATCGGGCCGGGGAGGTAGCCGGGGGTGGCGGAGTCGCGGGCGATGCTGAACTCGGTGCGGAAGCCGCCCGACCAGCCGCGGAAGCCGGGGCCGCCGAGGTCGGTGCCGCGCTCGTCGAAGACGCCGATGTCGCAGGAGTTCCCGGGGGTGCCGGCCGGGACGGTCGGCTTGTCGTAGCCGTAGGAGACGGCCAGCTCGCGCACGCCGTCCGGGACTTCGACCGGGAGGTGGACGAAGTCGGGCGCGCCGGTGGGGAGATGGCCGGTGAGCACGAGGGTGCGGTCGGCGGGGGTGGCGGCGCCCGGTGCGGCGGCGGCCCGGCCGCCGCCCGCGGCGAGGCCGAGGGCGGTGGTGGCACCGGTGGCGAGGCCGGTGCGCAGCAGGTCGCGGCGGGCGGGGCGGGGGGAGCCTGGGTCGGTGGGCATGGGTGGCCTCCGGGCTGGGGATCGGGTCCGCCGGCGTTCCTACCCGGGGCGGTGAACCGGGGGTGAGCCGGGGCCCACGGGGGTGGGGCGGGTCGGTGAAGGAGGGGCCGGGGGCGGGGCAGCGAGTTGCGGGGCGTGATGAATCGTCGGTTCATATTCATGGGTGAAGGCGGTGACGGCCTCGCGGTGAGGGCTGCGTCCTGCCGCACGGCCCTGCACCGTGCGGTGCCGCGTCGCGTCCGACGGGCCGGAGCGGGACCGGACCGTCGCGGAGTCGGACCGTCGCGGAGCCGGGCCGGTCTGACGCCGGATCGCCCTGACATCGGATCGTCGTGGAGGAGGCGGGTGTGACACTGAACCGACGGACACTGCTGATAGCGATGGCCGGGAGCGCGCTGACCGGGTGCGCGGCCGCCGGGCGGGGCGGACCCGCCGCGACGGCCCCGGCACCGGTGACGGGAGCGGCCGGGACGGCCGCCGCGGTCGAGCAGGCCTCCGCCGCGACCGGAGCGGCCTCCGGCGTCCGGACCGCGATACCGTCCGCGGCCCCGTCCGCCACCGAGGCGGGGCCGGCCACCCCGTCGGCCACCCCGCCCACCGCGGGCCGGCTGCCGACCAGGGCTGAACTGGTGGAGCGCTACGGCGGCACCGCCCCCGCGGAATGGGGGCTGGAGGTCTCCGGGGTGATCACCGAACTGCCCGACGGAGAGCGCGCGACGGCGCTCACCTTCGACGCCTGCGGAGGCCCCGGCGGGAACGGCTACGACGCCGACCTGATCGACTTCCTGCGCGCGAACGCCGTCCCGGCGACCCTGTTCCTGAACGCCCGCTGGATCGACGCCAACCCGGACGTGTTCGAGCAGCTCGCCGGGGACCCGCTGTTCGAGATCGGCAACCACGGGACCGCGCACCGGCCGCTCTCCGTCACCGGTCGCTCCGCCTACGGCATCGCCGGCACCGACGGCGTCGGCGCGGTGCACGACGAGGTGGCGGGCAACGCGCAGAAGCTGGCCGGGCTGCTCGGCCACCCGGTGCGGTTCTTCCGCTCCGGCACCGCGCACTACGACGACGTCGCCACCCGGATCGTCGCCGACCTGGGCGAACGGGTCGCGGGGTTCACCGTGAACGGGGACGGCGGGGCGACGCTCGGCGCCGCCCAGGTCCGGCAGGAGGTCGCCGCCGCCCCGCCGGGGTCCATCGTGATCGGGCACCTGAACCACCCGGGCGGCGGCACCGCCCCCGGCGTGGCGGCGGCGGTGCCGGGCCTGCTGGCGGCGGGGCGGCGGTTCGTCCGGCTCTCCGACGTCCTCGGATGAGGGCCGGGCGCCCCGGCGCGGGCGGGCGTCACCCGGGTGGACCAGGGCCCGCCCCGGGCCGGGCGGCGCGCCGGCCGCCCTCGGAACGGCCGCCCTCGCGCCGGCCGCGCTCCGACCGGGCCGGCCTCAGCGCAGGCGCAGGCCCCCCGGGTGCTCCTCCTCGATGATCCGCACCAGCCAGTCGAAGACCGTCGGCCCCCGCCCGGCCCGGGCGGCGGCGAGCTCGGCGCGCACGTGCTCGCGGTTGGCGGGGTGGCAGCGGCCGAGCCGCAGCTCCAGCTGACGGACCGTCTCCGGGTGGCCGAGGTGGCGCCGGGAGGTCTCGTGGTCGCGCCACTCGATCACGTAGTCGCCGTCCTCGGGGGTGCCGTAGCCGCCCCGCAGGCAGTCGGCGAAGGCGTCGAGGTTGCGGCCGAAGTAGCCGTCGGCGCCGATGGTCTCGCCGACGACGTCCCAGAAGTCGTCCAGGGTGTCGATCCGGGTGCCATCGATCACATAGGTCACGGTCACGGGGTCGAGGATATGCCGCCCTCCGGGGATCGCTCCGGTCGGACCGGGGGCGGCCCCCGGCCGGACCGGGGCGGCGGAGCTCAGGCGGGCCGGGCGGCGGCGCTCAGGCCGGTACCGCGATGGCCGTGGCCAGCAGGCCGTCGCGCACGGCCCAGCGGCCGTGGAAGCCCTGGACGAGCCGGCCGCCGACCACCGGGCCCGGGACGAGCAGCCGGGCCGTGAAGGTGCCGTCGGGGGAGAGGGCCAGCTCGGCCTCGTTGAAGTCCAGGAACAGCTCGGTCAGCGGGAACCAGGCCTTGTAGACCGACTCCTTGGCGCTGAACAGCAGGCGGTCCCACGGGGTGTCCGGGTGGGTGGCGAGCAGGTCGGCGATCCGGCGCTGCTCGGAGGGCAGGGCGACGGCCTCCAGGACGTCGTCCGGCAGCGGCAGTGCGGGCTCGGCGTCGATGCCGATCGAGAGGAGGTCGCCGGAACGGGCGACGGCCGCGGCGCGCAGGCCGTCGCAGTGGGTGAGGCTGCCGACCACGCCGTCCGGCCAGGTCGGGGCCCCGCGCAGGCCGGGGACCAGCGGGCGGTAGGGGACACCGAGCCGGGTGAGGGCGGTCCGGGCGCAGTGGCGGACGGTGGTGAACTCGCGGCGGCGCTTCTCCACCGCCCGGGCGACGGCCTCGGCCTCCTCGGGCTCCAGTCGGGCCTCCGGCGGGTCGCCGTAGGCCACTTCGGTCACCACGGTGTCCGGCAGCAGGTCCCCGATCACTCTCTCCCCCTCGGTCGAACGCGCGGCCGGGCACCGCGCCGACCGAGCCTAACGCGGGTGGCGGCCGTTCGGGAGGGGGCACTTGTGGCTGGTGGGAGGCCTGGGGCAGGAGGGAGCGGGCCCCGGGTCGGCACCCGGGGCCCGCGGCCGCCGTCGTCACCCGGAGGTGCCGCGGCCGTCACTCGAAGGCGGCCGCCGCCTCGCGCAGCGCCCGGGCGACCGTCTCCGGGTCGTACGGGGCCGGTTCGCCCGGCAGGTAGGTGACGGAGTGCAGGGCGCCGGTGTAGCGGAACGAGCGGTGCCGCTCGTACACCGGCCAGGACACCGGGGACTTGCGGTCCACGCCGACGCTGACGCCCTGGAACGGCGCCATGCCGATCAGCTGGTGGACCGGGCCGAGCCGGCCGCCCTCGACGCCGTCGACGAGCAGCCGGAACTCCCATTTGAGGTCGGCGACGGCCGTCGCCTCGACGACGACCAGCCGGGTACCGGCCGGCACGGGCCCCGCGTCGGCCTCCAGCAGCTCGCCGTACTGGTTGTAGGCGAACCGCAGCCGGCCGTCCTCGACGTACAGGCTGTAGCCGCCGCCCTGGTCGCCGTGCGAGACCAGCACGCCCTGGTCGCCGTCGCGGTGCCGGTCGAGGGCGACCTCGACGACGAAGGAGCGGAAGGAGATCAGCCGGGAGGAGCGGTAGCGCTCCAGCTCGGGGGTGCCGGCCAGCAGGGTGACGGGGCGTCGCAGGCGCTCGTCCTCGGGGCCGCGCAGGGCGAGGGCGCCGCTGCCGTCGGCGAGCGGGAAGACTCCGTCGCGCCAGGCGGAGGCCTCCCAGGCGGCGGACAACTCCTTGACCAGGTCGGGGTGTTCGGCTGCGACGTCGTGGATCTCGGTGGGGTCGGTGCGCAGGTCGTACAGCGCCCACTCCTCGTCGTCGTAGGGCGCGCCGAAGCGGTGCAGGGTGACGAGCTTCCAGCCGTCGCGGTAGTAGCTGCGGTTGCCGGTCATCTCGCAGTACTGCTCGGGGTGGGTGCTGGGGGCCGCGCCGTCGCGCAGGACGGAGCCGAAGGCGATCCCGTCCAGCTCCTGCACGGGGTGCTCCGACCGCCGGGAGGGCCGTTCCACGCCGGCGAGTTCGAGCAGGGTCGGCAGCACGTCCGTGACGTACTGGTACTGCGCGCGGACTCCGGTGTCGCCCTCGGCGCGGGGCAGGCCGGCCGGCCAGGAGAGGACGAACGGGACGCGGACACCGCCCGCGTAGGTCTGGCCCTTGTAGAGGCGGAACGGGGTGTTGGAGGCCATGCCCCAGCCGCGCGGGTAGTGCACCAGGCTCTGCGGGCCGCCGATCAGGGAGATCTCGCGCTCGACGTCCGGGTTCCAGTCCTCGGGCAGGCCCGGGTGGTGGACGAAGCGGCTGAAGTAGCTGCGGGTGCCCTCGGCACCGCCCTCGCCGGTGCCGCCGTTGTCGGAGGTGAAGACGATGATGGTGTCGTCGAGTTCGCCGAGGGCTTCGAGGGTGTCGGTGAGGCGGCCGAGGTTCTGGTCGACGTTGTCGACCATCGCGGCGTAGACCTCCATGTAGCGGGCGTACAACTTCTTCTGGACGTCGGTCAGTTCGTCCCAGGGGCCGACCTCGTGGCCGGCCTCGGAGTTGCGCTCGGGCAGTTCGGTGCCGGGCGGGAAGTGCCCGGCGGCGAGCTGGCGGGCGAAGCGGCTGCGGCGCAGCTCGTCCCAGCCGCCGTCGTAGCGGCCGCGGTGGCGTTCGAGGTCGGCGGGCTTGGCCTGGAGCGGGCCGTGGACGGCGTTGTGGGCGAGGTAGAGGAAGAACGGCTTCTCGGCGTCGTGGGCGCGCAGCGACTTGACCATCTTGACGGCCTGGTCGGTGATGTCGTCGGTGTAGTAGTAGTCGTCGGGGAACTCGTCGATGTCCAACGGGCTGTTGTCGCGGACGAGTTGGTGGGGGTGGAAGAGGCTGGTGAGGCCCTCCAGGACACCGTAGTACTGGTCGAACCCCTTCTGCAGGGGCCAGTTGGCGCGGTCGTCGGCGGCGTTGGAGGCGGAGTCGCGGGTCAGGTGCCACTTGCCGACGGCGTAGGTGGCGTAGCCGGCGTCGTGCAGCAGCTCGGCGAGGGTGGGGATGTCCCCGGCGACCTCCATGCCGTAGCCGGGGAAGCCCGGGTCGGCGTTGGCGACGAAGGAGTAGCCGACCCGGTGCGGGTTGAGACCGGTGAGCAGCGCCGCCCGGGCGGGGGAGCAGAGCGGCATGGTGTGGTAGTTGGCGAGCCTGACGCCGGTGGCGGCCAGGCGGTCGAGGGTCGGGGTGGGGATCTCGGCGCCGAACGGGCCGATGTCGCTGTACCCCATGTCGTCGATCAGGACGACGACGATGTTGGGGGCGCCCTCGCGGGGGCGGACGCGCCGGGGCCAGGCCGGGGTGGACTCGCGGAAGGTGCGGCCGACGGTGCCGGGGAAGCCGGCGTAGGGGTCGCGCCGGTGCGGGTCGGCGCCGTGCGGGCCGGTGGGCGGCTCGGTGGTCGGGGTGGCGGTCATGCGGTGCTCCGGGTGGTGGGTCGGGCGGCGTCCAGGGCCGGTACGGCGGCCAGGAGTTCGGCGGTGTAGGGGTGTTCGGGTGCGGTGACGACGCGGTCGGCCGGCCCGGTCTCGACGATCCGGCCCCGGTGCATCACGGCGATCCGGTGGCTGACCCGGCGGACGACGGCCAGGTCGTGGGCGATGAAGAGGACGGCGAGGCCGAGTTCGCGCTGCAGCCGGGCGAGCAGCTCGATCACCTGGGCCTGGACCGAGACGTCCAGCGCCGAGACCGGCTCGTCGCAGATCAGCACGCTCGGCTCGGGGGCCAGCGCCCGGGCGATGCCGATGCGCTGGCGCTGGCCGCCGGAGAAGGCGCGGGGGTGGCGGTCGGCGGCCGACGGATCCAGGCCGACCTGGGTGAGCAGTTCGGCGACCCGGGCGGCCCGCCGTTCGCGGTCGCCGAGGCGGTGCGCGATCAGCGGCTCGGCGATGATCCGTCCGACGGTCATCCGCGGGTTGAGCGAGGAGTACGGGTCCTGGAAGACCATCTGGATCTCCCGGTGCGGCGCGCGGCCCGCCTCCTCGCCGCGGAAGCGGATCCGGCCCGCGGACGGCTGGTGCGCGCCCACCAGGGCCCGGGCCAGGGTGGACTTGCCGGAGCCGGACTCGCCGACCAGCCCGAGGGTCTCGCCGGGGTGCAGGGTGAGGTCGACGCCGTGCAGGGCGGTGACGCTGCGCCGTCGTGAGCCGTAGGTCTTGCCCAGCCCGCTGACGGTGAGCAGCGGGGTGGCCCCCGGCGTGCTGTTGGCGGCGGCCGCCGAGGGCTCGTCCAGCCGGGGGACGGCCGCGAGGAGCTCTCGGGTGTAGGGGTGCCGGGGGGTGCCGAGGACGTCCGCGGTGTCGCCCCGCTCGACGACCCGGCCGCCGCGCATCACCAGCAGCCGGCGGCAGGTGTGGGCGATCACCCCGAGGTCGTGGCTGATCACCACCAGGGCCGTGCCGGTCTCCCGGTTGATCCGGGTGAGCAGTCGCAGGATCTGCCGCTGGACGGTCGGGTCGAGGGCGGTGGTCGGTTCGTCGGCGACCAGCACCTCGGCGTCGTGGGCGAGGGCGAGCGCGATCATGATGCGCTGGCGTTGCCCGCCGGAGAACTGGTGGGGGTGGTCGCGCAGCCGTCCGGCGGCGTCCGGGATCCCGACCAGGTCGAGCAACTCGGCTGCCCGGGCGGCCCGTTCGGCGCGGGGGCGGCTGCCGTGGGCGCGCAGCGCCTCGTCGAGCTGGCGGCCGACGGTGAGGACGGGGTTGAGCGAGGACATCGGGTCCTGGAAGATCATCGCGATCCGCCGGCCGCGCACCGCGCGCAGCTCCTCCTCCGGGAGGGCGGCGAGGTCCCGGCCGGCGAGCTCGACGGAGCCGGCGGTGATCCGGCCGCCGGGCGGCAGCATCCGCAGCAGGGCGAGCGCGGTGGTGGACTTCCCGGAGCCGGACTCGCCGACGATCCCGAGCGTGTCCCCGGCCGCGAGCTCGAAGCCCACGCCGTCGACGGCGGTGGAGCCGTCGAAGGCCACGGTGAGGTCGTCGACCCGCAGGACGGTGTTCATCGGCGGATCCCCCGGTTCAGGGCCTCGGCGATCAGCGTGAAGCCGAGCACCAGGGCGGTGGTGGCGGCCAACGGGGCCGCCGCGAAGGTCGGGTCGGTCGACAGGTAGGCCACGGACTGGCTGAGGATGCTGCCGAGGGTGGGCTCCGGCGGGCGGACGCCCAGGCCGAGGAAGCTGAGCGCGCCCTCGATGAACACGCCCAGCGAGAGCGCGAGGGCGGTCTGCACGATCAGCGGGTCCACGGCGTTGGGGACGACGTGGCGCAGCAGCACGCGGGCCCGGGAGGAGCCGCCGACGCGGGCCGCCAGGGCGTACTCCCGCTCCCGCTGGACCAGGATGCCGGCCCGCAGCTGCCGCCCGAAGCCCGGGATCTCGACGAGCGCGATGACGATCACGACCGGCCAGCGCCCGGGGCCGAGGACGGCGGTGACGGCCAGGCCGAGGATCAGCCCGGGGAAGGCGAGCAGCAGGTCGAAGCCGCGCTGGACGGCGAGGTCGGCCCACCGGGAGGTGGCGGCGAGCAGGGCGGCCGCGCAGCCGAGCGCGGCGCCGATCGGCACGGCGGTGAGGATGGTCGTCAGGTCGGTGCCGACGCCGTGCAGCACCCGGCTGAGCACGTCGCGGCCCAGGTCGTCGGTGCCGAACGGGTGCCGGGCGCTCGGGCCGGCCAGGGCGAGGGCGCTCTGGGCGTTCGGGTCGAGGCCGGTGAGCAGCGGTGCGAGCAGTCCGGCGAGGCCGGTCACGCCGACCAGGGCGAGGCCGGTGAGGCCGCGCCAGGTCAGCAGGGCGGACAGGTGGCGGTGGCGGCCGCGCGGACGGGCGGTGCGCAGGGCCGGGGCGGTGATGGTCATCGGGTCACTCCCACCGGACGCGGGGGTCGAGCCAGGTGTAGGCGAGGTCGGTGAGCAGCTGGACGGCGACGTAGCAGGCGACGACCAGCAGGAGCAGGTCCTGCACGACGGGGTAGTCCCGGCGGACCACACCCTGTTCGATCAGCTGGCCGAGGCCCGGCCAGGCGAAGATCCGCTCCACCACCACGGCACCGGCGATGAGCTGGCCGACCTGCAGGCCCAGTACGGTGACCGCGGAGGGCAGCGCGATGGGCAGCGCGTGCTGCCAGACGATCCGCCGCCGGGAGACGCCGAGGGCGGTCGCGGTGCGGACGTAGTCCTCGGCGAGGGCGCGCCGGAGGCCGTCCTCGAGGTGGCGGGCGACGACGGCGGCGCTGGGCAGGGCCAGGCAGAGCGCGGGCATGGCCAGGTACTGGACGGCCAGGTCGGGGGCGTCCAGCAGGGACTCGTGCCCGCCGGCGGGGAGCAGCCCGAGCGTGACGGCGAGGACCAGGACCAGCAGGACGCCGGTGACGAAGGGCGGTACGGCGAGCACGGCGGTGGTGAGGGCCCGGACGCCCGCGGCGACCGGCCGGCGCCGGGTGGTCGCGCCGGCCACCGCCAGCGGCAGGGCCAGCAGCACGACCAGGAGCAGGGCGCCGAGGGTGAGCTGGACGGTGGCGGCGATGCCGTTGCCGATCAGGTCGGCGACCCGGCCGCCGATCGCGTAGCTCGGCCCGAGGTCGCCGCCGAGCACGCCGCCGAGCCAGTGCAGGTACTGGCCGGGCAGCGGCTGGTCGAGCCCGAGCCGGTCGCGGACGGCGGCGAGGGTCGCCGGGGAGGCGTCCGGTCCGGCCAGGGCGGTGGCGGGGTCGCCGGGGATGAGCCGCAGGATGAGGAAGATCAGGAAGGAGGCGAGGACGAGGACGAGCAGCCCGCTGGGCAGTCGTTTGAGGAGGAAGGTGCGCATGGGGGTCGGGGCTCCCGCTCAGGCCGTCAGGTAGGCGTCGTCGAGGTTGAGGTAGCTGAACTTGTTGAGCGTCACGCCCTGCACCCCGGCGCCGGCCACCTCGACCAGCCCGGCGATGGCCAGGTCGATGACGAACTCCTCGTCCAGCAGCACGTCGGTGATCTGCTGGTAGAGGGCCCTGGCCTCGGGGCTCTCGCTGTCGCTGCGGTTCCACGCCCGCTGGACCACGTCGGTGTAGGCGGGGGAGCTGAACCGCGAGCTGTTCTTGGCCTCGTTGAAGGGGTAGGCGCTCACCGCGAGGGTGGCGGGGTGGAGCTGGGCGAAGCCGTGGCTGAGCGTCCACAGCGCGGGCATGCTCTGCGCGATGAGCTGCTTCTGCATGGTGGGCGAGTCGGTGGGCTGCAGCACCACCTCGATGCCGACCTGCTGGAGGTCGTACTGCAGGATCTGCGCGACGGCGGTCGACCCCGGGTCGTTGGAGTGCGCGAACGGGAGGGTGAGGGACTCCGCGCCGGCCTCCCTGAGCAGCGCCTTCGCCTTCTCCGGGTCGTGGCGGTAGTGGGCGGCGCCGGCCTCGCTGTAGGCGGGGGAGGACTTGGGCCACGGCACCGAGGAGACGGTGCCGTACCCGCCGAGCGCCTGCTGGACGAAGCGCTCGCGGTCCACGGCCCAGGCGATGGCCTGCCGGACGCGCTTGTCGCCGACGTGCTCGGCGGTGAGGTTGACGCCGATGTAGTAGGCGCCGGAGCCGGTGTCGTACTGCCTGATCCGGAACCGCGGGTCGTTCCTGAGCGTGGCGACGTCCTTGCCGCGGACGGCGTAGGAGAGGTGGGTCTGGCCGGTCCGGAGCGAGGAGAGCAGCGACTCGGCCTGCGGGACGACCCGGATCTCCACGCCGTCGAGGTAGGGGCGGCCGGGGTTCCAGTACTTCTCGTTGCGGGCGAGGGTGAGCGAGGAGCCGGGCTTGCGGTCGGTGAGGGTGAACGGGCCGGTGCCGATCAGCCTGTTCCCGGCGAGGGCGTCGGCGACGCTGGCCGAGTCCGGGACGATCATGAACTCGAAGAGGTCGAAGAGGTTGCTGACCGGGTGGGCGAGCACCAGGGTCAGCTCGAAGTCGCCGTTCTTGCGGAAGTCGGTGACGGCGGCGGCGGTGGAGCGCAACTGGGCCGCCCGGGAGGGGTCCTGCAGGTTCCTGACGGCGAACACCACGTCGTCGGCGGTGAACCTGCGCCCGGAGTGGAAGGTGACGTCCTCGCGCAGCTTCAGGGTGACGCTCAGGCCGTCCGCCGCGACCTGCCAGGAGGTGGCCAGCTCGGGCTGCGGCCGGAGCTGGTCGTCGTACCTGGTCAGGGTGTTGAAGACGAGCCGCTGGACGAGCGTGTTGGCGCTCTGCGCGAAGAGCAGGCTCGGGGTGAAGTCGACGCCGGTGGCCACGGACAGGACGCCGCCGCGGCGCGGGCCGCTCGGAGCGCCCGCGGCGGAGGCCGCGGTGTCGGCGGCGGAGCGGCAGGCCGCCAGCGTCAGCAGGCCGGCGCCGGCGAGGCCGCCGCGCAGCAGGGCGCGGCGGGACAGGCCGGGAGCGGAGGGGCGGGTGAACGCGGTCATGGCGGTCCTTCGGAGACGGGCGGGCGGCGTGCGGGCGGGCGATCGGGTGCGGACGGACGGACGGACGGACGGACGGACGGACGGATGGATGGATGGACGGACGGACGGACGCGGCACGGTCAGGGCGCGGGCGCGGCGGCCAGGGTGCGGAACGGGCGGGCGTACAGCTCGCCGAGCACCGGGGCGCCGGCCGCCACGGCGAGCGCGTCGGCGCCGCGGGTCTGGGCGATCAGCAGGTCGGCGCTGCGGTGCAGGTGGGAGTGGCGGGCGAACTCGGCGCGGACCACGTCGAGGTAGCGGGGATCGAGGACGGCGAAGGTCTCGGTGAGGACCAGCAGGTCGGGGTTGACCACGTCGGCGAGCAGGGCCAGGGCGCGGCCGATCGTCCCGGCCCGGGCGCGGACCAGCCGGTCGGCCCGCGGATCGCCCCGCCGGACGGCGTCGACCAGCCGGGCGCGGTCCGGCCCGGGGGTGATCCCCTCGGCGGCCGCGGCCTCGAACAGGGTGGTGTCCGAGGCGGCGGTCGAGAGACAGCCCGGGCGGCCGCAGTGGCAGCGGGCGTCTCCCCCGGGGACGGGCTGCCCGGGCGGCCCGGCGACCGGGAGGTGGCCGAGGTCGCCGGCGGCCGAGGGCGGGCCCAGGTGGACCGTCCCGGCGACGGCCAGCGCCGCGTCCACCACGTGGCCGACGAAGAGGTGGACCATGCTCCGGCGGGCCGCCGGGTGGCCGAAGAGGATCTCTGCCAGGGTGAGCGCCCGGGCGTGGTTGTCCACCTGGACGGGCAGGCCGGTGGCGTCCGCCAGCAGGTCCCGGAGCGGCAGGTCCGTCCAGCCCAGGGGCCCGTGCCGGAGCGTCAGGCCGCGCTCCGGGTCGACGGTGCCGCCCGTGACGGCCCCGAGGCCGACCACCGTCCGGCCGCCGCGCACCGCGGTGAGCAGCCGGGGCAGCCGCTCCAGCAGCGGCCGCAGGACGGCGAACCCGGTGCGGCCGCGGTTGGAGATCTCCTGCCGGTGCAGCACCCGCCCGCGCAGGTCGAGCAGGGCGAAGGTGGTGTACGGGACGCCGAGGTGCAGCCCGGCGACGGCGAGCCGGTCGGTGTCCACGGCCACCGGCAGCTGCGGGCGGCCGAGTGCGCCGCCGGCGCGGGCGGCCGCCAGCTCCGGCCGCTCGCGCAGCACGCCGAGCCGGACCAGGTCCACCACCTGCCGGGACACCGCCGAGGCGCTGAGCCCGGTCAGGGCGGAGACCCGGCTGCGGGCGACCGGCCCGTGGTCGAGCACCGTCCGCAGCACGGCGGCGGCGTTGGCGTCCCGGCGGTCGTCCCCGGTGCGGGCGGCCGGGCGGGGGAGCAGGGTGGTGGACATGGCGGTGGCACCCGGCTTCCGGTCAGTTGGCGGCTGCGAGCTCCTCGGCGGGCACCAGACCGGCCACCCGCGGCGGGTCGGCCGGCTCCAGCAGGCGGCTCGGGACGCCGTCGACGCCGTGCGGCAGGTCCCCGTCCAGGGTGATCCGGCGGACCAGGCGCGGCTCGTCGCCGTAGTCGTTGACGGCGTAGTGCTGGGTGGCGCGGTTGTCCCAGATCGCCACGTCGCCGACCTGCCAGTCCCAGCGGACGGTGTTCTCCAGCCGCTCGACGTAGCGCTGGAAGAGGTCGATCAGGGCCCGGCTGTCGGCCCCGGAGACGCCCTGGATCCGCTGCGCGAAGGCGCCGAGCAGCAGCGACTTCTCGCCGGTCACCGGGTGCACCCGGACCACCGGGTGCTCCGTCTTGAAGGCGGTGGAGACGAACACGTCGCGGAACAGCCGGGCGATCTCGGCGTCGTCCGCGAGCTCCGGGCGCAGGGCCAGCCGGGCCGCGTAGTCGTAGTCGTTGGTGTGCACCGCCCGCAGGCTCTCGGCCAGGGTCTTCAGCGGTGCGGGCAGGTCCTGGTAGGCGGCGGCGGTGTTGGCCCAGACGGTGCTGCCGCCGGCCGGGGGCAGTTCGAGCGAACGCAGGATGGACGCCTTGGGGTAGGAGGGCACGAAGGTCACGTCGGTGTGCCAGTTGTTGGCGCGCACGCCCTTGGTCGCGTCGAGCTCGAAGACGTAGCGGCCGTCGGCGCTGGGCACCGTCGGGTGGCCGACCGGGTGGCCGAGCAGGCGGGCGAAGGCCTCGTGCCCGGCGTCGTCGAGGTGCTGCTGGCCGCGGAAGAACAGCACCTTGTGCTCGTACAGCGCGTTCTCGAGGGCGGCCACGGTCTCGGCGGGCAGGTCGCCGTCGAGGCGGACGTCGTGGACGACCGCGCCGATGCGGCCGGCGGCGGGGGTGAGGCGGAGTTCGGTCAGGGCAGTGGTCATGACGGATCCCTTTCAGGGGAGATGGTGACGGTGAGTGATGAGAGGGGAGGCCTTCGCCCGCCCTGACAGCCGGTGCCGGGGCAGCCGGAGCGGCCCGGCGGGGCCGTGTGGCGGGGGTGGCGCAGAGCGGCCGGCCGGGGGTGCCGGACGGTCAGGAGGCGAGCGCGCCGGGACAGCTGCGGCGCGGGCGGCAGGCCGGGACGGGGCGGACAACGCGGTTCATCGCCCCTCCTTCCGGTTCGCTGCGAGTGGGCTCGGCGCCCATCGTGCTGAAGGGCACGGGGGGCTGTCAATCGGCATCTTGGCTGCTGGGAACGGGTGTTGCCGGTGCATTGCGGCAGATGACGGCCGGTGTCGCGAGGGTGACGGGCGCACGTCGCGCGGATGTTCGGCCTTGTGACGGGCACATGTCGGTTACTAACTTGCCGAGCGGAAGTAAGTCCGGACGCCGGGGGGCAGCCCTCCCGGGGTCGGTGGTTCGCGAAAGGGGGGCGGGCGGGTGCCCGTGCTGGAGCTGCTGCAGGCCCGGGTGTCCGCGGGGACCACCTGGCGGGTGGTGCAGCTGACCGATGGTGACGGAGCGTACGGGCTGGGCGAGTACTCGGACGCCGGGCCCGGGGCCGACGAGGTCTGGGCGGCGGTCGCGGCCGGGCTCGCCGAGGGCGGGTCGGTCTCGGCGGTGGTGGCCGGACTGAACCGCCGGGGCCCGCTGGCCGTACGGACGGTGCGCGGCGCGCTGGAGCTGGCCGCGGCCGACCTCGCGGCGCGCCGCACCGGTCAGCCGCTCTGGCGCTGGCTGGGCGGTACGGAGCCCCGGCCCGTCGCGCGGCACGCCAGCATCGACCGGGCGCTGCGGCTGCGCACGCCGGAGGAGTTCGCCGAGGTGGCGCGGGCGGCGGTGGCGGACGGCTACCGGGCGGTCAAGTGCGCGCCGTTCGACGGCTTGCCGGCGGAGGTGCGGCTGCGGGTGGGTCTGGCCCGGGCGGTCGCGGTGCGGCGGGCGGTGCCGCAGGCCGGACTGATGGTCGACGTGCACGGGCTGTTGCGGGTGGATGACGTTCTCGCGTCGGCCCGCGAACTGGGGGCGCTGGGGCTGCGGTGGCTGGAGGACGCGGCGCCGGTGGCGTCCCTGCGGGCGGTCGCCGGGATCGCGCCGCTGGCCGGCGGGGAGCTCGCCGCCGACCTCTCGGAGCTCCAACCCGCGCTGCAGGAGGGCCTGCTGGCCTGGGTGCTGCCCGACCTCAAGCACGCGGGCGGCTTCCGGGCGGCGACGTCGCTGGTGTCCGCGGCCCTGGGGGCGGGGGCGGGCGTCTCGCTGCACAACCCGGCCGGGCCGGTGGCCACGGCGGCGGGGGTGCACCTGGCGGTGGCGCTCGGGCCGTCGGTGGAGACGGAGTTCGCGTACGGCGAGACCGCCTGGCGGGCGGACGCGGTGCGCCCGGCCGAGGCCGGCGCCGGCGCGTGGCTGCGGCCCGCCGCCGGGCCGGGGCTGGGCCTGGAGCTGGACCGGCGGCGGTGGACGCTGGAGCGGGCGTGGTGACGCGGGACGGCCGCGTGGGCGGCGGGCGCCGTGGTGACGTCCGGGCGCCGTGGTGACGTCCGGCCGTCGTGGTGACGCCCGGCCGTCGTGGTGACGCCGGGCGGGCTCCGGGGGTGGGTGGCTACTGGCCCAGCAACCGGGCGAAGTCCAGTCCGAGGCTACCGAGCACGGGCAGGGCGCCCAGGTCGGTGACCCCGCCGACCGGGATGCTGTAGCCCTGGTTGACCGCGCGGGGCGCGGTGGTGGCGGCCGCGGCGGGTGTGGCCGCGGCCGGGATCAGGACGGCGCCGAGGAGCAGGGCGGCGAGTGCGGTGCGCATGGGGCGGGGCCTCCGGGGGACGGGCGTGGTGGCCTGTCAACACCCTGCGTCGCTGGGCGGTCACGCATCTTCGCCCCTTCGGCCGCATTCGTAAAGATCCCTGCCTTGTGTTCATGACAACAGTGCGGAGGTCTGGACCACGTAGATCGCCGACGCGTACCGTCGCCTTGCCCGTCGCCGTGAACTCGAGCGCGGCCGCGGGAAGTTCCATCGCCGTATGCATGTCATGAACATGATCAAAGCCTGGAGGGAACCATGCGCGCCATCGCCAAGAACCTCAGGATCCTCGCCGGCGCCCCGCTCGCCGCAGCCGCCCTGATCGCCCTCACCGCCGGCACCGCCAGCGCCGCGATACCGATCAACAAGCCCATGAGCGGCAAGGCCACCTACTACAACGACGCCGGCTTCGGCGCCTGCGGCACCCAGATCAACGCCGCCACCCAGATGCTCGTCGCCGTCTCGCACACCTGGTGGACCACCGCCAACCCCAACAACGACCCGGTCTGCAAGGGCATCTCGGTCAAGGTGACCTACCAGGGCAAGACCGTCACCGTGCCCGTCAGGGACCAGTGTCCGTCCTGCGACGCCACCCACATCGACCTCAGCCAGCCCGCCTTCGCCCGGCTCGCGCCCCTCGGCAAGGGCGTCATCACCGGACTCACCTGGCAGTTCGTCAAGGCCGGCCTGAACGGCACGACCGTGGCGCTCTCCGAGCCCGTCACCGGCTCCACCCTCGGCTGACCGGCCCCGCCCCGGACCGCCCGGCCCCGCCCTCGGGACCGCTCCGGCCCGCCCCCGCCCGGCCCGGCCGCGTGCGGGGGCGGGCGCCCGGGGCCCGGCGCCGCCACCGGACCTCGTATCGTGGCGGGTCGGTGACGCGAGGGGAGCCCAGGAGATGACCAAGCCGGTGCTGTACGTCGTGGTGTGCGCGGCCGGGACCGCCGGCGCCGGCGGGGTGGAGGAGCTGATCGGGGCCGCCCAGGAGCGCGGCTGGGAGGTCGGCGTGGTCGCGACCCCGCAGGCCATGGGCTTCATCGACCAGGAGGCGATCGTGGCGCGGACGGGATACCCGATCCGCTCCGCCTGGCGCAGGCCCGGCGACCCCCGCCCGCTGCCGGACCCGGACGCGATCATCGTCGCCCCCGCCACGTTCAACACGATCAACAAGTGGGCGGCGGGGATCTCGGACACCCTCGCGCTCGGCATCCTCTGCGAGTCCTACGGCCTGGGCATGCCGGTGGTGGTCCAGCCGTGCGTGAGCTCGGCGCAGGCGGCGCACCCGGCGTACGAGGAGAGCCTGGACCGGTTGCGCAGGATGGGCGTGCGGTTCGTGGACCCCGAGCCCGGCGAGCACGGCTGGACGACGCACCTGCTGGACGTCGTCGCCGACTGACAGGGTGACTGGCCGGGATCGCGGATCCTGGCACTGTGCCGGTGTTCGGGGACGAACCGGAGGGAGTAGCGTCCGGGCAGGTCAGCGACGGTGCAGGAGGATCCGGTGGCGGTCAACGGCGAGGTGTCGTTCTGGTACGCGGCGAGCGGGCTCCCGGAGCCCGGGCCGCCGCTGCCCGGCGGGGCCGACGTGGACGTGTGCATCGTCGGCGGCGGCTACACCGGGCTCTGGACGGCGTACTACCTCAAGAAGGCCGACCCCTCCCTGCGGATCGCGGTGCTGGAGCGCCGCTTCTGCGGCTACGGCGCCTCCGGCCGTAACGGCGGCTGGCTCTACAACGGCTTCGCCGGGCGCGGCGCCTTCGCCAGACGGTACGGCCGGGGCGCCGCCGCCGCGCTGCAGCGGGCGATGGACGAGTCGGTCGGCGAGGTCGTCGACGTCGCGGCCGCCGAGCGGATCGATGCCGACGTGGTGCGCGGCGGGGTGCTCGAAGTGGCCAGGAACCCGGCCCAGTTGGCCCGGCTGCGGGAGTTCGCCGAGGCGGAGCGCGGGTACGGCGAGGGCCGGGTCGAGCTGCTCGGCGCCAAGGAGACGGCCGACCGGATCGCCGTCGCGGGCGCCCTCGGCGGCACCTGGTCCCCGTACGGCGCGCGGATCCAGCCGGCCAAGCTGGCCCGCGGGCTGGCCCGGGTGGTCACGGACCTCGGGGTGGCGGTGCACGAGGGGACGGAGGTCACCGCGATCCTGCCGGGCACCGCGTACGGCCGCCCCCGGGCGGTGACGCCGCACGGCACGGTGACCGCCGAGTACGTGCTGCGCGCGACCGAGGGCTTCACCGCCGGGCTGCGCGGCGAGCGCCGGACCTGGCTGCCGATGAACTCGGCGATGATCGCCACCGAACCGCTGCCCGCCGCGTTCTGGGCGGAGGCGGGCTGGCGGGGCCGCGAGGTGCTGGGCGACTTCGCGCACGCCTACATGTACGCGCAGCGCACCGCCGACGACCGGATCGCGCTCGGCGGCCGGGGCGTGCCCTACCGGTTCGGCTCCCGCACCGACGCGGACGGCGGCACCCAGGTGGAGACGGTGCGCCAGCTGCGCGCGATCCTCGACCGCTTCTTCCCCGGCGCGGCCCGGGCCCGGATCGACCACGCCTGGGCCGGCGTGCTGGGCGTCCCCCGGGACTGGTGCGCGACGGTCGAGCTGGACCGGGCGAGCGGGCTCGGCTGGGCCGGCGGCTACGTCGGCAGCGGGGTCACCACCACCAACCTGGCCGGCCGCACGCTGCGGGACCTCGTCCTGGGCCGGGACACCGGACTGACCGGGCTGCCCTGGGTGGGCCACACCGTGCGGCGCTGGGAGCCGGAGCCGCTGCGCTGGATCGGGGTGCACGCGATGTACGCGGCCTACCACGCGGCCGACCGGCAGGAGGCGGCCGGGCGGGCGACCACCTCGCCGATCGCCCGGGTCGCGGACGTCGTCGCCGGGCGGCACTGACCCGCGAGCGGCCCGCGCCCGGCCCCCGCGGCCCGCCGGGCCCGGGCGGCGGGCGCGGCCGTTCGGACGCCCCGCCGTGCGGAGCCGCCCGGCGGCCCGCACGGTGGGGGCGTGCTGAGGAGAATCCTGGTGGGCCTGTGCGCCCTGCTGCTCTGCGTGCCCGCGACCGGCGCGCGCGCCCGCTCGCCCGGCTGGGCGGTCGTCGCCGTGGACCAGGCGTCGCGCCGGGTCCTGGTGCTGCAGAGCGCCGAGGAGTTGATGGCCTACCAGGGCCCCGACCGGCTGCCGGTGGTCTGGAGCTGGAGCGCCGACCGGGCGCCCGGCCTGGCGGACCTCGCGCCCGAACGGAGCTGGAGCAACCCGGACGAGGCGAGGATCCGGATCCGGCAGGGCCGGCGCCACCTGCTGGCCACGGCCTCCGGCGGACTGGTCGCGGTGGTCGACACCGCGACCGGCCGCACCCGGTGGGCCGTCGACGTGGGCGGCGCCGCCAACCCGCACAGCGCCGAGCTGCTGCCGGACGGCAACGTCGCGGTGGTGGCGAGCGGCGGCGGGTGGATCCGGCTGTACGCGGCCTCCCAGGGCCCCCGGGCCACCGCGCACGCCGCCGTCCCGCTGCCCGGGGCCCACGGCGTGCACCGGGACGCCCGGACGGGTCTGCTCCTCGCGCTCGGCGACGACGTGCTGCTCGCGCTGCGGGTGGGCGGGACGCCGGCCGCGCCCACCCTGACCGTCGTGCGGACGACCCCGCTGCCGGACCGCGGCGGTCACGACCTCGCCCCGGTGCTGTCCGCGCCCGGCCGGTACTGGGTGAGCACGCTGGAGCACCTGTGGAGCTACGACCCGTCGGCCGACCGCTTCACCCCCGTCCACCTGGGCACTCCCGCGGCCGAACGGGACGTGAAGAGCATCGGCGACGAGCCCGGCACCGGGCGGATCCTCACCGCCGCCCCGGACCACACGGGGCCGTGCGACTGGTGCACCTCGGTGATCACCCTGCACCGTCCGGACGGGGTGCGGGCCCTGCGCGGGACGCACCTCTACAAGGCACGCTGGTGGGGGAGGGCGGTAGCAGATCCGTGACGCACGGTAGCGGATTCTGCCGGTCGGGTCGGTGAAACCACCCGATCTGCCGACGGCATTCGGCTGATGGGGCATATTGTGTACCCCGGCAAACTACTCCAATGGAAGTGAGTTTCCCGGTACCGTCCGCAAACCATCCGCCGACCCGCTCCGACTGGGATAGCGTCGAAGGCGTCGGGGGGCCGACACCGATCCGGTGCATTCGAACGCTGGTTACCGGGCCGTAATGGCCGTGATAAGTCCTGGAGAAAAACATGCAGAATTGCCTTTCGGAAGACCTGCCGGGCGCGATCGACGATCTGCAGCTCGCGGTGGACTCGCTGGCGGCATTCCCGGCGCGGAATCCGGCCGGCGGCGCCGCCGTCACCGAGCGCCTCGCGGCGGTCGCCGAGCTCTGCCGCTCGGTGGACGCGGTGCTCGACAGCCTGGTCGTCCAGGCCGCCGCGGAGGCCGCCGAGGAGGGCTGGACGGCGGCCCGGATGGCGGCCGAGCACTCGGGCTACTACGCGAGGCTGCGGCGCGCCTTGCTGCCCGTGGCGGGCGGCGCCGGGTCGATGCAGCAGTGAGCGCGCTGCACCCGGGCGTGCACGTGCTGTCCTGCCCCACCCGGTGGAGCGACGTCGACGAGAACGGGCACATCAACAACGTCCGGCTGATCGGTTACGTCCAGGAGGGGATTTACGACCTGTTCTGCCACCACGCGACCGCCGTCCGGGAATCCCTGTTCTCGTCCGGATTCATCATCGCGCGGCACGAGATCGATTACCTGGAGCAGTTGCACCACCGGCCCGAGCCATTGTCGGTGCGGCTGACCGTGGAACGCCTCGGGCGGAGTTCCGCGCACGTCGTGGTGAATGTCTGCCGGGATCCGCTCACGTTTATGCGGGCGAGAACCGTGGTGGTCGCCCGGGACCGCGAATCCGGCCGGTCGAGGAAACTCAGCTCGAACGAGCGGAGATTTCTCGCCGCGTTTATGCCGGAGGCCGTGCGGGCGGTCGCGGCACCGCCGACCGCGCCTCCGGTGGCGCCGCAACAGCGCGTAGCGGCCCGGCCCGGGTTCTCCTCGACGCGCCGCACCCGGCGGCACTGTCGCGCCTCGGCGGCCTGAGGGCGGACCGGCCACCCCGGCGGACTGCCGCGCGGCCCCGCTCCGGGCCCCGGCTCCCGGGCCCACCCCCACGGCGGCCCGGGCCGGCGGCGTGATCGACAACGGCGTCGATCCGCCCGGCCGGGCTCCCCGCGGCCCCGGCGCAGGACTACGCTGAGCAGCACGGGCACCGGTGCGGCCCACGGCCGGTCACGGGCAGCGACGGAGCCGCCGACCGGACCCCGCCGCCACCGGCGTCCGGCCCGACCGGCACCGGTCCCGCAGACTCCGCCGACCCGGAAGGAGGACGCGATGACCATCGCCTGGGAGGAGTTCCGCGCCCGTGTCGTCGAACGCGGGGAGTACCGGGGCGACGCCGAGGCGGAACACGCCGTCCGGGTCGTCCTCGGGCTGCTGGGCGAGCACCTGGTGGGCGCGGAGCGGATCGAGCTCGCCGACGCCCTGCCCGAGACCTGTGCCGCCCTACTGCGCGACGCCGCCCCCGCCCGTGAGCCGCTGACCGCCGAGCGCTTCGTGCAGGCGGTCGGCGGCTGGATCGACGGGGCGACCGGGACGACCGCGCAGTGGGACGTCGGGGCGGTCCTCAGCACCGTCGCCGACCTCGCCCCGGACGGGCTGATCGACCGGGTGCTCCAGCAGCTTCCGGACGGCTACGACCTGCTGTTCGGCCACCCGCTGCCGGCCTGAGCAGGCGAAGCCCTGCCGGCCCGCGCGGGCGCGCCGGCGCCGGACCGGGCCGGGGCGCCGGTGGTGGCCCGGGTGGGCGGTTCCCCCGTGGTGGCCCGGAACAGTTCCGAGCCCGGGCCGGTCAGCTCGACCGGCCCGGCCCCCGGCCGCAGGTAGGCCGAGGCACCCGGCGGCAGCGCCAGGTCGGGGTGCCCGGGCGCGCGCAGCCGGGCCCGGCCCGCGACGCAGAGCAGGATCTGCGGGGCGGGCAGCTCGACCCGGACGGCCGTCGCGCCCGGCCGCAGCCGGGAGAGCCGGAACTCCTCGGCGGGGGAGCGGAAGCCGGCCTCGACCGGGCCCCACGGCTGAGGTTCGAGCACCCGGGGCCCGCCGGTGCGGAAGGACGTGACCGCCAGCAGGCCGTCGACGTCGACGTGCTTGGCGGTCAGCCCGCAGCGCAGCACGTTGTCCGAGTTGGCCATCAACTCCACGCCCA
The DNA here is from genome assembly GCF_042873275.1 of Kitasatospora sp. NPDC004745. NCBI lineage: Bacteria > Bacillati > Actinomycetota > Actinomycetes > Kitasatosporales > Streptomycetaceae > Kitasatospora > Kitasatospora sp. NPDC004745. The sequence continues at coordinate 198,149 of NZ_JBIALK010000004.1, read as the reverse complement.
CGCCGCGGAGATAGGCGTGCGGGACACCGGCGTCCAGGTACAGCGCCTGGCCGGCGGCGAGCGGCACGTGGTTGAGCAGCAGTGCGGCGAGCAGCCCCGGGTCCCCGGGGTACTGCGCGGCGACCCGGGCGTAGGCCGCGCAGGCCCGGGCGTACCGGCCGCCCGAGCCCGCGAGACGCCGCAAGGCCGCTTCCACCGGGGCGAGTTGCGAACCGGTGGGCCGGTCGGTGGCCAGCGCGCCGCGCAGCAGCGCGGGCAGCGCCTGGGCGGCCGGCCGGGTCCGCAGCGCGGTGGCCCAGGGGGCGAGCAGCGGGACGTCCAGCGCCTCCAGCAGCCCGGCCGTCCCGGCGGCCGGACGGAAGCCGCACAGTGCATCGAAGTCACCCAGGGCGCAGATGAGTTCGGGCTTGTGGCCGCGGTCCCGGAAGACCCGGCCGGGTGCGTCGCGCGGAACGCCCCGGGCGTCCTCGGCGGCGTGGCCGGCCACCGCCTGGGCCCGGGTCGGATGGACCTGGAGGGAGAGCGCCCGGTCGGCGGCCAGCACCTTGAACAGGAACGGCAGCCCGGGGCCGAACCGTCGCACCGTCTCCGGCCCGAGCAGCCCGTCCGGGTCCGCCGCGATCAGCCCGTCCAGCGGCCGCGGACCGCCGGCCCCGTCCGCGGGGCCGAGGGCGGACGGCGCGGACGGGTGCGCGCCCATCCACAGCTCGGCCTGCGGGGCGCCGGTGCCCGGGGTGCCGGTCAGCTCGGGGATCGCGGTGGTCGAGCCCCACGCGTAGGCGCGGACCGGGTTGTGCAGCAGGGCGAACGGCGGGAGCGGCATGGCGCGGGCCTCCGGTGGGGCGGGTCAGCGGCAGAGCGCGGCCGCGCCGATCAGCCCGGCGTCGGTGCCGAGTTCGGCGCGGCGCACGTCCAGGCCGCGGACGTAGGACAGCGTGGCGTAGTGGTCGAGGTGGCGGGCGAGCGGCGTGAACAGGACGTCGCCGGCGGTCGCGACGCCGCCGCCGACCACCACCCGCTGGAGGTCGACCAGGGCGGCGGTGGCCGCGATCCCGGCGGCCAGGGCCTGGGCGGCGCGGTCGAAGGCGGCGAGTGCGATCCCGTCGCCCGCGGCGGCGTCGGCGGCGACGGCGCGCGCCGAGCGGTCCTCCCCGCTCGGGCGCCAGCCCCCGGCGAGGGCGCGCCGCGCGATCGCGGTGCCGCTGGCCAGGCCCTCCAGACAGCCGCGCGAGCCGCACGGGCAGGGCTCGCCGTCCAGGTCGACGCTGATGTGCCCGAGGTGGCCGGCGTTGCCGCTGGGGCCGGGCCGCACCGCGCCGTCGAGCACCAGGCCGGCACCGACGCCGGTGGACACCACCAGGCAGAGCGCGTTGGCGGCACCGCGGGCCGCGCCCTGCCAGTGTTCGGCGGCGGCCATCGCGACGCCGTCGCCGGCGAGCCGTACGGGCAGCCCGCGGGCGGCCACCGCCGGGTGCGCGGCGACCTCGGCGACCAGCGGGAAGCCGCGCCAGCCGGGGATGTTGACCGGGCTGACGGTGCCGTCGGCGAGGTCGACCGGTCCGGCGCTGCCGACCCCGACGGCCGTCACACCGGCCCAGTCCGCGGTGTCGGCGAGCCGGTCCAGCACCCGGTGCACGACGGCGAGCACGGCCGGGCCCGGCTCCTGCGCGGGGGTGGGCAGCTGCAGCCGGTGCCGCAGCCGGCCCCCGCCGTCGACCAGCGCCCCGGCGATCTTGGTGCCGCCGATGTCGACGGCGGCGAACAGCGGGGCGGCGGCGGGCGGCGGGGTGCGGGTCATCGCGGCGGGCTCCAGGCGGGTGCGGACGGGCGGACTGGGTGGGCTGGCGGGCGGGGCGGGCCGATGGGGCCGGCGGTGCCCGGCGCCCCGGCCGGGAGGGCCGGGGCGCCGCTCAGCGTAGAACAGCGCCGTCGCTCAGCCGGCGGCGGTCAGCCGGAGCGTGACCAGCTCGAACGGGCGCAGCGCGAGGTGGACCGCGCCGTCCACCACCGACACCTCGCCACGGGTGCCGTCCCAGGGCCGCTCCAGCAGGTCGCAGGGGACGGCGCCGGCGAGCGGGAAGGAGGTGCTCAGCCGGCCCCGGGCGCGGCCGCCGCCGGCCTCGTAGACCCGGACGACCAGGTCCCCGCTGCGGTCGTCGGCGAGCTTGACCGCGCTCACCACGAGCGCGTCGTGGTCCACCGCCACCAGCGGCGCGACCCGCTCGACGCTGCCGGTCATCCGCCGCTCGGGCAGGCCGATCCGGTAGCCCTCGCGGACGGCGTCGCCGATCGCCGCGCCCGGCACGAGGGCGTGCCGGAAGCGGTGCACGCCCTGGTCCGTCCTCGGGTCGGGGAAGCGGGGCGCGCGCAGCAGCGAGAAGCGGACGGTGGTGGTGGTGCCGCCGTCGGTCTCGCGCACGGTGCGGGTGACGTCGTGGCCGTAGGTGGAGGCGGTGACCAGGGCGACGCCCCAGCCGGGCTCGTCGAGGTGGACGAAGCGGTGGTTGCAGGCCTCGAACTTGGCGGCGTCCCAACTGGTGTTGGTGTGGGTGGGCCGGTAGAGGTGGCCGAACTGGGTCTCGGCGGCGTACCGCTCGGTGTGGACGTCCAGCGGGAAGGCGGCCTTGAGGAACTTCTCGGTCTCGTGCCAGTCCACCAGGGTCTCGACGTCCAGCCGTTGCTCGCCCGCCCGCAGGGTGAGCGTCTGGACGGCGGTGGACGAGCCGAAGGAGCGCACGACCCGGACGGAGACCGTCTCCGCCGTCTCCGCGAAGACGGTCAGCGAGTCCACCCCGGTCAGGTCGGTGACGGTGTTGCGGTAGAACCGGTCGACGTCCCAGGCGTCCCACATGTTGGGGAAGTCGGGGTGCAGCTGCAGCAGGTTGGCGCGGGTGCCCGGGGCGACGCTCTCCCGTCCGCTCGCGACCTCGACCACCGAGGACACCAGGCCCTCCGCGTCGACCACGACCTCCAGCAGGCCGTTGCGCAGCAGGTAGCCGCCCTCGGGGCGCTCGGCCAGCGTGCAGCCCTCCGCCGGCGGGGCCACCACGGCGGCGCCCCCGGCCGGGACGGTGGAACGCTGGTGCGGCGCCGCGTTGAACACCAGCTCGTGCTCGCCCCGGTGATCCCCGGCGAGGGCCCGCTGCGCCGACGCGATCAGCTCCCCCAGCTCCTCGGCCAGCGCCGCGTAGGTCGCCACGGCCTCGCGGTGCACCCAGGCGATGGAGGAACCGGGCAGGATGTCGTGGAACTGGTGCAGCAACACCGTCTTCCAGATCCGGTCGAGTTGCTCGTAGGGGTACTCCGCGCCGGTGCGCAAGCTGGCGGTGGCGCACCAGAGTTCGGCCTCGCGCAGCAGGTTCTCGCTGCGCCGGTTGCCCTGCTTGGTCTTGGCCTGGCTGGTCAGGGTGGCCCGGTGCAGCTCCAGGTAGAGCTCGCCGACCCAGACCGGCGGGTCCGGGTACTCGGCCTCGGCCTCGGCGAAGAACTCGGCGGGCTTCTGCCAGCGGACGGTGGCCGAGCCCTCCAGGTCCTTCAGCCGGGCCGCCTTGGCGACCATCTCGCGGGTGGTGCCGCCGCCGCCGTCGCCCCAGCCGGTCGGGGCGAGGGAGTGCCGGGCCACCCCCTTGTCCTTGAAGTTCCGTGCCGCGTGGGCGATCTCGCTGCCCTTCATGGAGCAGTTGTAGGTGTCCACGGGCGGGAAGTGGGTGAAGATCCTGGTCCCGTCGATGCCCTCCCAGAGGAAGGTGTGGTGCGGGAACCGGTTCACCTGGCTCCACGAGATCTTCTGCGTCAGCAGCCACTTCGAGCCCGCGTTGCGGATGATCTGCGGCAGGCCGCCGGTGAACCCGAAGGTGTCCGGAAGCCAGGCCTCCTGGTTCTCCACCCCGAACTCGTCCAGGAAGAACCGCTTGCCGTGCACGAACTGCCGGGCCATCGCCTCCGAGCTCGGCATGTTGGTGTCGGACTCGACCCACATGCCGCCCGCCGGGACGAACCGGCCCTCGGCGACGGCCTTCCGGACCCTGGCGTACACCTCGGGGCGGTGCTCCTTGATCCAGGCGTACTGCTGCGCCTGGGACATCGTGTAGAGGAAGTCCGGCTCGTCCTCCAGCAGCGCGGTCATGTTCGCGGTGGTGCGGGCGACCTTGCGCACGGTCTCGCGCAGCGGCCACAGCCAGGCCGAGTCGATGTGCGCGTGGCCGATCGCGCCGATCCGGTGCGCGGACGGCGCGGCGGGCGCGGCCAGCACCCCGGCGAGCTCCGAACGCGCGGCGGCCGCAGTGCCGTTGACGTCCTGAAGGTCGACGGCGTCCAGCGCCCGCTCGATCGCGCGCAGCAGCTCCCAGCGGCGGGCGCCCTCCACCGGCAGCTCGGCCATCAGCTCGCCGAGCACCTCCAGGTCCATCACCAGCTGCCAGACCGTCTCGTCGAAGACGGCGAGGTCCATCCGGGCCAGCTTGTACTGCGGCTGGTCGCCGGCCGTCTCCCGGTCGCCCAACTCGGTGGGGAGGAAGGGGTGGTAGTCCAGGATGACGGGGTTGGAGGCCGCCTCGACGTGCAGCAGCACCTGCTCGCCGCCGGCCGCGGGGGCGGCGATCCGCACCCACTGGTTCTGCGGGTTGAGGCCCTTCACCGGGGTGCCGTCCGGGCGGTAGACCAGACCCTCGCACTGGAAGCCGGGCATGTTGGCGTCGAAGCCGAGGTCGATCAGCGCCTCGACCGTCCGCCCGGCCCAGGCCGCCGGCACCGTGCCGGTCACGGTGATCCAGCTGGTGCCCCAGGGGGCGCCCCACGCGTCACCGACCGCGATCGGGGCGCGCGGAGCGGCCAGGCCCTCGGCGACCGGGACGGGCTCGCCGGGGGCCGTCCAGATGCCGACCTCCAGCGGGACGGACTCGGGGTAGACGGCGGGGCGGATGCGCTCGTCCAGGACGCGCTTGAGACGGGATTCCACCAGGGTGCGGTCATCGTGCATGTCAGCGGGCTCCGTTGGGTGACTGAGGGGGTCGGACTACGGGCAAGGTACGTCGTCGGGGTGGACCACCTCGGTGATTCCGCGCGCCGCGAGGTGGGCGCGGTCCTCGGCGCGTTCGGCGAGGACGGTGGTCGGGCGGGCGCCGTCCTCGGCGAGGCGCATGAACGCCTCGTACACCGGGCCGCCGGGGCCGCAGACCGAGCGCTTCGGGGAGGTCACCTCGTCGCCGGTGGCGACCACCAGGGCGGTGCTGCGCGGCCGGGGCGGCCGCCAGGAGCGGCGGGCCTCGGCGGCGGCCTCGGCGAGCCGGGTGCCGGCCGGCTTGACCTTCCGCCCGGTGGTCAGCAGGCCCAGGCTGTACTCGAGTTCGGGGAAGTCGGCGAGGGACCGGTCGACGTCGTGGGAGCACCACCAGGTGACGCCCCAGAGGTCCGGGCAGTCCAGCACGGCCTCGACGGTGGCGCCGGTGAACCGGGCGGCGTCCTCCGGCGTGATGTGCGGGGCCGGCGCGCCGACCTCCTGCAGCCAGACCGGGCGGGCCGGGTCGTCCGCCCAGGCCTTGGAGAGCTCGACCAGGTACGCGGCGTGCTGCGCGGTGGCGGTGGAGTGGGCGCCGTAGCGCTGGGCGGTGCCGTTGAACACCCAGGAGTGCACGGCGGTGGCGGCGCCGAGCCGGGCCGAGTGCCAGGGGGTGAACGGGTGCTCGTCCAGGTACCAGGCGGCGTCGTAGGAGGCGTGCAGGTGCAGCCGGCCGGGGGCGGCCGACTCGCAGGCGTCGAGCATCCGGCGCAGCCAGGCCTCGACCTCGGCGGGGGTGGCCCGGTCGGGGTCGGGGTGCGGCCCGCCGGAGAACTGGTTGATCTCGTTGCCGAGCGTCATGCCGAGGAAGTTGGGCCGCCCGCGCAGCGCTCCGGCGAGGGTGTGCAGGTAGGCGGCCTGGCCCTCGACGACCTCGGGGTCGGTGAAGAGGTTGCGCCGGTGCCAGGTCTGCGTCCACGAGGGCAGGAAGTCGAAGCTCGACAGGTGGCCCTGCAGGCCGTCCACCGCGACGTCCAGCCCGCGTTCACCGGCCGCGACCACCAGGTCCGCCAGCTGGTCGACGGCGCGCGGGCGGATCAGGCTGCGGTTGGGCTGGAACAGCGGCCAGAGCGGGAAGACCCGGACGTGGTCCAGGCCGAGGTCGGCGATGGAGTCGAAGTCGGCGCGCACGGCGTCGAGGTCGAAGTCGAGCCAGTGGTGGAACCAGCCGACGCTGGGGGTGTAGTTGACGCCGAAGCGGGGAGCGGTGGTCATCGGATGGCTTCCTCGACGTGGTGGGGGCGTGCGGACGGTGGCGCCGGGGCCGGTCCGGAGTGGACCTACCCCTTGACGGCTCCCTCCTCGACGCCCTTGAAGAAGAAGCGCTGGCAGACGCCGAACACCACGACGATCGGCAGGAAGGCGATCATCGTGCCGGCCGCGATCAGCCGGGGGTTGGCGGAGAAGGTGCCGTTGAGGTACTGGAGCCCGACGGTGAGGGTGTACTTCTGCGGGTCGTTGAGCACGATCAGCGGCCAGAGGAAGTCGTCCCAGGCGCCGATGAAGGTGAAGATCACGATCACGCTGATCATGCCGCGCACGTTCGGCAGGCCGATGTGCCACAGCCGCTGCCAGACGGTGGCGCCGTCCACCAGCGCGGCCTGGTCGAGCTCGACCGGCACGGCGGCGAAGGCGGTGCGCATCAGCAGCACGTTGAGCATGGCGATCGAGCCCGGCAGGGCGACGCCGGCCAGGGTGTCGGCCAGGCCGAGACCGCGCACCAGCACGTACTGGGAGACGATGGTGACCTCGCCGGGCAGGACGAGCGTGGCGAGGAAGAGCCCGAGGACGAGCCTGGCGCCGCGGAAGCGCAGCCGGGCGAGCGCATAGCCGGCCAGGGTGCAGCCGACCACGTTGCCGGTGATGCAGACCGCGGCGACGATCACCGAGTTCAGCGCGTACGTCCACACCGGGATGGTCTCGGCGACCTTGCCGTAGTTGCCGAGGGTGGGCTGCTCGGGCACGAAGACGGGGGTGCGGGTGAAGACGTCCTCGGCGGGGCCCTTGAGCGAGGTGGAGAGCTGCCACAGGAAGGGGCCGACGACCAGCAGCAGGACGAGCAGCAGGAGCAGGTAGCGCACGGCGGTCTGGGCGGGGGAGGCGGTGTTGAAGCTCCGGGAGCCCCGGGAGGTGCGGGGGGCGCGGGAGGTGTGGGAGCCCCCGCGGGACCCGGCGGTCCCGGCGGCGGCCGGCTCCGCGGGGGCCGGGGCCGCTCCGGGGGCCCCCGCGGTGTTCGGGCGGACGGTGGTCACGGGATCAGGCCGCCTTCCGGTTCAGGCGCATCAGGAACAGCATCGGGCCGAGCGTGACGACGAACAGCAGCAGGCTGAGCGCCGAGGCGTAGCCGAGGTGGCCGTTGAAGCCGCGGCTGTACATCTGGATGAGCATCACCACCGACATGTCCCGCCCGCCGGGGCCGCCCTGGCCGTTGGAGAGCACGTACAGCTCGGAGAAGACGCGCAGCGAGCTCACCGAGATCAGCGCGGAGACCAGGACCATGGTCGGCCGGACCCCGGGCAGGGTGACGTGCCAGAACCGGCGGACCGGCCCGGCGCCGTCCACGGCCGACGCCTCGTGCAGCTCGCGCGGGACGTTGGCGAGGGCGGACAGGTAGATGACCATGTAGTAGCCGAGGCCCTTCCAGACGGTCAGGGCGATCGCGCTGAACAGCAGCAGCCAGCGGTCGGTGAGGAAGGAGACCGGGGAGTCGGCCAGCCCGGTCTGCCGGAGCAGTCCGTTGACCAGGCCCCGGTCGTCCAGGACCCAGCCCCAGATCAGCGCCACCACGACGGCCGAGGCGATCACCGGGGTGTAGAAGGCGGTGCGGAAGAAGGTGATGCCGGGGATCCTCCGCTGGACGAGCAGGGCGAGCAGCAGCGGCAGGACGGTCAGCAGGGGCAGGCAGACCAGCATGAAGACGATGCTGTTGAGCAGGGCGTCGGCGAGCTGCGCGTCGTCCAGCAGGCGGCCGTAGTTCTCCAGGCCGGTGAAGCGGCCGCCGCCCAGGGGCTTGGCGTTGGTGAAGGACAGGATCACCGTGTTGACGGCCGGCCAGAGGTTGAAGACGGCCAGCCAGACGATCGCGGGCCCGGCGAGCAGCCAGGGGGTGAACCAACGCCGGTGGGTCATGCGCCTGCCTTCCTGGGGCCTGGGGTGGTGCGGGTCGTGCCCGGGAGCGGCGGGTGGGGGCCCGCCGCGTCGCCGGTGGTCGGACGGAGCGTGCCGGGGTCAGCCCTTGAGCAGCTTGTCGCACTGCTCCACGGCGGTGTCCAGCGCCTGCTTGGAGCTCGCGTCGCCGCTGATGGCGAGGGCGATCTGCTGGTTGATGACGGTGCTCATCGCGTCGTCGACCTGGACGGGCTGGATCAGCTTGGCCTTGGCCAGCGAGGTGAAGGCGACCACCTTGGCGTCGCCCGCGTTGGTGCCGTCGCCCTTGCTGAAGAACGGGTCGTTCGCGGAGGCCTTGGTGGACGGGAAGATGCTGGTCAGGTGGGCGAAGGCGGCCTGGTTCTCGGCGTTGGTGACCCAGCGGGCGAGGGCGACCGCGGCGGCCGGGTTCCTGGTGTTCTTGGGGATGGACAGGCCCTGGACGTACAGCGGCGGGGTGGCGAACGCGGGTGAGGAGACGACCTTCGGGGCGAGGGTCGGGTTGTCGGTGGCGAGGCTGGTGATGTAGTTGGCGCCCGCGGTCGTCCAGGCTACGGTGCCCGCGTTGAACAGCTTGGTGTTCCCGGCGTAGGTGTTGGTCAGGACGTCCTTGGGCAGCAGGCCCTCCTTGAAGGCGTCCCGGTACTTGTCGAGCAGCGCGGCGGCCTCGGGGGTGTTGAAGGTGAAGGCCGTGCCGTCGTCGGACATGATCTTCACGCCGGCGTTGTAGAGGTCCCCGAGGCCCGGCTTGCGGCTCATCAGGTAGGTCTGGCCGCCGGACTTCTCCTTCATCACCCGGGCCTGGGCGATGAGCTCGTCCAGGCTGGTCGGGGGCTTCTTCGGGTCCAGTCCGTTCTTCGTGAGGAGTTCGGAACTCCAGTAGTTCACATCGGTGTTGAGGTACCAGGGGTAGCCGAAGACGCCCTGCCGGCCGGCGAAGCGGTAGGCGTCCACGCCGCCGGCGACGTACTCGTCGGCGAGCTTCGGGTCGGCCTTGGCGACGTCCAGCAGGAGGTCCTTCCTGCTCAGCGGGAGGGCGAAGTCCGGCGGGAGGTTGACCACGTCGGGCAGGGTGCCGGCGGCGGCCTGGCTGAGCACCTTGTCCGAGTAGCCCTCCCCGGGCTGGTCGAGCCACTCGACCTCGACGCCGGGGTACTTCTTCTTGAAGCCGTCGATCACGCCCTGCACGTAGTCGGTGAACTTCGGCTTGAGCGCCCAGGTCTGCAGCGAGACCTTGCCCTTGACCTCGCCGGTGGCGGCCGCACTCGCCACGCTGTCGCCGTTCTTGGTGTCGCCGGAGCCGAGTCCGCAGCCGGTGAGCGCCGCCGCGGTGAGGGCCGTCGTCGTCAGTGCCGCCCAGATTCTTCGCATGAGGGTCTCCCGGTCCTGGGGGGTGGGTGGGGGATCGTGCCGAGCTCGGGGGTCGTGCCGGATTCCGGCACCTGACTCACGTACTGTCCAACCAACTAAACCGGTCTAGCTATGGCAGGGACTATGCTCCCGCCTAAACTTGGATGTCAAGAGAGGAGTCGGGTCCCTTGGGCAGACCGACGATCGCCGACATCGCCCGCCAGGCCGGTGTCTCCAAGGGCGCGGTGTCCTTCGCGCTCAACGGCCGCCCGGGCGTCAGCGAGGCGACCAGGGCCCGGATCCTGCGGGTCGCGGAGGAGATGAACTGGCGCCCGCACAGCGCCGCCCGGGCCCTCGGCGGCGCCCGGTCCGACGCCGTCGGCCTGGTGATCGCCCGCCCGGCCCGCACCATCGGCGTCGAGCCGTTCTTCAGCCAGCTGCTCTCCGGACTCCAGGCGGTGCTCTCGGCCAGCTCGGTCGCGCTGCACCTGATGGTGGTCGAGGACACCGCCGCCGAGATCGGGGTCTACCGCCGCTGGGCCTCCGAGCACCGGGTCGACGGCTTCATCGTGGTCGACCTGCAGGTCAGGGACCCGCGACTGCCCGTGCTGGACGAACTGGGGCTGCCCGCCGTCGTCCTCGGTGGCCCCGGCAAGGGCGGCAACCAGCTCCGGATCTGGGCCGACGACCGGGAGGCGATGCTCTCGATCGTCGACTACCTGGCCGCCGTCGGGCACCGCCGGATCGCCCACCTGGCCGGGCTGCCGCACTTCCAGCACACCCAGCGCCGGATCCGCGCGCTGCGCGACGCCTCCCGCCGGCTCGGCCTGGAGGAAGCCGTCTCGGTGCCCACCGACTTCAGCGACGCCGAGGGTGCGGCCGCCACCCGCACGCTGCTCTCCCGCGCCCGGCGGCCCACCGCGATCGTCTACGACAGCGACGTGATGGCCGTCGCCGGGCTCGGCGTGGCGGGGGAGATGGGCGTCGCGGTGCCCGGCGAGCTGTCCATCGTGTCCTTCGACGACTCGGTGCTCGCCCGGATCGTCCACCCGCCGCTGACCGCGCTCAGCCGGGACACCTTCGCGCTCGGCGAGCAGGTGGCCCGCAGCCTGCTGGAGGCCCTCGACGGGGCCGGGCCAGGCCGGGACCTGCAGATGCCCACGCCGCGGCTGACCGTCCGGGAGTCCACCTCGCCGCCGGGCGCCCCCGGCGGTGCCCCCGCCGCTCCGGCGACCCCCTCCACGGCCGGGCCGGCCGCCGGGGCGGCGGCCCGTTCCGGGGCCGGTTCGCTCCCCGGGGTGGTTCCTGCGCGAGTCGTTGACAGCGGTTCTGAACCGGTTTAGCCTCGCAGCGCCGAGCGGGAGCCGCTCGGCGCGCTCCGCCGCACTCCGTCCGGCTCCCGCTGCGCCCCGTACGCCCGGGGAACCACCGCAGCGGCGAGGACCCCCACCCGTGCCGCCACCCCGGTACCTCCCGCACCACGCGCGCAACGGCGCCCCGTACTCCGGCACCACGCCCGTCGGCGCCACGCACTCCGGTGCCCCGTACTCCGGCGCCACGCGCCCCGGTGCCGCCCGGACCGGCACCGACCAGCTCCCAGCACCGGCACGCCCACATGCAGCCGGGCCCCGCACACCACGGCGGGCCCGCCCCCACCCCCTCCGCCCGATCGGAGCCACCGCATGTCACGACGCCTCCCCCTGCTGCTCAGCGCCGCCCTCGCGACGGCCGCCCTGACCGCCACCCCCGCGGCCCGGGCCGACCCGGCAGCGGTCGCCGCGCCCGGGCCGGCGGCCGCCGCCGCCGCGGGCAACCAGCCCTACGCCTCGTACTGGTACCCCGACACCATCCTCACCTGGGACCCGGCCACCGACCCGGACGCCCGGTTCAACCGCTCCCGCGTCCCGCTCCAGCCGCGCACCAGCGACCCGGCGCTCAGGGCCAACCCCAACGCCCGGGCCGGCGAGGGCAGGATCGCCTCGCTGGTCTCCTTCGGCCCCACCTCCAACAACCCCTCGCAGGGCTCCGCCGACCCCAACTACTACGCCTTCGGCTACTGGCAGTACGTCGACAAACTGGTGTTCTGGGGCGGCTCGGCCGGCGAGGGCCTGATCCTCGCCCCCAACCCGACCGTCATCGACGCCGCCCACCGCAACGGCGTCAAGGTCTACGGCACCGTGTTCTTCCCGCCCGCCGCCTACGGCGGCCAGACCCAGTGGGTGCGCGACTTCGTCCAGAAGTCCGGCAGCCGCTACCCCGTCGCCGACAAGCTCGCCCAGGCCGCCCAGTACTACGGCTTCGACGGCTGGTTCATCAACCAGGAGACCGGCGGCGGCGACTCCTCACTCGCCACCGAAGTGCGCAACCTCATGCAGTACACCAAGGCCCGGAGCGGCACCGAGTTCATGTGGTACGACGCCATGACCACCTCCGGCGCGGTCAACTGGCAGAACGCCCTCACCTCCGCCAACTCGCCCTTCCTCCAGGACGGTTCGAAACGCACCGCGGACTCGATGTTCCTGAACTTCGACTGGAGCCGGTCCGGCCTGGACTCCTCGCGCGCGCTGGCCCGGCAACTCGGCCGCAGCGAGTACGACCTCTACTCCGGCATCGACACCGAGGCCAACGGCTACAACACCGGCGTCGACTGGAACACCCTCTTCCCCGCCGGGCAGCCGCACACCACCTCGCTCGGCCTCTACCGGCCCGAGTGGACCTGGAAGTCCGCCACCGACCGCGCCGACTTCTACGCCAAGGACGCCCGCTACTGGGTCGGCCCGAACGGCGACCCGTCCCGCGCCGACCCCGCCGCGGCCTGGCCCGGCCTGGCCGGCTACGTCGCCGAGTCCTCGCCCGTCACGAGCAAGCCCTTCGTCACCAACTTCAACACCGGGCAGGGCGACTTCTACAACGCGGCCGGCACCCGGGTGGCCACCGGCGGCTGGAACAACCTGTCCCTCCAGGACGTCCCGCCCACCTACCGCTGGACGGTCGACTCGGCCGGCAGCCGGCTCACCCCCTCCGTCGACTTCACCGACGCCTACCAGGGCGGCTCCTCGCTGCGCCTCACCGGCACCCTGGACGCCGCCAACACCGTACGGCTGTACGAGACCCGGCTGCCCGTCGCGGCGGACACCCGGCTGGACGTGGTGGTCAGGACCCCGGCCGCCGGGCCGACCAAGCTCAAGGCCGCGGTCTCCTTCACCGACGCGCCGAGCACCTTCACCACCCTCGACCTCGGCGCGAACTCCGGTACGGGATGGGAGAAGCACAGCCTCGACCTCTCCCCGTACGCCGGCCGCACGATCGCCCAGATCGGGCTCCGGGCTGAGGGCGCCGACCCGGCGTACGACGTGCGGATCGGCCAGCTCGCCGTGCACGACGGCGCCGCCACCGCCCCCGCCGCACCCACCGGCCTGACCGTCCTCGGCGCGAGCGACGTGACCGCCGGCAGCAGCCAGTCCCTGCGGCTCTCCTGGACGGCCGCCCCGGGCGGCGACGTCCACCACTACGAGGTGTACCGCCGCAACGCCGACGGCAGTCGGACCTTCCTCGGCGCGACGCCCAACGACGCCTACTTCGTCGGCAGGCTCGACCGGGCCGGCACCGAGGACACCACCACGCTGGACGTCGAGGCCGTCTCCACCACCTACGGCCGCTCCACGGCCGCCTCCACCACGGTCGGCTGGAACGGCACCCCCTCCACCGGCAGCAACCTCGCGCTGAACCGCCCCGCCACCGCCTCCGGCCAGTGCAACGCCGCGGAGGGCCCGGCCAAGGCCGTCAACGGCAGTGTCAACGGCGGCAACGGCGACAAGTGGTGCACACTGACCAGCGGAAAGTGGTTGGAGGTGGACCTCGGCTCGGCGAAGCAGCTGTCCCGGTTCGTGGTCAAGCACGCGTCGGCGGGCGGCGAGAGCGCGTCCTACAACACGCGCGACTTCTCGATCCAGGTCCGCTCGACCAGCACCGACCCCTGGACGACCGTCGCCACCGTCACCGGCAACACCGCCGCCACCACCACCCACCCCGTGGCCACCACCGCCCGCTACGTCCGGCTGGTCGTCACCAAACCCACCCAGACCACCGACCCGGCCGCCCGCATCTACGAGTTCGAGGCCTGGGGAGTCTAGGGAGTCCACCGGACAGCCCCCAGCCCCTCCGTCGGAAAGGACCACCCCGTGCCGGTCACCATCACCGCCGTCGAGAGTACGGACCTGTTCGTCGGGCCGGAGGACGCCCCGCGCCAAGTGCTGCGGGTCACGCTCGAAGGCCCGGAGCCCGCCCGGATCACCGTCGGCGGCCCGGGCGTGCGCGGCGCGGCGACCGGCACGGGGACGGTCGACGTCCCCCTGGAGATCACCGGTGCCCGCCCCGGCGAGCACCGTGCCGTCACCGTGACGGCCGGGCACCCGGCCGCGCGGGGCGCCGGGGACGCGTCCGGGCGGGTCGCCGCCGAGGAGGCGTCCGCGCAGGGCGTCGTCGAGGTCGCCGAGCCCGGCTGGACGATGTTCCTGGTCTCGCACTTCCACTACGACCCGGTCTGGTGGAACACCCAGGCCGCCTACACCTCCCCCTGGGAGCTGCTCTCCGCCGACGCCACCACCCGGCCGCTCTGGGAGCGCAACGGCTTCGCCCTCGTCGACGCCCACCTCGACCTCGCCCTGCGGGACCCGGTCTACAAGTTCGTCCTCGCCGAAGTCGACTACCTGAAACCGTACTTCGACCAGCACCCGGAGCGCCGCGAGACCCTGCGGCGGCTGCTGGAACGCGGCCAGGTGGAACTCGTCGGCGGCACCTACAACGAGCCCAACACCAACCTGACCGGCGCCGAGACCACCATCCGCAACATCGTCCACGGCATCGGCTACCAGCGCGACGTGCTCGGCGGCGACCCGCGAACCGCCTGGCAGCTCGACGTGTTCGGGCACGACCCGCAGTTCCCCGGCCACCTCGCCGCGGCCGGCCTCACCGGCAGCGCCTGGGCCCGCGGCCCCTTCCACCAGTGGGGACCGATCCAGAAGAACTTCCGCGAGGCCAAGGACGACGCCCGGGTGATGCAGTTCCCGAGCGAGTTCGAGTGGATCGCGCCCTCCGGGGAGGGCGTGCTCACCCACTACATGCCGCACCACTACTCGGCCGGCTGGTGGATGGACTCCGCACCCGACCTCGCCACCGCCGAACAGGCCGTCTACGAGCTGTACCGCAAGCTCAAGCCCGTCGGGGCGACGAAGAACCTGCTGCTGCCCGTCGGCACCGACTACACCCCGCCCAACAAGTGGGTCACCGCGATCCACCGCTCCTGGGCCGCCAAGTACCTCTGGCCGCGCTTCGTCTGCGCCGTCCCCCGCGACTTCCTCGACGCCGTCCGGGCCGAACTCGCCGCCACCGGCCGCCGGCCCAGCCCGCAGACCCGCGACATGAACCCGGTCTACACCGGCAAGGACGTCTCGTACATCGACACCAAACAGGCCCAGCGGGCCGGTGAGGTCGCGGCGGTCGACGCCGAGAAGCTCGCCACCCTCGCCGCCGTCCACGGACTCGGCCGCTACCCGTCCGCCGCGCTCGACAAGGTCTGGCGCCACCTCGCCTACGGCGCCCACCACGACGCCATCACCGGCTCCGAGTCCGACCAGGTCTACCTCGACCTGCTCGGCGGCTGGCGCGAGGCGCACGACCTCGCCACCGCCGTGCGCGACACGGCCCTGGACGCGCTCGCCTCGCGGATCCGCACCACCGGAGCCGGCCGGGCCGTCGTGGTGACCAACACCCTCTCCTTCGACCGCACCGACCTGGTGGCCGTCCCGCTGCCCCCGGACGGGCGGTCGGTCCGGGTGCTCGACGACCGCGGCGAACCCGTGCCCAGCGCCGTCGACCACGGCACCCTGCACTTCCTCGCCACCGACGTCCCCGCCCTCGGCTGGCGCACCTGGCGGCTGGTGGACGGCACGCCGCCCCCGGCCTGGACGGCCGCCCCCGGCAGCACCATCGCCAACGGCCGGTACCGGGTCACCGCCGAACCCGCCCGGGGCGGCGGGCTCAGCTCCGTCCAGGACCTCGCCCACGACCGCGAGCTGATCCGGGACGGCCGGATCGGCAACGAGCTGCGCGTGTACCAGGAGTACCCGCAGCACCCCGACTTCGGCGAGGGCCCCTGGCACCTGGTGCCCAGCGGCCCGGTGCTCGGCTCCGGCGACGCCGCGGCGACGGTCCGCCGGGAGACCGGCCCGCTCGGCGAACGGCTGCTGATCGCTGGGTCGGTCGACGGGATCCGCTACGAGCAGACCGTGACGCTCTGGCACGGCCTCGACCGGGTCGACTGCCGCACCCGGGTCGTCGACCACTCCGGAGCCGACCGCCTGCTGCGGCTGCGCTTCCCCGTCGACCTGCCCGGCGCGCTCCCCGTCAGCGAGGTCGCCGGTGCGGTCATCGGCCGCGGCTTCGCCCTGCCGGACGTCGATTCGGCGGAGGCGCCCTGGACCCTCGACAACCCGGCGAACACCTGGTTCGGGCTCGGCGCCACCGCACGGGCCGAACTGACCGACCCGGCGGGCACCTCGACCGGCACCCGGGCCCTCGGCGTGGCCGAGGTCGTCGTCCCCGCCCTGGACGACGCCGCCGACGCCCGGCCCCTGGTCGTCGCCCTCGCCCGGGCCGGCGTCACCGCCACCACCTCCGGCGCCGACTGGGCGCGCTACGGCTGGCTCGAGGTCGACTCCAATCTGCCCGACGTCCGGATCGTCCTCGGCGGTCCGGAGCGCAACGCCGCGGCCCGGGAGCTGATCGAACGCGCCGGCGAGGAGTACGCGACGGTGCTCAAGGCCCACGGTGCCGTCTGGATCCCCGCCCTCACCCCGCTCGCCGACGTCTGGCGGCCCGACGCCGACCTGCGCGACCTGCGGGCGCTGCCCGCCCTCGTGGTCGCCGACCCGGACACCCTCGTCGCCGACCTCGCCGACGCCCGGATCACCGCCGTCTGCCCCGTCCCCGTCGCGGACCGCCTCGTCGACCACACCGTCGCCCTGCTGAGCTTCGGACTCCCCGGATTCGCCGTCGACCCCACCGGAGCCCTCCACCTCTCCCTGATGCGCTCCTGCACCGGCTGGCCCTCCGGCGTCTGGATCGACCCGCCCCGGCGCACCCTGCCCGACGGCGCCTCCTTCCAACTCCAGCACTGGACGCACGAGTTCCA
Source organism: Kitasatospora sp. NPDC004745 (assembly GCF_042873275.1). NCBI lineage: Bacteria > Bacillati > Actinomycetota > Actinomycetes > Kitasatosporales > Streptomycetaceae > Kitasatospora > Kitasatospora sp. NPDC004745. The sequence continues at coordinate 181,404 of NZ_JBIALK010000004.1, read as the reverse complement.
CTACGCGCTGGTCGGCGGCCCGGGCGACTGGCGGGACCAGGCCCTGCCCGCCCAGGGCCAGGAGTTCAACCACCCCCTGCACGCCCGGCTCGCCCCCGCCCACGACGGCCCGCTCCCCGCCACGCTGTCCTGGCTGCGGGTCGAGCCGCAGCGGGAGGTCCTGCTCGGCACCCTCAAACCCGCCGGGAACCCGATCGCCCACGGCTCGGCCGCACCCACCGGGCCCGAACTCGCCCTCCGGCTGCTCGAATCGACCGGCCTCGGCCGGACCGCACGGCTCACCGGCGCGCTCGGCCTCGGCCCGCTGCACCACGCCGACCTGCTCGAACGGGCCACCGGCGAATCCGGCGCAGCCACCGGGACCGTGCACCTCACCGGCTCCCGGATCGCCACCCTGCTGGCCACCCCCGGCGTCGCGGCGCCGCCGGACGGCCCGCTGCTCGGCCCGGCCGCCGAAGCCGCCCAGCCCGTGCACGCCCGCTACTGGCTGCACAACCGCGGCCCCGCACCCCTCGGCTACCTGCCCGTCTCCGTCGGCGCCTCGCCCGGCCTGCTGCGGACGGCCGGGGAGCCCGTCACCCTCTCCGTTGCCCTCGCCTCGCAGCTGCGCGACACCGCCGTCGAGGGCACGGCCGTGGTGCTGCCGCCCGAGGGCTGGACCGCCGCCCCCGGCAGCCGCCCCTACCGGCTGGAGCCCGGAGGGCACCTGCGCTTCCCGGTCACCCTGACCCCGCCGGCCGGCGCCCGGCCCGGACTGCACTTCGCGGCCGTCCGGATCGACCACGACGGGCAGCAGATCGAGGACGTGGTGACGATCGCCGTCGGCGAGCTCCCCGCCCTGCTCCCCGCGGCCGGGGAATCACCCGAGGACTGGACGGCCGCCCAGGGCACCAAGGCCCTCACCGGCCGGGACACCGGCCTGGACGTCGACGCCCCGAACCGGACGGTACGGGTCGCCCCCGGCGGCCGCGCCACGCTCGGCGTCACACTCACCAACCGGACGTGCGGAGAGATCCGCGGCGAGCTCCAGCTCGTCTCGCCGTGGGGCACGTGGGAGGCGATCGCCGAGCCGGTGCGCGGCTTCACCGTCCCGGCCGGCTCCTCCGTCACCGTGGACTACACGATCTCCGCCCCCGAATCGCTCGCCCCCGGCTCCTCCTGGGCCCTGGCCAAGGTGATGTGGTTCGGCCGCTGCCAGTACGCCCCGACCGTCGCCCTGGAGGTGCGGGCATGACCGGCCGAGCGGCCGACCGGGCCCTCGGCCTGCTCGACGGCCGCCCCCTGCCGCGCACCGCGCTCGACCGGCGGCTGGCCGCCCTGCGGGCCGGACCGCGCGCCACCGCCCTGCCGCAGCCGGGGAGCCCGGAGGACCGGCAGCTCACCCGGTGGGTCGCCCAGGTGCTGCTGACCGAGGCGCTCTGCGAGGCCGTCGCCGCCGAGCGCGGGCTGCCGGTCGACGCCTCCGGCCCCGCCCGGCTCGACCAGCGGGCCGCCGTCGAGCTCGGCTCCATCACGGCGGCCGCCTACGAGGGCAGCGCGGCCGTCCGCGCCGTCCACGACGCCGTGACCGCCGAGGTCGAGGCCGCGCCCGCGGACGTCGCCCGCTACCGCGAACTCACCGCCCGCCCACCCGCCCGGACCTGGCGCCTCGCCCTCCCCGACGGCGAGATCGAGGCCGACCCCGACACCCTCCCGCTGGCCCTCGCCGACGCCCTCCGCGCGGCCCCGGCGGGCCGGTGGGTCACCGCGGGCCCGTGGACCGCCGCCCTGCTCGCCACCTCCGCCCCTCCCCGGCCGCCCGACCCCGCCCCCGCCCTGCGGGACGCCGCCCGCCGCGCAGCCTTCGTCCGCTGGCTCGACCACCAGCGCGCCCGCCGCCTCACCCTCGTCGAGGGCCTCGAACACCCCGGCGACCCGGACCAGCCCGACAACCACCACCGCCACTGAGAACGCCCCCGCACCGGACCGCCGCGTGGGGGCGGCAGACCGGTGCGGGGGCTCGCGGGTCAGGACGTCGGGTGGCTCGCCCGGGCGAGGGCCCGCCCGCGCAGGGTGCGCAGCTGGTCGAGCAGCGACTGGTCCGCGCCGAGGACGGTCCGCTCGACGTCGGCCTGGGCCCGGGCGACGGCGTCCGCGAGGCCGGCCTGCTGCTGGCAGCGGGCACTCGCCCCGGCGAGGGCGAGTTCGCCGCCGATCAGTTCGCGGGTCTTCGCCGGGTCGGTGCCGTCCTGTTCGACCTGCTGGTCGATCGCGGCCACCGGGTCGCCCAGGTGGGTGGCCGGCCGGTGGGCGGCGCTCATGCAGTCGCGCCAGCGCGCCTCGGCGGCGGTGAACCGGCCGTCGGCCCGGACGCCGGCGACGACCTTGCCGCCGAGCACCTGGAAGGTGTTGAACAGGCGGAAGTAGTCCGGGCCGTAGAGGGAGTCGCGGGCCGAGGCGAGGCAGGAGTCGTCGTTGTAGAAGAACTGCTGCCGGTCGGGCAGGTCGACGGTGACCCGGTGCGCCTCCGTCCCCAGCAGTGCGGCCTGCCAGGGCTCCTCCCCGGCGTGCGCCTGGTTGGGGTCGGCGGCCGGCTTCAGGTCCAGCGCCGTGCTGATGACGCCGAAGCCGTCGGCGGCGGCCTGGGCGCCGGTGAGGAGGCCGTACGGGTTGGCGTCGACCCGGTGGTCCCCGGTGGTGAGGCCCGCGGGGCGGTAGTCGAAGCCGCGCCCGCGCATGCAGGAGGCGACGAGGCTCTCCTCGGCGCCGTGCAGGGCGAGGCGCTGCTGCTCGTCGTAGTGGGTGACGCCGTCGAAGGGACGTGGTTGGGCCCCGGGCGTGGTGGTGCCGCCGGACGAGGAGCATCCGGCGGCACCGAGGCCCAGGAGCGACGCCGCGAGGGCGAGAGCGATCCTGGTGTTCACGACCGGGTCAGACCGTGCACCAGCGGTTGGAGAGGATGCTCGGCAGGTTGTCCCCGATGAAGGTCCAGCCCTGGCCGCGGTAGAGGATCCAGCCCTGGCCCTGGGCGTTCTTCTGGGCGTAGACGACGACGCTGCAGCTGTTGCCGTTGTTGTACGCCGAACCCCCGTAGCTGTGTGCGAAGTTGTTGTACTGGCTCAGGTCGTTGTTGTCCTGGTAGACGGTCTGGACCGCGCCGCCGTAGTTGGAGTTCCAGTAGACGCACAGGCCGCCGGAGTTGCAGCCCGACGGGGCCGCCTGGGCCGCGGGGGCGAGGGCGACGCCCGCGCCGAGGGCGAGGCTCGCGGCGACGGCTAGTGAGGCGACGGTCTTCTTGAACATGTGGTGGCTCCCCGTGATCGAGTGAAGGTGCCGTTCAGTGAAGGTGCCTTGCACCGACGGGTGTGACGCCCCGTCGGCGACGCCCAGCCTGTGGCAGGGGTCGGAAAGATCGCCATCCACCGGCTGCGTCCCGGGACGGCGGGATTCCGTCCCACGCGCCTGAGCAGCGCGTCCCCCGGCCGTCCCGGCCGAAGGAGGGACGTCCCCGGGGCGGTGGTGCGCCGATCGAGGGGTCCGGCCGAGCGCTCGACGGTGCCGCGCCAGGCGCGACATGACGTAACGTCAGGATGCTGTCAGCGGGCTGCCGGTGGTGTCAGCGGTTTGTTCGTGTGCTGTGAGCGGGCAGGGCGAGGGTGGTCGACGGATGCAGCACCGACCCACGGGAGACCCAGCATGTCGAACACCACCCCGCCCGACGGAACCACCCCGCCCGACGGAACCACCCCGCCTGACGTCACCGCCCTGCCCGACGGGACCACTCCGCCGCGCGGCGCCCGGACGACCTCGGTCCTGGTCTCCGGCGCCGGGATCGCCGGCACCGCGCTGGCCTACTGGCTGGAGCGCTACGGCTTCCGCGTCACCGTCGTCGAGCGCGCGCCGTCGTTGCGCGGCGGCGGCCAGGCCGTGGACATCCGCGGCAACGCGCTGGAGGTCGTCGAACGGATGGGCCTGCTGGAGGAGGTCCGGGCGCGCCGGACCGGCCTGCGCGGGATGTCCCTGGTCGACGGCGAGGGCCGCGAGCTGGGCCGCACCACGGAGTGGACGGCCAGCGGCGGCCCGGTCGGCGGGCCCGACGTGGAGATCCTGCGCGACGAGCTCGCGGGCCTGATCGCGGGCGCCACCGGCCCGGGCGTCGAGTACCGGTTCGGCGACTCGATCGAGACCCTGGTGCAGCACCGGGACGGCGTGCAGGTCCGGTTCCGCGGCGGCGCCGAGGAGGCCTTCGACCTGGTGGTGGGAGCCGACGGCCTGCACTCGAACACCCGCCGCCTGGTCTTCGGCCCGGAGGGCGACTTCCTCCACCCCCTCGACACCTTCATCGCGGGCTGGAGCGTCCCCAACCACCTCGGCCTCGACCGTTGGGAGGTGCTCCACCAGAACGGCGGCGACACCGGGTGGAACTGCCTGGTGATGACGGCCCGGGAGAACACCGAGCTGCGGGTCTTCGTCGGCTTCCGCAGCGACGAGCCGCTCGACCGGATGCTGCCCCGCGACCGCGGCGACCAGCGCCGGCTGGTCGCCGAGCGCTGCGCCCACCTGGGCTGGGAGGTGCCGCGGTTCCTCCGGGAGATGTGGGAGACGGAGGCCTTCCACTACGACGTCGTCGCCCAGGTCCGGATGGAGCGCTGGTGGAAGGAGCGGGTGGCGCTGGTCGGTGACGCGGGCTTCTGCTGCTCGCCGTTGACCGGTCAGGGCACCAGCGTGGCGCTGACGGCCGCCTACGTCCTGGCCGGGGAGCTGTCCGCGGCGGACGGCGACCACCTGTCCGCGTTCCCGGCCTACGAGCGGCGGCTGCGCGACCACGTGGCGGCCAACCAGGCGATCCTGGAACTGACCGGCGACGTCTTCGGCGGGGACGCCGAGCCCGCGGAGGAGGGCGGGCCGGTGGGCCTCGCGGGGTTCGAGCGGCCCGGTCCGGAGATGGAGGAGGCGTTCCGGGCGGCCACCGTGTTCGACCTGGTGGACTACTGAGGGCCGGGGCCCGCCGCGCGTCGGCCGCGGTGCGGCGGGCCCCTTGTGGTCCGGGCCCGGGTGCGCCACCGGCACCCGGGCCCGGGCCGTACTACGGCAGCAGCCCCAGGGTGACCTGGAAGCCGAGCCCGCCCAGCAGGGTGTGATCGCCGAAGAGGTCGCACCGGCCGGCGACGAGCACGCCGGTCGGTGAGGTGATGACCTGGGGGGCCTCGACGCAGTAGCCGCGGCGGCGGTCGGCGGCCGGCGCGGCGGGGGAGAGGACGCTGGTGGCGCCGGGGAAGAGGATGGCGGTGCCGCCGGTGCGGTCGCCGTGGGGAGGGGGCAGGGGGATTCCGGTGTCGTCCTGGGGGGTGAAGAACAGCACCCAGAACGATCCGGTGGGCTCCTCGCCGAGGGAGAGGTTGACGGTGGCGTCGCCGGTGACGACGTCGCCGAGCACCTTCACTCCGGAGAAGGACAGCGGGAGCGCCAGCGGGTGGTCGGAGGCGTCGATCCCGGCGAGCAGTCGGTGCAGGGCGGGGGCGGCTTCGGGTGTGGCGTACTCCCTCAGTGAGATGAATGCGGCGTCCTGGGCGGGCACGACCTGCTCGTCGTCCATGGTGTCTCCTCGCTGCCGCCCTCCGGGTGTTCGCAGGGCCGGGCGGGGTCACGGATGCCCGGGTGGGGCGGGCGGCGCACGGCGGGTGCCGAGCTGTCCCCCGAACGGCTGCGGACGGTGACCGGTACGGTCCACCGGGCCCCGCCCCACCCCGGCCCGCCCGGGCGTCAGGCCCAGGGATCGGTGAAGGAGCGGCCGGGGACGGGCTTGGCGATCAGGGCGATGGCGGTGAAGAAGTTGACCTGGCCGATGGCCGCGGTCAGCGTGGTGAGCGCCCGCTCGTCGTAGTGCGCGGCGACCTCGGCGTAGAGCGCGTCGGTGACGCGCTCGCCGTGGGGGTTGGGCTGCAGGACGGCCTCGACGAGGGCGAGGGCGGCGCGCTCGGGGGCGCTGAAGTACGGCGAGTCCTGCCAGGAGGAGACCGAGGTGATGCGTTCCTCGGACTCGCCGGCCTTGCGGAGGAAGCCGGTGTGCAGCACGGTCAGGTAGGTGCTTCCGGCGAGCTGGCCGGCCCGCAGCTGGACGAGGCTGATGGTGGTGCGGGGTACGGTGCGGTTGCCGGTGGCCTTGAACAGCGCGGCCGAGACCTCGGCGAGCTCGGGGACGAGCTCGACCGGGTCCTGGGTCATGCGGGGGCGGAGCGGGATCTCGGTGGTGATCGATCGGGTTTCCACGGCGGTTCCTCTCGGGGCGGTCGGTGCTTCCGGAGGTCCGACGGATCACGGCGGGGGATTGTGACGGGGGCCGGTCGGGAGTTCTGTGACGGCGGGTGGTCAGGGGAGCAGCGAGACCTGGTAGTGGGCGATGGACCAGCCGTCGGCGGTCCGCCGGAGCAGGACGCCGAGGTTGACGGTCAGGGTGGGGCGGTCGGTGAAGGAGAAGTCGACGGCGAGGTAGCCGAGGAGGAGGTCGTCGGCGAGGCGGCGGGTCTCCTGGACGCGGTAGGCGGCGGTCATGCCGAGCGGCTGGGAGGCGTAGTACCCGGCGACGCCCGCCCGTCCGACGGAGTAGGGGTGCAGGCCCTGGAAGATCGCGTCCTCGGTGAAGCAGGCGGCGGCCCGGTCGGGATCGTGGGCGTCGACGGCGCCCTTCCAGCGGTCGAGGACCTCGTGCAGGACGGCTTCGTCGTTCATCGGGCACCTGCGGATCCGGGGTCGTTGGGGTGCGGGGTGAGCGGGGTGACGGTGTCCCGCCGCCACACCCGCAGCGGCATCGAGGCGAGGAGCTGCTCCAGCCGTTCGGCGTCCGGGGCGGAGAACAGCCCCCAGGTGCGCCACTCGCCCGGGGACAGCGGAGGCCGCCAGAGCCGCAACAGGTTCCCCTGGGCGGCGAGTTCGCGGGCCCGCTCGGCCTCGCGGGTGCGGATGTCGGCGACCGCCTCCGCGGAGGTGCCCTCGGGGACGGTGGTCACCATGTCGACCAGGAATTCCATCGGTGTCCTCTCGTACGGGTCACCCGGAGTATCGGGGGGCGGCCCGTGGCGAGGGGCGGTGCCACGCCGTCGGGGGTGCGTGTCGGGCGTCGGAGGCGGGGCGCGGGCCGCCGGGCGCTACCGCAGCACCGCGGGGGTGGGGCCGTCGGGGCGGACGGTGATGCTGTAGGAGGCGCCGGTGGGGATGGAGTGGAACGTGGGCAGGCCGAGCGGGAGCAGCAGCTCCAGCAGGGCGGTGGTCTCGCGGAGGGCGAACTGGGTGCCCAGGCAGGCGCGGGCGCCGAGGCCGAACGGGAGGTAGGCGCCGAGCGGGCCGGGGCGGGTGCCGGCCGCGGTGAAGCGGGCCGGGTCGAAGCGCTCCGGGTCGGGCCACAGGGCCGGGTCGCGGTGGGTGAGGAAGGGGCAGACCAGGACGTCGGTGCCGGCGGCGATGCGGTGCCCGGCGAGCACGTCGTCCTCGACCGCGTGGCGCGGCAGCAGCCAGGCGGAGGGGTAGAGCCGCAGGGTCTCGCTGACCAGGGCCTGCGGGTCGTCCCGGTGGGCCCGGTGGGCGGCGGGGTTGCGGTCGAGCAGGAGGTAGAGCCACGTCAGGGTGGTGGCGGTGGTCTCGTGGCCGGCGACGAGCAGGGTGACCAGCTCGTCGCGGATCAGCCGGTCGGTGTACTCGGGGTGCCGGTCGGCGGCGTCGAGCAGGACGCGCAGCACGCCGGGTTCCTCGGTGTCGACGGCCGCGCGGGCGGTGTCGATGGCGGCCTGGGCGACGGCGTCGATCCGGGCGAGCTCCCCGGCGACGGCGTCGCGGGCGTCGGCGGCGTTGCTCGGCAGGGTCGGCATCACCGCCACCACCCGCTCCACCGCGCGGAGTTCGCGGTCGGTGTGGTCGTCCAGCGGCAGCCCGGTGAGGGCCCGCCAGACGGTGTCCAGGGCGAAGCCGCGCATCTCCTCGGCGAGGTCGAAGGTCGCGCCGCTGCGGCGGTACCCCTCCCAGCGGTCGGCCGTGCGGCGGGCGGCGGCGGCGATCCGCCGCTCGTAGCGGCGCATCCCGGTGCCGGTGAACTGGGACTGCAGCAGCCGTCGTTGGCGCTTCCAGGCGTCCCCGGTGGCGGAGAGCACGCCGTCGCCGACCAGCATCCGGGCGCGGTGCGAGCGCTTGACGTAGCGCTCCGGGTGGCGGCCGAGGACGTGCTGCACGGCCGCCGGGTCGGTGACCAGGACGGTCGGTGTCGGTCCGAGTCGGAAGGCGGCGACGCCGCCGACGCGGTGCCGGGCGCGGGCGAGCAGGTCGACGAGTTCGGCCTCCTCGGCGCGCCACTCCTCGACGGCCTCGGGTGCCAGCTCCGGGACGGGGCGAGGGGCCGTGGTCACGGGTGTTCTCCTCCGACGTGCTGACGGGGCGTCCGTGCCGACTCTATGCCAGGCCGCGGCCGGCCGGGCCGGCCCGCCGGGGGCGCCCGGGCGTGCGCTTCCGCCACCCGGGCATGCGGCTGCGCCGCGGTCCGTCCCCCTCGACGGACCGCGGCGCAGCGTCGGTGGTGGCGTCAGCTGCGGACCGCGCGGGTCACAGCTGCTGCCACAGGGCGGGGACGATCGGCGGCTCCCAGCCGACCTGGGCGGTGTGGCCCTGGATGCAGCGGTAGCTGATCCCGTTGTAGGTCACGACGTCGCCCGCCTGGTAGGTGGTGCCGGCCTTCCAGGTGCCGCCCGGGTTGCCCGGGTCGGTGCCGACGACCAGCGAGAAGGTGCTGGTGTGGGTGGCCGATCCGGTGCCGGTGACGGTGATGGTGTAGGTGCCGGCCGCGGTGGAGGAGGCGGTGGAGACGGTGAGCGTCGCGGAGCCGCCGGACTGCACGGAGGACGGGTTGAAGGAGACCGTGACGCCCGCCGGGGCGCCCGCGGCGGTCAGGTTGACCGTCTGCGCCGAGCCGGAGGTGGTGGCGGTGGAGACGGTCGCGGTGGCGCTGCCGCCGGGGGTGACGGTGGCGCCGGACGGGTTCACCGCGAGGGAGAAGTCGTTGGTCGGCGTGGTGCCGCTGACGGAGGTCTTCCAGATGGTGTAGGCGACGCCGTCGGCGCTGCGGTTGAGGACGGTCGCGTCGACGTTGCCCGTGGTGTCGCAGGACTGGTGGTAGCAGGAGTCGTAGGAACGGCCCGCGGTGCCGCCCCACTTGGCCGCCTGGGCCGAGCTCTTGGTGTCGCTGGCGCCGGCGGCGTACCCCGACGTGGGGATGCCGGCCTGCTGGAAGGAGTAGTCGTCCGAGCGGCCCTGGCCCTCGACGTTCTCCTCCGGCTGGAGGTTGAGGGAGTCCCAGTAGGCCTTCATCGGGGCGGACGCGGCGGAGCCGATGTTGTTGATGAAGTACCCGGCGTTGGGCGAGCCGATCATGTCGAAGTTGTAGTAGGCCTTGATCGCGGAGCGCTGGGTGGAGCTCAGCTGGCCGACGTAGGACTGCGAGCCCTGCAGGCCCTGCTCCTCACCCGTCCACCAGGCGAACCGGACGTGCCGGGTCAGGCCGGGGTTCTGCTGGGCGAGGACGAGGGCGTTCTCCAGCAGGGTGGCGGAGCCGGAGCCGTTGTCGTTGATGCCGGGGCCGGCCGAGACGCTGTCCAGGTGGGCGCCGAACATGGTGACCTGGTCGGTCGGGCCTCCGGGCCAGTCGGCGATCAGGTTGTTGGACTGGTAGGTGCAGGAGGTGCAGGTCTGCTCGGTGACGGTGTAACCGGCCGCCTGCAGCTTGCCCTTGATGTAGGCCAGGGACTGGCTGTGCCCGGCGGTGCCGGCCCGGCGGTTGCCGCCGTTCTGGTTGGCGACGGTGTTCAGCTGGGTCAGGTGGGCCTGCACCTTGGCGACGTCGATGTCGGGTGCGGGCCCGCCGGGGGTGCCGCCGCCGACCGTCAGGGTGTACTGGGCGGTGTGGGTGGCCGCGCCGGCGGTGCCGGTGACGGTGATCACGTACGTGCCCGGGGCCGCCGAGGAGGAGGCCGAGAGGGTCAGCGTGGCGGAGGAACCGGCCTGCACCGACGAGGGGTTGACCGTCGCGGTGACTCCGGCGGGGGCGCCCGAGGCGGTCAGGTTGACGGTCTGCGCGGTGCCGGAGGTGACGGCGGTGCTGATCGTCGCGGTGGCCGACGAGCCGGGCTGGACCGAGCCGGAGGCCGGGCCGAGCGCGAGCGAGAAGTCGTTGTTGCCGGACGGCGTGCAGGTCGGGTCACCGCTCTGGGCGGGGACGCTGACGGCGTCCCAGGCGGCCTTGGCCCGGTTGAAGGTCGTGCAGGACGGGTCCAGGTTCTTGGCCGCGGTCAGGGTGGCGGTGCGGTAGCGCTTGTAGGTCATGCCGCTGGTCTTGAGCAGCATGCCGCCGTAGAAGATCCGGCCGGCGTCCTTGATGCCGACGCCGGTGACGGAGGAGTTGTTGCAGGTGGGGCTGGTGGGCTTGCCGCCGCCCGGGTTGGAGCCCTCGGCGAGCAGGTAGAACCAGTGGTTGAGCGGGCCGGCCGCCGCGTGCACCTCGGTGCTCGGGATGGAGGAGGAGTAGCAGTTGGGGTTGTTGCTCACCAGCGAGGGGTTGTACATGTTCCGGATCGGCCCGTTGCCGACGAGGTTGATCATCTCGCCGACGGTGTAGTCCGGGTTGTCGTACGGGGAGGGCTCGTTGGCGTACGCCTCGGTGAGCGCGCCGAAGATGTCGCCGGTGCCCTCGCCGAGGCCGTTCTCGTTGTTGGCGCCGCCCGGGGTGTACTGGTCGATGCCGTGGCCGAACTCGTGCCCGACCACGTCGATGGCGGCGATCCACTCGTTGGCCTGGCTGTGGCCGATCGATATGGAGCTGCCGTCCCAGTAGGCGTTGACGTCGTTCAGGCCGACCTTGACCGGCCAGCTGCCGCCGTTGCCGTCGTGTCCGTTGCGACCGAGCCAGTCGCGGAGCATGTCCCATTCCTTCTGGGCCGCGAACATCGCGTCGCCGCAGCCGGTCTCCTTGCTGGTGGGGTTGCCGGTGCCCCAGGAGTCGGAGGACTTGCTGAAGACCTGGCCGGTGCTGTAGTCGGAGCAGGTCAGGCCGGGCCGGTTCGGGTCGCGCAGCGAGTAGGAGCCGCCCGAGCCGGTGGTGCTGATGGTGACCGGGGAGGGGCCGTTCCACTTGCTGTTCACGGTGCCGGCGCGGACGTCGTCGTAGGAGTCGATCACCTCACCGCTCGCGGCGTCGACGAAGACGTGCAGCCGGCTCGGGGCGCTCTCGGTGCGGCCGGTCAGCACGGTCTCCCAGGCGAGCCGACCGCCGGAGCCGTCCTTGACCCGGACGACCAGGCGGCGGGAGTCGACCTTGTCCACGGCGGCCAGCCTGGTGCGGGCGGTCTTCTCCGCCTTCGCCGCGCTGACCTGCGGGGTGACCGAGCCGCCGACCGGGCCGGAGGCCGCCGACTGGAGGCCGCGGACCTTGCCCTGGCCGTCGGCGAGCACCACGGCGTCGCCGCCGACGACGGGCAGACCGCGGTAGCTGCGCTCGTACGCGACGGAGTACAGGCCGCCGAGCCAGGGGGTGACGGAGCGGCGCTCGTAGGTCTCGTCCGGGCCCTTGGCGAGGGCGTCCAGGCCGGCCGCGGCGGCCGCGTCGGCGGCGTTCACGGCGGCGGCCAGGGCGCTCGGGGGTGCGGGGGAGGGGGTGGGCGCGGCGGTGGCCGGCCCGGCCGTGGCGGCGATCATTCCGGCCAGCACGGTCAGGGTGGTCGCCGTGGTCAGCAACCGTCCTGTGGAAACTCTGCGTTGCATCGAGGCTCCTCGCATGTGGGGGTCCTCGACCGCGGACGGCAATGGCTGGTGGCGCACCGCAGGGCCGTTTCTGGGGGGACGGCCGTGCGGGCCGTCCGCGCTCGGGTGCCGGAACCCTCACATGGCGTCATGCTCGGGTCAATGGCTGGTGCAAGCGGTGAATAGGGTTGGCAAATTCCGTCAAGCTGCGGTTTTCCCCCAGTGGTTGAGACCACGTCATGTACGGAACGGGTGCCATCGAGTACCGTCCTCCTCGTCGGAAGGCGAGTGCAGGGCCGGGGGACGCGACCTGGGGAGGCAGCCGTGCATCGGAACCGCGTGGCCGCGGCGCGGGCGTCCGCACCCCCGTCCGCACCCCCGCCGCCGGCCCTCCCGAGCCCGTCGGCCGCCTCCCCGGCCACCGTCCAGGACCCGGGCGCCTGGCGCGAGTTCGGGGCCCGGATGCGCCACTGGCGGCGCCGGACCGGCCTCACCCAGGCCCAGCTCGGCGCCCACATCGGCTACGACCACACCGCCGTCAGCAAGATCGAGCACGGCTCCCGCCGGGTCACCCCCCGGATCGCCGACCGGATCGACGAACTCCTCGGCGCGGGCGGTGAGCTGCGCGCAGCCTGTCTGCGCGCCGAGACCGCCGAACTGGCCGTGCCCGCGCCGCTCGCCCCCGGACTGCTGCGCCCCCCGCTGCCCGCCGCCGGCACCGGACCCGCCGGTCCGGCGCGCTGGCCGGCGCCGATCGGCCCGCCGCGGCGGCTGCCGGACTACGGCCTGCTCTGCCCGCTGCACGGGGCGGACGGCTGTGCCGTCCCCGAGCCCGTCGAACTCGCCGCCCTGCACGCGGAGTTCTGTGCCGCCCCGTCCACCGTCGCGCCGTCGCTGGACGCCGACACCGCGCACGCCCTGACCGGACTGCTCGCCGCCCACCTGCGCTCCGGGGAGGCCGGCGGTCTGCCGGGCCTGGCGGCCGCCGTCGAGCGCACCCTGCACGCGGTGCTCGCCCGGCTCGCCGCGGCGCCTCCCGCGCAGCGTGGCCCACTGGCCCGGCTGGCCGCCGAACACGCCCACGCCGCAGGCGCGTTGCGGATGCAGGACGGCCGCAACGCGACCGCGATGGCCTGCTTCGACCGGGCACTGGGCTGGGCCGAACTCGCCGGGGACCAGGCCACCCAGGTCGCCGCGCTCAGCGACATGAGCACCCTCGCCCGGCTCGACGGCGATCCGGCCAGCGCCCTCGGCTACGCCCGGGAGATCGGCCGGGCCGCCCCCGGCCGGCACTGGTCGGGGGCGATGGGCCAGATCGGCCAGGCCCGCGCGCACGCCCTCGCGGGCGAGGTCCGGGACACCGTCCGGGCCATCGGCCGTGCGCGGCTGCACCTGGACCACATCGGCGACCGGGACGAGGACGACGCGCCCTGGCTCTCCATCGCCTCGATGCGGCTGCGGGTGGAGGCCGCCGCCTCGGCCGCCCTGCGCGACCTCGCCGCGGTGGTGGACGATCCCCGGCTGGCCCGGCGCGCACTGGCCGCCGCCGAGACCGCGCTCGGCCTGCTCGGGCCGGACCAGCTGCCGTCCAGCCGCCTGCTGTTCACGGTCCGGATGGCGGACTGCCACGCCTGCGCGCACGACCCGCAGACGGCCGTGGAGCTGCTCGGTCCGGCGCTGGAGGCCGCCCCGATCGAGGCCCTCCCGGCCCTGGTCGGCCACGAGCTGCGGGGGCTGCGCGACCGGCTGGCGGCGCAGCGCCCCGGCGCCGCCTGGCGGCTGGAGGCGTTCACCCCCCTCGCCTCCGGGCGCCCCTGACCCGCGCCGCGCTCCGGAATCTCCGTCGCCTGCCGGGGAATGCGCCCCCTTCACGCCGGAGCGATGTCAACTCTGTGCACGGATCTTCCGCCGATCGGGTCATTCATGGCGTTAGCACGTCGAATGACTGACCCTGCTGGCGGCTCCCGCTAGAGTCTCTGACGATTCCAGTCGTTAGTCCGCGAAGAACCAAGGGGGCGCGTGCTGTCCGCCATCGCACGCCGGCTCGCTCATCCGCTTCTGCTCCTGGGGGTGCTGTGCACGGCCGTCGCCACGCTGCACTTCCACTGGGAACCCGACCGGGTGTCCCCGCTCGTGCTGGTCGGCGTCATCGGGTACCTGGCGGTGCTGGAACGCGTCATTCCGTACCGGGCCGACTGGCACCCGAGCCGGCGTGAACTCGGCTGGTACGTGGCCTACTTCGCGCTGAGCATGGTCGGCGGCGGGCTCGCCCAGGGGCTGGTCACCGCGCTGGTGGAGCTGCTCGGGCCGGCCCGCCCGGCGCTCCCGTTCGCGGCGGAGATCCCGCTGGCACTGCTGGTCGGCTCGCTCGGCGACTACCTGGTCCACCGGTGGTCCCACCGCAACCGCTGGCTCTGGCGGCTGCACGGCGTGCACCACGTGCCGGACAAGGTGAACGTCGCGAACAACGGGGTGAACCATTTCCTCGACGTGTTCGTCGCGCAGTCCGTGGTCCAGCTCTCGCTGGCGCTGATCGGATTCTCCGCGGAATCTGTGTTCGTGGTCGGAATATTCATCATCGCCCAGGGGTATTTCGTCCACGCCAACATCGACGTCCGCCTCGGCCCGCTCGGCCACCTGCTCGCCGGCCCCGAACTCCACCGCCTGCACCACAGCACCGAGCTCGGCGAGGCCGGGCACTTCGCCTCCGACCTCTCGCTGTGGGACCACGTGTTCGGCAGTTTCACCTGGCGCCCCGGCCGGGTGCCCACCGCCGTCGGTCTCGCCGACCCGGCCGCCTTCCCGGCCACCGGCGAGCTGGGCGCCACCCTGCTGCACCCCTGGCGCCGGGTGAACCCCACCGAACCGACCGTCTGACCCGGCCCGCGAGGCCACCTCCTCCGCCCGTGTCCGCGCCGCCACGCCCTCACCCCCGGATTGGACCATGACCACCTCGCCCCTCGCCGTGCCCCGCGACCGGATCGCGATCACCGGCATCGGCTGCCGCCTGCCCGGACACGCCAACGACCACCGGGCCTACTGGCGCAACCTCGTCGAGGGCCGGGACTGCCTCACCGCGACACCCGCCGACCGCTACGACACCGCCACCCTGGGCAGCCGGGACAGGTCCAAACCCGGGCGGCTGACCGGCGGCCGCGGCGGCTACGTCGACGGCTTCGACACCTTCGACCCGGACTTCTTCGGGATCAGCCCGCGCGAGGCCGCCCACATGGACCCGCAGCAGCGCAAGCTCCTGGAGGTCAGCTGGGAGGCCCTGGAGGACGGCGGCCTGCGCCCCGGCGACCTGGCCGGCCGCGACGTCGGCGTCTACATGGGCGCCTTCACCCTGGACTACAAGATCCTCCAGTTCGCCGACCTCGACTTCGGCACCCTCGCCGCGCACACCGCCACCGGCACCATGATGACGATGGTGTCCAACCGGATCTCGCACTGCCTCGACTTCCGCGGCCCCAGCGTCTCGATCGACACCGCCTGCAGCTCCTCCCTGGTCGCCGTCCACCTCGCCTGCCAGGGCCTGCTCCGTGGCGAGACCGAACTCGCGCTGGCCGGCGGCGTGTTGCTGCACATGGCGCCGCAGTACACGATCGCCGAGACGAAGGGCGGCTTCCTCTCCCGGGACGGCCGCTCGCGCGCCTTCGACGCCTCCGCCGACGGCTACGTCCGCGCCGAGGGCGTCGGCGTGGTCGTCCTCAAACGACTCGCGGACGCGCTGCGCGACGGCGACCCGGTGCACGCCGTCGTCCTCGGCAGCGGCGTCAACCAGGACGGTCGCACCAACGGCATCACCGTCCCCAGCGCCGACGCCCAGGTCGCCCTGATCGAACGGGTCTGCGCGGAGGCGGGCGTGCTCCCCGGCAGCCTGCAGTACGTCGAGGCGCACGGCACCTCGACCCCGGTCGGCGACCCGATCGAGGCGGCCGCCCTGGGCCGGGTGCTCGGCGTCGGCCGCCGCCCCGGCGCCCGCTGCTACGTGGGCTCGGTGAAGACCAACATCGGGCACGCCGAGGCCGCGGCCGGGGTCGCCGGACTGATCAAGACCGCCCTCGCCCTCGAACACCGGCGGATCCCGCCGCACCTCAACCTGGAACGCCCCAACCCGGGCATCGACCTGGCCGCGCTCCCCTTCGACGTCCCGACCACCGCCGTCGACTGGCCCGAGCACGACGGACCGGCCCGGGCCGGCGTCAACTCCTTCGGCTTCGGCGGGACCAACGCGCACGTCCTGCTGGAGGAGCCGCCCCGGCCCACGCCCGCCGCGCCCGTGCCGCACCCCGCCCGCACGGTGCTGCCGCTCAGCGCCAGGGACGCCGCCGCGCTGCCCGAACTCGCCGCCGGCGTACGGCGGGAGCTCGCCGCCGGGGTGTCGCTCGCCGACCTCGGCCACACCCTCGCCCACCGCCGCCAGCACCTGCCCGAACGGCTCGCGGTCGGCTACGCCACCCGGCAGGACCTGGACGCGGCACTGGCCGCCTGCGAACGCGGCGAGGCCCACCCGCAGGTCGCCCGGGGCCGCGCCAGAGCGCGCGAACAGCGCCGGCTCGCCTGGGTGTTCACCGGCATGGGCCCCCAGTGGTGGGGCATGGGCCGCGGCCTGTACGCGAGCGAGCCGGCCTACCGGGAGGCCGTCCGGGCCTGCGACCGGGAGATCCGGGAACAGGCCGGCTGGTCGCTCCTGGCGGAACTGGAACGCGACGAGGCCGACTCCCGGATGGCCGAGACCTGGCTCGCCCAGCCCGCCAACCTCGCCGTCCAGCTGGGTCTCTCCGCGCTCTGGCGCAGTCGCGGGCTGCACCCCGACGCCGTCGTCGGGCACAGCACCGGCGAGGTCGCCGCCTTCCACGAGGCCGGCGTCTACGACCTCGCCGACGCCGTGCGGGTGGTGCTGGCCCGCAGCCGGCTGCAGCAGCGGCTGGCCGGCACCGGCACGATGCTCGCCGTCGGCCTGCCGGAGGAGCAGGCGCAGCGACGGATCCGCCCGCACCGCACCCGGGTCTCGCTCGCGGCCGTCAACAGCCCCTCCGCCGTGACCCTCGCCGGTGACACCGAGGCGCTGCGCGAACTCGCCGACGAGCTGCGCGCGGAGGACGTCTTCGCCCGCCTCCTGGACGTCGAGGTCCCGTACCACAGCGTGCGGATGGAGCCGATCCGGGAGGAGCTGACCGCCGCGCTGGCCGCGCTCGCGCCCGGCGAGGCCCGGCTGCCGCTCTACCTCACCGCCCGCGACGGCCTCGCCCGCGGCCCGGAGCTGGACGCCGGGTACTGGTGGCACAACGTCCGCAACCCGGTGCGCTTCCGTGCCGCCGTCGAGCGGATGGCCGGGGACGGGATCGGCCTCTTCCTGGAGGTCGGCCCGCACCCGGTGCTCGGCCACGCGATCCGCGAGTGCGTCGACGGCGCGCACACCCTGGCCTCCCTCCGGCGCCGCGCGGACGAGGACGCGTGCGTCACCCGCACCCTCGCCGAACTGCACACCCTGGGCGTCGAACCGGCCTGGGACGCGCTGCACCCGGCCGGCCGCCCGGTGCCGCTGCCCGCCTACCCCTGGCGGCGCGACCGGTACTGGGCCGAGCCGGACGCCGTCCGGAAGGTCCGCCTCGGCGAGGTCGACCACCCGCTGCTCGGCCGCCGCACCGCGAACGCCCAGCCCACCTGGACCACCGCGCTCGACCCGGAGCACCTGCCCTACCTGGCCGACCACCGGATCGAGGGCCGGGTGGTCTTCCCCGCCGCGGGGTACCTGGAGATGGCGGCGCAGGCCGTCCGCGCCCTGACCGGCGGCACCGAGGTGGTGCTCGCCGAGGTCGAGCTGAACCGGGCCCTGTTCCTCTCCGAGGCCGAGCCCACCCCCGTCCAGTTCGGCTACGCCCCGGAGGACGCCCGCTTCACCGTCACCTCCACCCCCGCCGGCGGCGAGCCCGCGGTGCACGCGAGCGGCCGGATCCGCACGGGCCAGCGCCTCGCCCACGGCCCGGTGCTGGACGCCGAAGCGGTCCGGGCCCGGACCAGCCGGCTCGACGGCCCGGACTGCTACCGGCTGCTGGCCGCCCGCGGCTACGACTACGGGCCCGCCTTCCGGGCCGTCCAGGAGGTCTGGGTCGGCCCGGGCGAGGCCCTGGCCCGGATCGGCCCGGCCGATGGGCTCGGGCCCGCGGCGGGCGAGCACCACGCGCACCCGGTGCTGCTCGACGCCTGCTTCCAGACCCTGCTCGCCGCCCGGACGGCCGCGCCCGACGACGGCGGCGTACGGCTGCCCGTCGCCATCGAGGAGGTCCGCCTCGACGCGTTCGGCGACCGCCCGCTCTGGGCGCACGCCACCGTCACCCGCGACGACGGCCGCGACGTCGTCGGCGACCTCGCCCTCTACGCCGAGGACGGCACCCCGCTCGGCCGGATCACCGGCTTCCGGGCCGCCGACGTCGCCCGGGCCCCGGGATCGGTCGGCCTCGCCACCATCGACGGCTGGCTCACCGAACCCGTCTGGCTGGACGCCCCCGCCGCCGCCGACCCCGAACACCCCGGCGACCTGCTGCTGTTCGCCGACGCCGGCGGCCTCGCCGAGCGGCTCGCCGCGCTCGCCGCCGAACGCGGCTCCCGCTGCCACCTCGTCCGGCCCGGCGCCGCCCACCACCGCGGCGACACCGGGTCGACCGTCCGCCCGGACTCCACCGAGGACCTCACCCGGCTGCTCGAAGGGCTCGACCCCGGCTACCGCACCGTCGTCCACCTGTGGAACCTCGACCAGCCCGCGCTGGACGCCGCGGAGACCGGGCAGCTGGACGGCCTCGCCACCCTCGGCGCGTACTCGCTGATCGCCCTCGCCCGGGCGCTGCCCGCCGCCCGCCCCGACGCCCGGCTGCACGTCGTCACCCGGGGCGCCCAGGCCACCGCCCCCGGCGAACGGGCCGAACCGCTCGCCGCCCCCGCCTGGGGCGTCGGCCGGGTGCTCTGGCAGCAGGAGCTCACCGCCCAGCGCGGCACCCTGATCGACCTCGACCCCGGCGCGGACCATGCCGACCAGGTCGAGGCGCTGCTCGACGAACTCGGCGCCCGGGACGAGCAGGAGATCGCCCTGCGGGCCGGCCGCCGCCGCACCTGCCGGCTGCGCCCGGCCGAGGGCCTCACCCGCCCGCTGCCCCCGGTGCTCCGGGCGGACGGCTGCTACCTCGTCACCGGCGCCTTCGGGGCGCTCGGCCGACTGCTCTGCCGCACCCTGGTGCGCCGCGGCGCCCGCCGGCTGGTGCTGCTCGGCCGCACCGCGCTGCCCGACCGGCGGCAGTGGCGGCACACCGACCCGGACAGCCCGGCCGGCCGGCGGATCGCCTTCCTGCGCGAGCTGGAGGCGCTCGGTGCCGAACCCCTGCTCGCCGCCGTCGACGTCACCGACGGGACCGCCCTCGCCGACTGGCTGGCCGACCACCGAGAGCGCGGGCTGCCGCCCGTGCGCGGCGTCTTCCACCTCGCCGGTCAGGTCAAGGACGTGCTCGTCCCGCAGATGGACCGGCCGGCCTTCGACGCCGGCTACCGCCCGAAGGTGGTCGGCGGCCACCTGCTGCACCGGCTGCTGCGCGACGAACCGCTCGACCACTTCGTGCTGTTCTCCTCCGTCGCCGCGCTGCTCACCACCGCCGGGCAGACCAACTACGCCGCCGGCAACGCCTTCCTGGACGCCCTCGCCCACCACCGCCGGGCCGCCGGCCTGCCCGCGCTCAGCCTCGACTGGGGCCCGTGGGCCACCGGCATGATCGAGGAGCTCGGCCTCGTCGCCCACTACCGCGACGCCCGCGGCATGAGCTCGCTCCCGCCGGAGGCCGGCGCCGCCGTGCTGGAGCGGGTCCTCGGCCAGGACCGCGCCCAGCTGCTGGTGGCCACCGTCGTCGACTGGCCGACCTTCCTCGCCTGGTACCCGGCGCCGCCGCCGCTGGTCGCCGAGCTCGCGGCGAGCGCCGCCGAGCGGGCCCCGGCCGGAACGGACGGCTTCCTGGACGCCTACCGCTCCGCCGACCCGCCCGCCCGCCGGCAGCTGCTGGCCGAGCGGTTCACGGCCGCCGCCGCCGGCGTGCTGCGGATCGGCGCCGAACGGATCGACCAGGGCACCAGGCTCGGCGCGCACGGCCTGGACTCGCTGCTCGCGATGGAGCTGCGCGCCCGGGTGCACGGTGAACTCGGCGTCGCCCTGCCCGTGGTGGCGCTGCTCAGCAACGGCACCGTCGGCGACCTGGTCGAGCTGCTCGGCGAGGGGCTGGCCGAGCAGCTCGCCGCCGGGGGCGGCCCGGAGCACGCCGAGGTCGAGCTGCACACCGACGAGTCCCGCTACCCGCTCACCCACAACCAGCAGGCGCTCTGGTTCCTGCGCCAGCTCCACCCGGACGGCTACGCCTACAACATCGGCGGGGCCGTCGAGGTGCACGCCGAGCTCGACCCGGAGCTGGTCTTCGCCGCATTCCGCACCCTCGTCGACCGGCACCCCGGGCTCCGGGCCGCCGTCACCGCCGAGCAGGGCCGCCCCGTCCAGCGGATCCGCCCCGAGGCCGTCGCCGACACCGGGCTGTTCGACGTCGAGGGCCGGCCCTGGGAGGAGGTCCACGCACTGATCGTCGCCGAGTACCGCCGGCCGTACGACCTCGCGGAGGACCCCCTGGTGCGGCTGCGGCTGTTCCGGCGCGGCCCGGAGCGCTGGGTGCTGATGAAGGCCGTCCACCACATCGTCTCCGACGCGATCTCCACCTTCACCTTCATCGAGGAGCTGTTCGAGGTCTACGAGGCGCTGCGCCGCGGACGCACCCCCGAACTGCCCCCGGTCGCCGCCCGCTACCTCGACTTCCTCAACCACCAGAACCGCTTCCTGGCCGGTCCCGAGGCGCAGCGGATGCTCGACTACTGGCGCGGCCACCTGCCGTCCCCGGTGCCGGTGCTCGCCCTGCCCACCGACCGGCCCCGGCCCGCGGTGCAGACCCACAACGGCGCCTCGGAGTTCTTCCGGCTCGACGCCGAGCTCACCGCCCGCGTCCACGACCTGGCCCGGGCCCACCACGCGACCCCGTTCATGGTGCTGCTCAGCGCCTACTACCTGCTGCTGCACCGCTGGTCGGGCCAGTCCGACATCGTGGTCGGCAGCCCCGTCACCGGGCGCACCCAGGAGGAGTTCGGCTCCGTCTACGGCTACTTCGTCAACCCGCTGCCGCTGCACGTCAGCCTGGCCGGGGAGCCCGGGGTGGCCGAGCTGCTCGCCCGGGTGCGGCGGAGCGTGCTCGGCGGGCTGGACAACCAGGAGTACCCCTTCCCGCTGCTGGTCGAGCAGCTCGGGCTGCAGCACGACC
Source organism: Kitasatospora sp. NPDC004745 (assembly GCF_042873275.1). Classification (NCBI taxonomy): domain Bacteria; kingdom Bacillati; phylum Actinomycetota; class Actinomycetes; order Kitasatosporales; family Streptomycetaceae; genus Kitasatospora; species Kitasatospora sp. NPDC004745. The sequence continues at coordinate 160,315 of NZ_JBIALK010000004.1, read as the reverse complement.
CCAGCCGCTCCGCGGTGTTCCAGGCGATGTTCATCCTGCTCACCCACAAAGTCGCCGTGGAGCGCTTCGGGTACCGCCTGGAGTACATCGAACTCCCCGAGGAGGAGGGGCAGTTCGACCTGACCCTGTCGGCCTACGAGGACCGCGCGGACCACAGCTTCCACTGCGTGTTCAAGTACAACTCCGACCTCTTCGACGCCGCCACCGTCCAGCGGCTCGCCGCGCACTACCGCACCCTGCTGGACGCCATGACCCGGGCCGGCGACGACCGCCCCGTCGGCCGGCTGCGGATGCTCGAGGACACCGAACGCCGGCGCATCCTCGACGGGTTCAGCGGCGCCGGCCGGCGCCTGGAGCACGACACCCCGGTGCCCGAGCTGATCGCCAAGGCCGCCGCCGGGCACCCCGAGGCGCTCGCCGTCGCCGCCCCCGGGCCGTCCGGCACCCGGCGGCTCGGCTACGGCGAACTCGACCGCAGGGCGCACCGGGCGGCCCTGCGGCTACGCGAACTCGGGGTCGTCGAGGGCTCGGTGGTCGCCGTCTGCCTGGACAAGTCGCCCGAGCTGATCACCGCGCTGCTGGCGGTCTGGCGGGCCGGCGCCGCCTACCTGCCGCTCGACCCCGGACACCCGGCCGACCGGCTCGCCCACCAGGTGGCCGACGCCGGAGCCGTCCTGGTCGTCGTCGACGAGCGGCGCCCGCCCGGCGCCGACCTGCCCGCCCGGCCGGTCACCCTGGAGGAACTCGACCGGCCCGCGGCCGAGGGCCCGCCGCTGCCCGCCGCCGACCCGGACCGGGCCGCCTACGTCATCCACACCTCCGGCTCCACCGGCCGCCCGAAGGCCGTCCGGGTCGACCACCGCAACCTCGCCGCGGTCACCGCGGGCTGGCGCGCCGAGTACCGGCTGGACACCGAGGCCCGGGTGCACCTCCAGATGGCCGGGACGGCCTTCGACGTGTTCTCCGGCGACCTCGCCCGGGCGCTGAGCACCGGCGGCACCCTCGTCCTGGTCGACCGCGACCTGCTCTTCGACACCGCCCGGCTGCACCGCACCATGCGCGAGGAGGCCGTCGACTGCGCCGAGTTCGTGCCCGCCGTCGCCCGCGCCCTGCTGGCCCACTGCGAGCGCGAGGGCCTGCGGCTGGACTTCCTGCGCCTGCTGGCCGTCGGCTCGGACTCCTGGAAGGCCGCGGAACACCGGCGGCTGCGCGCCCTGTGCGGGCCGGACACCCGGCTCGTCAACTCCTACGGCCTGACCGAGGCCACCATCGACACCAGCTACTACGAGGGCACGGCCGAGGGCCTCGAACCCGGCCGGATGGTGCCGATCGGCCGGCCGTTCCCCAACAGCGAGCTCTACATCCTCGACCGCTACGGCGAACCGGTGCCGCCCGGCGTGGCCGGCGAACTGTGGGTCGGCGGCGCCGGGGTGGCGGCCGGCTACCCCAACGACCCCGGGCAGACCGCCCGGCGGTTCACCGCCCTGGACCTCGACGGCACGCCCACCCGGCTCTACCGCACCGGCGACCTCGGCCACTGGGACGCGCACGGCACCGCGCACCTGCTCGGGCGGATCGACAACCAGGTCAAGGTGCGCGGCCACCGGATCGAGATCGGCGAGATCGAGGCCCACCTCACCGCCCGCCCCGAGCTCGCCCAGGCCTGTGTGACGGTCCGTCAGGACGGTGCGGGGGAGAGCGTGCTGTCCGCCTACCTCGTCCCGGCCGAAGGGGCCGTGCTGGACCGCCGGGAACTCCGCCGCCACCTCGCCGAACACCTCCCCACCGTGATGATCCCCGCCCACCTCACCGAACTGCCCGCCCTGCCGCTCACCCCCAACGGCAAGGTCGACCTCGCCGCCCTGCCCGAACCGGTGGTCGACACCGGCGACGCCCGGGACGAACCGCCGGTCACCCTCTACGAGATCCGCACCGCCGAACACTGGAAGGCGCTGCTCGGGCTCGACGAAGTCGGCCTCCAGCACGACTTCTTCGAACTCGGCGGCAGCTCCATCCGGCTGATCGAACTGATCCACCACCTGCAGACCGAGTTCAACGTCGGCATCCCGGTCGGCCAGCTCTTCAAGGTCACCACGCTGCACGGCATGGCCCGCACCCTGGAACAGATCATCACCGGCGAACTCGAAGGCGGCCAGCCCCACCTGTGGTTCAACCCGCAGGCACCCGAGGACCGCACGGTCCTCTGCTTCCCGCCCGCAGGCGGCCACGGACTGGTCTACCGCCAGCTCGCCGGCCACCTGCCCGGCCACCGCCTCGCCGCCTTCAACTACCTCACCGGCGACGACAAGACCGCCCGCTACGCCGACCTGGCCGAGGCCCTGCACCCGGCCGGCCCGTACGTCCTGCTCGGCTACTCGCTCGGCGGCAACCTCGCCTTCGAGGTTGCCGCCGAGCTCGAACGCCGCGGCCGGACCGTCCGGTCCGTCCTGATGGTGGACTCCTACCGGATCCCCGAACCCTTCACCCTCGGCGAGGACCACGTGGCCGCCTTCGAACGCGAGCTGCACGAGCACCTGCACCGCCACACCGGCTCCCGGATCGTCGCCCGGGAGACCCTCGAACAGGCCCGGGACTACCTGGAGTTCTGCAGCCGGACCCCCAACCTGGAGACCGTCGACGCACACCTGCACGTGGTCTGCGAACGCGACCGGCTCGCCCTGCACACCGGCGGCGAACCCGGCTCGTGGCAGGGCTCCTCCACCTCCGGCACCACCGTGCACGCCGGGCACGGCAGCCACGCCGAGATGCTGGACGCCGAGTACGCCGCCCGCAACGCCGAACTGGCGGGCGCCATCCTGGCCGGAGGCGCCGCCGATGACCGCCCCTGACCGCGGACCGGACTGGTCAGACCGGCGGCGCGCCGGCGGCGGCCCGCCCCGGGTCATCGTGGTCGGCGCCGGCATCGGCGGCCTCGCCACCGGCTGCTACGCCCAGATGAGCGGCCTGGAGACCCGGATCTTCGAGAAGCACGTGCTGCCCGGCGGCTGCTGCACCGCGTGGTCCCGGCGCGGCTACCTGTTCGACTACTGCATCGACTGGCTCATCGGCACCGCCGAGGGCACCGGCGCCCACCAGGTCTGGCGGGAACTCGGAGCCCTCGACGGCAAGACCGTCACCCGCTTCGACGTCTTCAACCGCGTCGTCGACGAACACGGCCGGGCCGTCACCTTCTTCGCCGACCCCGACCGGCTCGAAGCCCACCTGCTCGACCTCGCCCCCGGCGACGCCCGGCCGATCCGCTCCTTCTGCCGGGACCTGCGCCGCTTCGCCGCGCTCGACCTGCCCTGGGAGCTCACCCCACCGCCGCTGCGCGGGCCGGCCGAACGGCTGCGGACCCTGCGCGCCGTGCTGCCGGCCTTCCGGCTGTTCTGGCGCACCGCCACCACCCCGATGCGCGGCTTCGCCGACCGCTTCCAGGACCCACTGCTGCGCCGGGCCCTGCCCAACGTGTTCCTCCAGGAACCGGCCGGCTTCCCGCTGCTGCCCTACCTGTACACCCTGGCCGCCGCGCACAACGGCAACGCAGGCTTCCCACAGGGCGGTTCGCTCGGCCTGGCCCGCTCCGTCGAGGAGCGCTACACCTCGCTCGGCGGGGTGATCGGCTACCGCTGCCGGGTCGACCGGATCCTCGTCGAGGGCGGCCGAGCCGTCGGCGTCCGGCTCCGGGACGGCACCGAGCACTACGCCGACCACGTCGTCGCCGCCTGCGACGGCCCGACCGTCCTCGACCGGCTGCTGGACGGCCGCTGGTCCAGCCCCACCACCGACCGGCTGTACGGCGAACTGATCGACCGGCCCGGCAACCTCTACCCGGCGGTGGTCTCCGCCTTCGTCGGCGTCCGCGGCGGGCTGCCGGAGGGCGAACCGCACAGCACCACCTACCTGCTGGGCCCCGAGCAGGGCGCCCGGCTGCCCGGCTCGCTCCAGCACAGCCTGGTCGTCCAGCTGCGCTCCGCCTACGCGGAGGGCTTCGCGCCCGCCGGCCGGTCCGTGCTGCACTGCACCTACTTCAGCGACCACCGCAGCTGGAAGGAGCTGCGCGTCCGCGACCGCCGCGCCTACCGGGCCCGTAAGCAGGAAGTCGCCTCCTTCGTCCGGGAGTTCCTCGACCGGACGTACCCCGGGCTGGGCCGCCGGATCGAACTCGTCGACGTCGCCTCGCCCGTCACCACCGAACGCTTCACCGGCAACACCCGCGGCAGCATCCTCGCCTGGCAGGCCTTCTCCGAGGCCGAGGACGCCGCCAACCGGCTGGTCAACCGGGACCGCATGCGGCTGCCCGGACTGCGCGGCTTCTCCATGGCCGGGCAGTGGGCCGGCCTCGGCGGCCTGATCCGCGCCGCGACCAGCGGCCGGTACGCCGCCCAGTACCTCTGCCGCGAACTCGGCCGGCCCTTCCGGGCCTGGCCCAGCGACAACCAGGAACCCTGGCACGCCGGAAAGCTGGGCCGGCTGCCACAACTCGACCGGGTCACCACGGGAGTACCGGAATGAGCACGGGCAGGCGGACCATGGTGATCGTCGGCGGCGGCCTGGGCGGCCTGTCCACCGGCTGCTACGCCCAGATGAACGGCTACCGCAGCCGCATCCTGGAGATGCACGAACTGCCCGGCGGCTGCTGCACCGCCTGGGACCGCGGGGAGTTCACCTTCGACTGCTGCGTCAGCTGGCTGCTCGGCAGCGGCCCCGGCAACGAGATGCACCAGATCTGGCTCGAACTCGGCGCCCTCCAGGGCAAGGTGATGCGCAACTTCGACGTCTTCAACGTGGTGCGCACCCGCGACGGCGGCGCCGTCCGCTTCTACTCCGACCCCGACCGCCTCGAAGCCCACCTGCTCGACCTCGCGCCGGAGGACGCCCGGCAGATCCGGCGGTTCTGCGCCGGACTGCGGTCCTTCCGCCGCGCGCTGGTCCACTACCCCTTCCTCAAGCCGGTCGGGCTCATGGGGCGCCGGGAACGCTGGCGGATGCTCGCCTCCTTCCTGCCCCACCTCAACGTGATCCGGCGCTCGATCACCGAGCTGATGAGCGACTACTCGGCCCGCTTCCGCAGCCCGCTGCTGCGCGAGGCCTTCAACTTCGTACTCTACGAGAAGCACCCCAACTTCCCCGTGCTGCCCACCTACTTCCAGCTCGCCGCGCACGCCGGGCAGTCGGCCGGGGTGCCGGAGGGCGGCTCGCTGGGCCTGGCCCGCTCCGTCGAGGAGCGCTACCGGCGGCTCGGCGGGGAGATCACCTACAACGCCAGGGCGACCGAGATCCTGGTCGAGCGCGACCGGGCCGTCGGGGTGCGGCTCAGCGACGGCCGGGAGGTCCGCGCCGACATCGTCGTCGCGGCCTGCGACGGCCGCACCACCATGCTCGACCTGCTCAAGGGCCGCTACCTGAACGACACCTACCGCCGGCTGTACACCCGGACCATCACCGAACCCGGCATGGTCTTCCCCGGCTACCTCACCGTCTTCCTGGGCCTGCGCCGGCCCTTCCCGGCCGGGGACCCGTGCACCACCCACCTGCTGGAGGAGGAGTTCGCGGCCCGGCTCACCGGCATCCGGCACCCCAGCATCAACGTCCAGTTCCGCAGCCGCCACTACCCCGAACTGTCCCCCGCCGGGACGACCGTCGTCTACGTCAGCTACTTCTGCGACATCGCCCCCTGGCGGGCCCTGAGCACCGGCCCCGAACAGGCGCCCCGGCTGCGGCGCGGCGAGGAGCTGCACACCCTGCCGGTCGGCCGCGGACGCGAGTACCAGCGGGAGAAGCGCCGGGTGCGCGACGCCCTCGTCGACTTCCTCGACGGCCACCACCCGGGGCTGAAGGAGGCCGTCGCGGTCAAGGACGTCTCCACCCCCCTCACCCAGGTCCGCTACACCGCCAACTACGACGGCACCGTGCTCGGCTGGCAGCCCTTCGTGGAGAGCGGCGAGACCCTGGAGGAGGAGATCAAGCGCAACGGCCCCGGGCTGCCGGGCCTGCGCGACTTCTACCTCTCCGGCGTCTGGGCGACCACCGGCGGCCTCATCCGGGCCGCCGCCGCCGGGCGCCACGTCGTGCAGTTCATCTGCCGCGACGACCGCAAGCCGTTCACCGCCGCCGTCGACGACACCGCCCCGCCGCCCACCCTGCTGGTCGAGCCGGTCGGCCCCGCGGACCGCCAGTTTGGAGTCACCTCGTGAGGATCGAGAAGTGGGTCGTCCACGAGCACGCCGACGGCGTGCCGGACGTCGAGCGGATGTACCGGAAGGTGGTCGAGGAGGTCGACGTCCGGCTCGCCGAGGACGAGATGCTGCTGCGCACCCGGTACGTCTCCGTCGACCCGTACCTCCAGGGGATCGCCCTCGACACCCCGGTCGGGGACCACATGGGCGCCGACTCGATCATGGAGGTGCTGGAGGCCGGCCCCCGCGCCCGCTTCGCCGTCGGCGACCTCGTCCAGGGCTTCGGCGGCTGGCGCAGCCACGTGATCGGCAACGGCGCCCCGACCCCCTGGCAGACCGGCACCTTCCCGATGGTCTTCCCGGCCTACCGCCGCCTCGACCCCGACCACTACGACGACGCCCTGCCGATCTCCACCGCCCTGGGCGTCCTCGGCGGGCCCGGGATGACCGCCTGGGGCACCGTGGACAAGTTCCTGGCCGTGCGCCCCGGCGACACCGTGCTGGTCAGCGGCGCCTCCGGGGCCGTCGGCTCCCTGGTCGGCCAGCTCGCGCGGCACCGCGGCGCCCGGGTCGTCGGCACCACGGCGACGGCGGAGAAGGCCGACCGGCTGAGGGACCTGGGCTTCGACGCCGTCCTGCACTACCGCGACGGCGACGACCCCGAGCGGCTCGCCGAGCGGCTCGCCAAGGCGGCCCCGGACGGCGTCGACCGCTACTTCGACAGCCTCGGCGGCACGCTGACCGACGTCGTCTTCACCATGCTCAACGTCGACAGCCGGGTCGCGGTCTGCTGGCAGTGGGGGAGCCAGGTCGGCGGCCGCTGGACGGGCCCCCGGCTGCTGCCGATGATCATGTTCCCGCGCACCACCGTCCGCGGCATCTTCTCGCTGGAGTGGTTCACCGAGGAGAACTGGACGGCCCTGCGGCGGGACCTCGGCGGCCTCGTCCGCAGCGGCGACCTGCAGTACCACCAGACCGTCCACCGCGGCTTCGACACCATCCCCGCCGCCTACCGCAGCCTCTACCAGGACCGGGCCGCAAGCCGCGGCAAGGTGCTCGTCCGGCTCTGAGGCCGGGTCGTCGCGGGGTCGCGGCCGGGTCGCGGCCGGGGCGTGGCGGGGGCGTGGTGGTGGCCGCCGCCACGCCCCCACCGGCGGCCGTCAGCCGGTGGCCGCCCACTGGTGGGCGGTGCCCTGGTGGACGGCGGCGTAGACGCGGTCCCGCAGCAGGTTGGCCTGACGGTCGGTGAGCGTCCGGTCCAGGTGCCGCAGGACCAGCTTGAGCAGGACGTTCTTCTGCCCGGGGCGCGCGCCGAGCCGCTCCAGGGCCCGTGGCGGCAGCTGCGAGCACGGCGTCTCGGCGAGGATCTCGACGGTCTCCACGCAGTCCGCGTCCGGGCCGAGCGCGTCGCGGACCCGGTCCCCGAGGTCCTCCGCCAGGTCGTCGCGGTCCACCGCCACCGAGAGGTCCCGGCGGACGGCGGGCATCGCGGACACCGGCCGGTAGGGCGCGAGGTCGGTCAGCTGGGCGGCCACCGACGGCTCGGTCGAACGCAGCACCCGGATGTCGTCCACGCCCTTGAGCAGCATCAGCATCCGGTCCAGCCCCATGCCGAGGGCCAGACCGCTCCACTCGGCGCCGAGCCCGGCCCGGGCCAGCACGCCGGGGTGGGCCAGGCCGCACTCCGCGACCTCGATCCACTCCGCGCCGCGGGCCACGTCCACCTGGCGGCCGGCCAGCGTGTACGGGTGGACGCGCTCCTCGTGGCGGTGCTCGGCGCCCGGGAGCAGACCGCCGACCAGGGCGGTGACCATCCCGTCCAGGTCGGCGGTGGTCAGCCGGGCCGGGCGGCGGGTGAGCCGCCACAGGTCCAGCTGGTGCGGGGTGCCGGTGTGCAGCCGGTCGATGCTGTCGCGGCGGTAGACCAGGCCGGGGCAGACCAGCAGGACGTCCTCGGCCGGATCCGCGGCCAGGGCCCGCAGCGCCGCCGGCACCAGGGCGCTGGAGTGGCTGCGGAGCATCCGCCGGTCGTCGACGTAGCGGGTGTACCGGGTGTCGCGGGTGATGTCGTCGGCGCGGTAGCCGAGGTGGTCGTAGTTGTCCTCGACCGTGACGACGCGCTCACCGCGCCACCAGCGGACCTCGCAGCCCCAGAGCGCGGCCAGCGCCTCGACGGCACGGGCGAGGACGAGCTGCACGGCGTGCGGACCGGCGGCGGGGTCGGTGAGGTCCCGGACGGCGAGGTCGCGGGCGAGCTGCTCGGGGGAGAGACGGGCGGGAACGGCGGTGCCGGGTACGGACATGGCGGCCTCCTGGCCGGGAGCGGTGACGGGGTGACGGCACACCCCCCGGCCCCTGGGCACGACCGCCGCCCCGGGCCGGCGGCTCAGCCCTGGAGGCGTGGCGACGTCCGACCCCTGCGGCGCCCAACGGGGGCCGGGGGGCCGGTAAATCGGCGAGAGTTCGCTACGACGGCCACACAGCGACCGTACCGGCACCCGGCACCGGGGACCAAGGGGTTTCCGCGGTGCCGGGTGCCGGGTGCCGGGTGACGGGTGCCTGGTCCCGGTGCCGGACGCCTGGTCCTGGTCCTGGTCCTGGTTCCGGGGCCGGATGTCCGCCGCCCGTGCGGGGGCGGCCGTCAGCCGCAGATCCCGGCGGCCTGCAGCCGGCGGTGGACGGCCTCCCACTCGGGGGCGACCGGCTCGGTCCTCCGGGAGCCGACCCCGAGGTCCTTGAAGCCGCTGGACGTCGACACGCAGACCACCGGTCCCTCGATGCCCTCGGCTCCCTCGATTCCCCGGGAGCCGCCCGCCGCCCCGCCCAGGCTGCGCAGCCCGGCGAGCCCGGCCGCCGCGGACAGCTCCGTCCAGAGCCCGGCCCGGGCCAGCTCGCCCTGGGCGGCCGTCAGCTGGGCGTCGTCCAGCACCAGCGCGCGGCCGCCGCTCCCGCGCACCGCGAGCACGCCCCGGTAGCCGCCGACCGGCGCGGCGATCGAGTACGCCCGGCCCGGCGCCACGGCCGTGCGCGCGGCCGGCAGGCCCTGCCGGAGGGCGCTCGCCAGCGGCGCCCCCGAGGCCGACTCGCAGGAGTAGATCCTGGGCACCCGCTCGGCCAGCCCGAGCCGGTGCAGTTCGGCGAACCCCTTCCAGACCCCGAACAGCAGCTCGCCGTAGCCGGTGGGCACGAAGACCGCGCCCGGCACCCCGAGGTCCCGGAAGATCTCGTAGGCGACGGTCTTGTAGCCCTCGGGGCCGTACGCGTGCCCGGTGTGCGTGGTGGTGAGGTTGCTGACCGGGTGCAGACCGAGGCGGTCGACCACCTGGCGCAGCAGCGGCCAGCGCGCCTCCCAGGGCACCGGCAGCACGACCGCGCCGTAGGCGTTCAGGAACGCGTCGACGTTCGGCGGCAGGTCCGGGCCGGTGAGGACCACGCAGCGCAGCCCGGCCCGGGCCGCGTAGGCGGCGGCGGAGGCGCCGTGGTTGCCCGAGGAGGCCACCGCGATCCCGGCCGCGCCGACACCGACGGCGGCGCTGGTGGTGCAGCGGTTCAGCCGGTCCTTGTGGCTCCAGGTCGGGTTGCGGGACTCGTCCTTGACGTACACCCCCGGTTCGAGCTCGACCAGCGGCGTGCCGCCCTCGCCCAGGCCCGGCGCGAGCAGCGGCGGCAGCAGCGGGGCCCACCGCTCCAGGCCGGCGACCTCCGACGGCGCGAACACGGCCGCCGGGTCCGCCTTCCCGTACGCGTAGTCGACCTCGACCGGGTAGGCGACGTCCGCGGTGCCGGTGCCCGGACAGCCGGCGGTGAGCGGGGGCCACAGGGGGTAGTCGAGGGAAGGGTCGCCGAGGGAACGCTGACCGGTTGCGAGTGATCCGTCTGTCGCCATGTCAGGAGCCTATGTCCTCCCTCCGGGCCGGGTCCGCCGGATTCCCGGCCCCGGCCGGTGCGCGGACCCCGGCCGCCCGCCCGGACCGGGGGAGTGCCGCCGCCCCGCCCGGGGAAGGATCACCGCGAATCGGCAGGCGCAGCACGGACAGGGGGCCGGCGTGGACGGCGACATCGAGGCGATGAGCACCACCGTTCGGGAGGCCCGGGCGAAGATCCGCGAGGACGCCCTGCCCCGGGCCCGGGCACGCCGCGAGGCCGTCGCGCCCGCCGACCAGGCCGCGCTGCTGGCCGAGCTGATCGACCTGGTGGACACGGCGGCGGAGCTGGCCGACGCCGTCCACATGCGGATGACCACTCCCGACGGCCGCACGGCGTACCTGCAGGCCGGCCGACGGCTCCGGGATCCGCTGGAGCACCTGCGCGGCCACCGGCGGCGGTTGACCGCGCAGGCGGGGTCCGGGGCGGGTTCCGGGGCGGGATCGGGTTCCGGGTCGGGATCGGGATCGGGATCGGGATCCGGGGCTGCGGAGGCGTCGAAGCCGTCCTGACGGCCGCCGCCGGTGCCCCACCCGGGTCGGGCGGGGCACCGGCGACGTCCGGGCTCGGCGGCTCGGCGGTGTGGTGGCTCAGCGGTGGGCGGTGAACTGCACCACCTGCTGGTAGGTCGGCCGGTTCTGCCAGGTCGTCCTGACGTCCGTCACCCCGCCCAGCGGACGCTGGATGACGGTGTCGGCGCACCACTGGTCACCGGCCGAGCAGTCGGCGTCGCCCGGGTAGACCTGGGCCGGGGTCTGGGCGGCGGCCCGCTTCAGGGTGTCGAGCAGGACGCCCCGACAGGCCGCGAGGTCGCCCCCGCCGCAGTACGGGCGCGCCAGCGGGCCGGCCACCCGGTCGCCGAGGACGGACCGCAGGTCCTTGTCCAGGTAGCTCCACCAGCCGTACTGGAAGGCCGAACCCTTGTGCGGGATAGACTCGTTGGCGCTCGTCGAGCCGCCGCCGGGGCCGCTCTGCCCGCCGGAGGGCGACTCGTTGATCTGCAGGGCGCCGGTCAGCGCGGTGAACAGCTGGTCGCCGAGGCCGGGGCGCATCGTCCCCTCGGCGAGCAGCGGCCACCAGGCGTCCATGACGCGGATCGCGGTGGCGTCGGCGTAGCTGTGGCTGCCGGCCGAGGTCTCCTTGCGCCGGCCGCCGTCGGCCAGCCACGTCTCCAGCTGCTGCAGCGCGGTGGCGGCCGTCTGGTCGGTGACCGGGGCGCTGCGCAGCACCCGGATCAGGTCGGGCAGCACGTCCTCGGCACGCAGGTCGGTCAGGGCGGCGCCCTCCATGGCCTGGGTGAGGGAGACCCTGCTCGCCTTGCCGCCGCCCTGCAGCAGCGCCCTGACCCGGTCGTCGAGCAGGTTGCCGCGGTGCACCGAGCCGTTGCCGAAGCCGGCCGTGGTGAAGCCGTCGGCCTGCTTGTTGTTCCAGGAGATGTAGTAGTCCTGGTCGACGGACTGTGGGTGCTCGGCGGGCGGGGTGTACCGCGCGGTGTTGGTGACGGGGTCGAAGTCGGTCCACTCGTAGGCCGGTTCGGCGCGCAGCGGCAGGCCCGGGTCGACGCCGGGGGCGCGGACGGGGTTGGTTCCGGAGTTGTAGTAGGCGATGTCGCGGGAGTCGGCGTAGAACCAGTTGAAGGTGTAGTTGATGTCCTGCGCGGCCCGCTGGAAGCCCGCCGCGTCGTGCACGGCGCCGGGGTCGTTGAGCTCCTGGAAGCCGATGATCGAGTCGGCCTCGTGCCGGTAGGTGGAGCGCAGCGACGTGAAGGCGACGGGCGCGCCGCCGACCGTGCCGCGGGCGGTGACCAGGCCGTACCTGGAGCGGTACATCACCAGGGTGTACGAGCCGGCCGCGGTGGAGTCCGCGGTGGTCGGGCTCCAGGCGTTCTTGCGTTCCAGCCGGTCGAGGGGCACGCACTGGCCGTGCCAGAGGTAGGACTCGGCGGCGGTGGTGACGGGCGAGCCGTCGGTGGTGCAGAGCGGCACGGCGTAGGTGTCGGTGATGTCCTGCCCGGCGGAGGTGGCGCTCCAGGCGTAGTCCTGGCCGCGGCCGAGCTGGACGTAGAAGCTCAGGCCGGCGAAGGCGGCGCCGCGCGCGCTGATGCCGGGGCCCTGGATCTCCTCCAGCATGAGCAGCTGCGGGGCGAAGTAGCCGGTCTGCGGTCCGAACACGGCGACGGGGTGGCCGTCGTCGGTGTGGGCGCCGGAGACCAGCAGGGCGTTGGACATGCCGTGCCGGGCGCTGAGCAGGTTGCCGGGCAGCAGGCCCGGTGCCGCGGTGGCGGCGGTGCCGGCCGAGCCGGTGGCGTCGTAGACCATCCGCTCGGGCACCACCGAGCCCGGGTCGGGCGGCGCCTCGCCCTGCGGGCTGTCGGGCACCGTGGCGTAGGGGAAGCGCTGGCCGTCGTGCAGGGTCTCGACGGCCTCGGGGTCGTCGGCCTCGCGCAGCGACTTCCAGACGGCGTCCCCGGCGTCCTTGCCGTAACGGGCCTCGGCGGCCGACTTGACCTGCGCGGAGGCGAGTTCGCCGCCGCCGCCGGAGCCGAACAGCGCGCCCACCACGGAGGCGAGGGCCACCAGGTCGGTCAGCTTGAACGGTTCGATGGACCCGGCGTTGGTGATCGGGTCGATGTGCCCGGTCAGGTCGTACTCGCCGGGGAAGATGCGGCCGTTGTAGGCCTCCCGGACGTACTGGTTGATCCCGTCGAGGTAGGCGGTGGCGTCGGCGAGGGCCTGGGCGGCCCGGCCGCCGCGGGACGCGAGCGCGTCGATCTGCTGCTGGAGCTCGGCCTCGGTATACGGGGCGGCCTGCCAGAAGCTCTGCTCCAGCTGGCGGTTGGCGGCGGCGCCGCCCGCGAAGCCGGACAGCTGGCCGCGGCCGACGTGCCGGAACAGGTCCATCACCCAGAGCCGGTCCTGGGCCGCCGCGTAGCCGGCCCCGAACTCGGTGCCGTAGCGGGTGGTGCCGCTGATGTGCGGGACGCCGGTCGCCTTGTCGCGCACGATGGTGACGTCGCCGCGGGGGCTGGCGGTGCTCGCCACCTGGTCGGCGGGGACGCCGAAGGAGGCGTCGTTGAAGAAGTCGCGCAGCTTGGCGTCGGTGAGCCCGGGGTAGCCGGCGGCGAGGCCCGCGTACGGGCCGAGCTGGTCGTCGGTGTGGGCGGGGCGGCTGCCGAACACCCGGTTGAGCAGGATCTCGGCGAGGGTGGCGTTGCCGTTCTCGCCGGGCGGCAGGATGTCGGTGCAGCGGCCGCCGCAGTAGTCGGCCGCTGCGGCCGGCGCGGGGGCAGGGGCGGCCGCGGTGGGGGTGGTGGTCAGGGCGGCGGTGACGAGAAGGGCCGACGCGAGGGCGGCGGCCGGGAACCGGAGGGGGTGGGGGCGTGGGCGCAAGGCGTGCTCCTCCGTCGAAGTCACGGGGAGTCGACGGTAGGGGTGCTACTGACCGGTTGGCTAGTGGCGTGCATGCCATTTCCGCTGGGGCGCCGTGGAGTTGACGGCTCGGGGGTGATGGCCTGGGGGCGGATGAGGCGCTGTCAGCGGTCGCCGGGCGAGGGGTCGCCGGGCGAGCGGCTGTCGGGCGAGGGGCCGTCGGGCGCCGCGTCGCGGCTGAGCGGGTCGTCGTCGAGCGGGTCGTGCGCGGCCGGGCGGTGGGCGGCGTGGCGGGCGGACAGTCGGGCGGCGGCGGTGGCCGGGTCGGTGCGGGGGAGCCGGGGGTGCAGGTCGGCGAGCAGGACGAGGAGCCGCTCACGGACCGGGCCGGCGGAGGTGGCGACCGCGCCGGCGAGGACCAGGGGCTCCTCCGGCACGGCGGTGGCACGGGCCAGGGCGGCCAGGTGGCCGGCGGCGGTGTGCGCGATCGCGAGGGCGGGTCCGTCGCCCTCTTCCGCCAGCCGGGAGACCAGCGGGGCGAGGGCGGCGAGGCGCCGGGGCGGGCCCTGGTAGGCCCAGCGCAGCAGGTCGTCGGGGGAGTCGGCGGCGCAGTGGGCGCGCACGGCGGCACCCAGCGGGCCGGCCGGGTCCGCGTGGGCGTGCCGGAGCGCCTCGCGGCCGAGCCAGAAGCCGCCGCCCTCGTCGCCGAGCAGCCAGCCCAGCCCGCCGGCGCGGGCGATCGTGCGGGTACCCGCCAGTCGGGCGCAGACCGTGCCGGTGCCGGCGATCAGCACGGTGCCGTGCCCGTCGGTGACGCCGCCGCAGGCGAGGGCCGGCACGGTGTCCGGGACGAGTCGCACCGGGCAGCCGAGGCGCAGGGCGGCCCGGCAGCGCTCCGCGAACCGCTCGGGATCCGGCAGGGCCCGGTACCCGGCGAGCCCGACCAGGCAGGAGCCGACCAGCCGGGGCTCCCGCCCGTCCAGGGCGCCGGCGGCGGCCGCGCCGAGGTGGGCGAGCACGTCGCCCGGGCGCTGCCCGGCCGGGTTCGCGCCGGGGCCCTCGCCGCGCCCCCGCAGCGCGCCGTCGGCGTCGAGGAGGACGGCGCCGGTCCTGCTGCCGCCCGCGTCCAGTCCGAGGTGGAAGGTGCTCACGGGGCGCCTCCGGGAGGGCGGTCCGCCGCCCGGGGCGGCTCGTGCGCGGCAGGGGTGCGGGCCGGGGTCCGCGGGTCGGGAGTCGCGGTTCGCGGTCCGGGTGGAAGCGTACCCGCCGGCGCCCCGCCGCCCCGGACGCGCGCCGACCCGCCGCCCCGTCCGACCGCCCCGGGTCCGTCGGTCAGGACACCAGGGTCTGCTCCGCCAGCTCGGTGAGCGTGACGGTGCACAGACCGCCGCGCTCCGTCCGGACGTCCGTCACCTCCAACTGGGTGCCCGGGAGCAGGATGAACTCCTCCTCGCCGGTGAAGGCGGAGAAGTCCTGGATGCCGGTGGCCCGGGCGGGGCGCACCTCGAACAGCGTCCGCTTGCCGCGGCTGCCGAGGAAGGCCTGCGCCACGCCCAGCTTGGAGGTGCAGGAGGAGACGCCCCACCACGTCACCGTCCGCCCCAGCGGGTACTGCGCCCGGAGGTCCAGCGGGACGCCGCGCCAGAGCGGCTCGGTGCGGACGGGCAGCTGGGACACCGCCGCGAACAGCAGCCGCAGGTACGGCAGGTAGGGCACCAGGCGGGAGCGGTCGGGGGAGCGCAGGACGGCGTTGATCTCCCGGTAGAACGCCGACTCGCAGGTGTAGAGGTAGAGCGCGGCGATCGCGTCGGCGGACAGCCCGCCAGCGGCGGCCGGTGCGCCGTCGGCCCGGCGCTTGCCGAACTCGTGCGAGAGCGTGACGTGCCGGTCCAGCCCGCGCAGCAACCGGGCGACCGGCTCGACGGCCTCCCGGAAGTCCATCAGCGGGGTGTCGAACACGCCGGTGATCGCGGGCAGGACGAGGCCCTCGTCCTTGACGCTCGCGAGCCGCTCCAGGTACAGCTGGTGCAGCTCCATGGTGGAGGCGATGAACGCGCCCATCCGCTCGGCGACGTCGCCGTCGGCCGGGCCCCGCCCGTCGGCGTGCCGGTTCCACCCGGTGCTCGGGAGCCAGTCGACCTCCTCGGCGCCCAGCGAGGCGAGGGCCTCGTTGACCGTCGCGAAGTGCGCGCCGTCGCAGAAGACGTCGCCCTGCGCCGCGGGGTTGGGGTGGTCGATGTGCCGGACCTCGACGCCCGGGTACTTCTTCTGGAGCCGGAGCACCACGTTCTTCAGGCTGCGGGCGTGCGCCCCCCACCACGCGAAGACGACGCCGCGGTCCTCCTCGTCGGCGTGCTGCTTGGCGCGCAGGATCTCCTCGACGATCCGTTCGGCGACGGGCCGCCAGAACGCGGTGTGCCGCTCCGGCCCCAGGGCGCCGTCGCTGCTGGCGGTCAGGGCGGCGTTCAGCAGCAGCACGCCCTGGGTGAGCATCGCCTGGAACCACTCCGGCGGCTGGACCGTCTCCTTCTCCTTCAGCAGCGCCCGGACGTCGGCGATCGGTGTCTTCTTGGGTATGCCGTACTTCCACATCGCCGCCGCCTTGATGATGCAGCGGATGCTGACGACCCGGCCGAACTGGCTGTCCTTCCAGTCGTGGAAGGTGTTGTCGAACATGGCGATGCCGGTGGCGCTCTCCGGCCGCGGGTAGGGGTTCTGCCCGAAGACGACGACCTTCCACTTGTGCGGCGCGTGGGGCTTCAGCGCCTGGAAGGTCAGCTCGCGGACGGGCACGACGTCCGGGCCGCGCCCCGGGCCGATGAACGCGGCGGCGTCGGGCCGGGCCTCGATGACCGGCTTCAGCAGCGGCAGCCAGGGCTCGCCGCCGCCCGCGAAGAGTTCGGCGAGGGCCAGCGGGTCGGTCGGGTCGGACGGGGTGGTGGCGTTGGCTTCGCTCATGGGGCGGCACTCCGGGACGTCGGCTCGTTCGTGATGGCCCGTCAGGCACCGGGCGGGCCCCTGGCGGACACCCCCATTCCTACCTGCGGGGTGTGACAGCCCGTGGTCCGCGGATTGTCAGAGGTGGGCGCTAGCGTCGTGGTCAGTCGAGGCCGTACGCCGATGGGAGTGGAGCATGAGCATGGACGACACGCGGTCCCCGCTGAGGGTGGTGCTGGCCGACGTCAACGCGTCGGTGGTGGAGGCCTGGAGGGCGGCGTTCGCCGACGTCCCCGGGGTCGAGGTCCGGGTGGGTTCGATCCTCGACGAGCACGTCGACGCCTGGGTCAGCCCCACCAATGCGCGCGGCCGGATGGACGGCGGGGTCGACGCGGTGATCAGGCGTCACCTCGGCGCCGGCATCCAGTTGCGCGTGCAGCGGGCGATCCGGGACGAGGCCGCGGGGGCGCTCCCGGTGGGCAGCGCGGTCTGCGTCCCCTCCGGCGCGACCAACCCGCGCTTCCTGATCTCGGCGCCGACGATGGCCGGGTCCTCGCAGAACGTGAGCGAGACGCTGAACGTGGCCCTCGCCTGCGCCGCCGCCTTCCAGGCCGTCCACCGGCAGAACGCGGCGGCGCCGGGCAGCATCCGGTCCGTGGCCCTGGTCGGCATGGGCGCGCGGACGGGCCGGGTGCCGGCCCGGGTGTGCGCCAACCTGATGTGGACGGGCTACACCCTGTTCAACGACCACCGCTTCGAGGACTACGACGACCTGCGGGCCACCGTCCTCGCCCAGCTCGACGACCTCGAGAGCGCGCCCGTGACGCAGCGCGTCCGGATATCCCCGCCGGCCCGCGGCACCGGCCGGCGCTGACCCGGGCGGGTGCCGGGCCGGGTGGGCCCGCCCGCGGGTCGGGGTGCCCGGCCGCTCCGTCGGGCCGGGCCGGACAGGAGCGCCGGTGGGCCGTCACGGCCGGCCGGGGCCGCGGCCGGGCAGCGTCTGGCTGTACACGACGCTGGTGGTCGTGCTGCCGAAGCCGGCCAGCTCGTCCACGAGCACCTCGAGGTGCTCCATGGAGGTCGCGGCCACCTTCAGCGTGTAGCAGTCGTCCCCGGTGGTGCGCAGGCACTCCAGGATCTCCCGCCGCTCGGCGAGCAGCCGGCGCAGCGGCTGGTGGCGGTTGCCCGGGTACTTCAGCCGGACGACGGCGAGCACGGGGTAGCCGACCTTGGCCAGGTCCACCACGGCTCGGTAGCCGCTGATGACGCCCAGCGACTCCAGGGTGCGCACCCGTTCCGTGGTGGCGGAGGGGCTGAGCCTCACCCGCCGCCCCAGCTCGCTCAGGGAGATCCTGGCCTCCTGCTGCAGCTGCTCGATGATCGCCCAGTCGACGTCGTCAAGATTCACGGCCATCCGGCCACCCTACCGGGAGATTCACGGCAGCGGGCCGCCACAACCGGGAAGTCTCCGTTCCCTGCCCCATGATCGCCGGGATAGCCTCGGGGCATGCAACTTGGCGTCAACGTACCGAACTTCGGGCCCGGGACGGATCCGGGCGTGCTGCGGGAGTGGGCGCGGACGGCGGAGGGGCTGGGCCTCGACCTCCTCATGGTGTCGGACCACGTGGCCGTCACCGGGGACGTCGCCGCGCGCTACCCGGAGCCGTTCTACGAGCCGTTCACCACGCTGTCCTGGCTGGCCGGCCTCACCACCCGGCTGCGGCTGGGCACGACGGTGCTGGTGCTGCCCTACCGGCACCCGCTGCTGGTGGCCCGGATGGCCGCCGGCCTCGACCGGCTGAGCGGCGGTCGCTTCGTCCTCGGGGTGGGCGTCGGCTGGGCGCGCCAGGAGTTCGAGGCGCTGGGCGTCCCGTTCACCGAGCGCGGCAGGCTGACCGACGAGTACCTGGGCGTCCTGCGGGAGGCCTGGCACCCGGCCCCGGCGGCCGGTGCCCCGGCACTCCCGGGCGCGGACGGCCCGCCCACCGGCGGTCAGCCCGCGGACGGCCCGCCCACCGACGACCGGCCCACGGACGGCCGGCCGACCGGATCCGCGGTGCCCGTCTGGGTGGGCGGCCACAGTGCGGCGGCGCTCCGGCGCGCCGCCCGGTTCGGCGACGCCTGGCACCCGCTGCGCCTCCCGATGGCCCGGATGCGGGAGGTCCTGGCGCAGCACGAGCTGCCTGGCTTCGCGCCCCGGATCGCGCTGCGGCTGACCGCCGCGCCGGTGGGCGACCCCGACCGCCCGGCCGGCGTCGGCACCCTCGACCAGGTCCTGGAGGACCTCGACGGGCTCCGCAGCCTCGGCGCGGGCACCGTGGTGCTCGACCCGTACCACGGCGATCCGGAGGAGACCCGCCACCCGCAGATCGCCTGGCGGGACCTCGCCGCCGTGGCCACCCACTGGAGGGCACCGTGATCACCCCCGCCGACGAACCCCTGCTGCGCCGCGCCGTCGCGATCGCGGCCGAGGCCGTGACCCTGGGCGACGCCCCCTACGGCTCCCTGCTGGCCGGTCCGGACGGCACGGTCCTCGTCGAGGCGCACAACACCGTCCGCCGCGACGACGACATCACGGCCCACCCCGAGCTGAAGCTGGCCCGCTGGGCGGCCCGTGAGCTCGCCCCCGACGAGGCCGCCCGCACCACCATGTACACCAGCTGCCAACCCTGCTCCATGTGCGCCGGCGCCATCGTCCGCTCCGGCCTCGGCCGGGTGGTCTTCGCCCTCTCCACCGACCAGCTCGTCGACCTCAACCCGGGGTCGGGCGCCTGGCCGACCGTCCCGCAGGACGGCCCGGCGCTGTTCGACGAGGCCCGCGCCCCGATCGCCGCCTACTACGGCTCGGCCTGACGCGGCCGCCCGGGTGGCGCGCCCGTCCGCTCGGGCTGCTCCCGGCAGTTCTCGGCAGCCCCGGCTGCTCAGGCAGTCCCGGCCGCTCAGGCCGCTCAGGCCGCAGCGCTCGGCCGGGTGACGCGTTCGGCGACGGCGACGGTGGCGCGGCGCGGCAGCAGGCGCGGCGCCAGCGTGCCGAGCCGGTTGACCAGCCCGTCGACGACCGTGGGCCGGCCCCTGCGCAGCGCGGCCAGGGTGGTCGTGACGACCTGCTCGGGCCGGCGGCGGACGCCGACCGCGGCCTCCTCGCCCGCCACGTCGAAGAACGGCGTGTCGGTGGCTCCCGGGCAGACGGCGAGCGCCCGCACACCGCTGCCGCGCAGTTCGTTCGCCAGCGCCTCGGTGAAGGAGAGCACGTACGCCTTGGTGGCGCCGTAGACGGCCATCCGGGGGATCGGTTGGAAGGCGGCCGTGCTGGCGATGTTGACGACGGCGCCGTGTCCGCGGTCGACCATGCCGGGCAGCAGCCGGGCGGTCAGGTCGGTGAGCGTGAGGCAGTTGAGCTGGACCTGCTCGGCCATCCGGGACGGGTCGGTCTCGGCGACGGCGCCGAAGGTGGCGAAGCCGGCGTTGTTGACGAGGATGTCGACGGTCGCGCCGAGTGCCTCGACCCGCTGCTGGAGTTCGGCGGCGGCGCCGGGCCGGGCGAGGTCGAGCGGGACGACGTGCACGGTGGTGCCGTGCGCCGCGGTCAGCTCCTGCTGCAGGCCGCGCAGCTTGTCCTCGCTGCGGGCGACCACGACGAGGTCGGAGCCACGGGCGGCCAGTTCGCGGGCGAACGCGGCCCCGATACCGGTGGACGCTCCGGTGATCAGGGTGGTCTTGCGGGCGAAGTCCATGACGCTCCTCGTCTCGGCAGGCGCGGGGTCGGGTGCCCCGGTCGGCGCCGCAGCTCAATGTAGTCAGTGCCAACAAAGTAGTCAACGACTACATTCCCGTATGCTGATGCCCATGCGAACGGGCCGCTACCACCACGGAGACCTCCGCGCCGCACTGCTGGAGCGCGCCGAGCAGACGCTGCGCGAGCAGGGCGTCGACGCGCTCTCACTGCGCGAGCTCGCCCGCGCCCTCGACGTCAGCCACGCCGCGCCCAGCCGCCACTTCAAGGACAAGCGCGCCCTCCTCGACGCCCTCGCGCTCACCGGCATCCAGCGGATGACCGCCGCGGGTCGCAGCCGCCTGGCCAGGAGCGGCGAGGGTTTCCGGGACCGGATGTTCGCCTTCGCCCGGTCGTACGTCGACTTCGCCGCCGCGCACCCCGCCCTCCTGGAACTCACCTTCGCGCGCAAGCACGACGTCGCCGTCGCGGACGAACTCCGGCTCGCCTGGGGGCCGTTGGAGGAGGACATCCACGCGGTCATCGCCCAGGGGCAGCGCGAGGGCGAGCTGCGGGCGGGTAGTGCCGACCGGATCTTCAACGTGCTCTACACCGCGGTGCACGGCGTCGCCGCCCAGGCGGCCTCCGGACAGCTCTCCGGGCCGGCCCTCGACCAGGTCTTCGACGACCTCCTCACCCACCTGCTGCGCGGCCTGCGGCCCGCCGCCGGGGACGAACCCCTGGCCGGGCCCGCGGCGCCGACCTGCTGAAGCCCGGCCCCGCGAAGTCGGGCGCTGCTGAAGCCCGGCGCCACGAAGCCGGGCGCCACCTAAGACCGGCGCCGCCGAAGCCCGGCACCGCCGGAGCCGCCCGTCGCGGGCCCGGCAGTGATCCACGAGGCGTGATCTAGCCCAGGAAGCCCCGGAGCAGGGCGGCCGTGGCGGCGAGGTGTTCCTCGGTGGCGCGCCGGGCCGCTTCACCGTCGCCGTCGAGGATCGCCCGGACCATCGCCCGGTGCTGCTCGGCGGCGTGCTCGATGTTGCGCTCCAGCACCGGGATGGCGTTCAGCAGGTCGTTGAGGCGCATCCGGGCCTGCGCGATGCCCGCGGCCAGGGTGGGGGAGCCGGTGAGCTCGCCGACGGCGAGGTGGAAGCGCGAGTCGAGCTGGCGGTACCGCTCGGCGGGGGCGCCCTCCAGGTCGGCGAGCCGGCTCTCCAGGTAGGCGCGCTGCTCCGGGGTGAGGGTGCGGCGGGCGGCGGCCTCGGCGGCGCCGCTCTCCAGCACCAGGCGGTAGGTGAGCGCGTCCTCCAGGTCGTCGCCGAGGTCGCGGACGGCGCGGCGCAGCTCGGCGACGTCCGGCTCGGGCATCCGGTAGGTGACGAAGGTGCCGCCGTAGCGGCCGCGGCGGGACTCGGTGCAGCCCGCGAGCTGCAGGGTGCGGAGCGCCTCGCGCAGGGTCTCGCGGCTGACGCCGAGCCGGGCGGCGAGGTCCCGTTCGGCGGGGAGCCGGTCGCCGTGGCCGAAGACGCCCAGCTTGATGGCCTGCAGCAGCCGTTCGACGGTCTCCTCGAAGGCGTTGCCGGTCCGCACCGGGCGGAAGATCGCCCCGGCCTGCCAGTCCTGGCGGGCCCGCTCGCGTGCCTCGTCGACGTCCACGCCGGAATCGTACCTACGGTCGGGTTCCGGGACTCATCCCCTTTCCGCTCTTGACGCGGCCCGGGCCGAGCCGGAACGATGCTGATCACCCACCCCAATGGTCTGGTTCCGGACCATTGGAAGAGCCGTCCGACCGTCTAACCCGCCGGGGGAGTCGCGCCACGACGTCGTGGCCGCGCCCGCCGGCACACCCTCAACCCCCAGGGGTGCCCATGACCGACGCACGCTCACCCGACCACCCTGCCCCGCTCGGGTTTCCGTCGAACACCGGAAGTGTTACCGGCACCGACGCCGGCGCCGTAACGTCCCCCGCCGCTTCCGGCACCGATTCCCCCACCGCTTCCGGCGCCGATTCCGCCACCGCCACCGCCGCTCCCGCCGCCGCCACCGCCGCTCCCGCCGCCGGCACCCTCTCCGCCGACGAGCAGCGGCTGCGCGAACTGGGCTACACCCAGGAGTTGGCCCGCTCGATGACGGGCTTCTCCAACTTCGCCGTCTCCTTCTCCATCGTCTCGATCCTCTCCGGCTGCCTGACCCTGTACGGCACGGGGATGAACACCGGCGGCCCCGCCATGATCATCTGGGCCTGGCCGGTGGTGGGCCTGCTGACGCTCTGCGTCGGGCTGGCGATGGCCGAGATCTGCTCCAGCTACCCCACGGCGGGCGGACTCTACTACTGGTCCGCCAAGCTGGCCCGCAGCGGCGGCCCGGCCTGGAGCTGGTTCACCGGCTGGTTCAACTTCCTCGGCCAGGTCGCGGTGACCGCCGGCGTCGACTACGGCGCGGCCTTCTTCACCAACGCGTTCCTGACCCTCCAGTTCGGCGTCGAGGCCAGCCCCGCGCACACCATGGAGATCTTCGCCGTCATCCTGGTGATCCACGGCCTGCTCAACACCCGCGGCGTGCGCCTGGTCGCCGTCCTCAACAACGTCTCCGTCTGGTGGCACCTGGTCGGCGTGGCCGCCATCGTCGGCGCGCTCGTCCTGCTGCCGGACCAGCACGCCTCCGCCTCCTTCGTGTTCACCCAGTTCGTCGACAACACCGGCTTCCACAACCAGTTCTACGTGGCGATGATCGGCCTGCTGATGGCCCAGTACACCCTCACCGGGTACGACGCCTCCGCGCACATGACCGAGGAGACCCACGACGCCGCCCGCTCCGGACCGCGCGGCATCGTGAACGCCATCACCGTCTCCCTGGTGGCCGGCTGGGTCCTGCTGCTCGGCATCACCTTCGCGATCCGGGACTACGACGGCGCGCTCGCCAGCGACACCGGCGTCCCGCCCGCGCAGATCTTCATCGACGCCATCGGCGCCGACGGCGCCAAGGTCCTGCTGCTGATCGTCATCGGCGCCCAGTTCTTCTGCGGGATGGCCTCGGTCACCGCCAACTCCCGCATGATCTACGCCTTCTCGCGCGACGGCGCGCTGCCGGGCTCCGCCCTCTGGCACCGCATCGACCCGCGCACCCAGACGCCGACCAACGCGGTCTGGCTGGCCACCGGCGGCGCCCTGCTGCTCGGCCTGCCCGCGCTGTGGAACACCACCGCCTACACCGCCGTCACCTCGATCTCCGTCATCGGCCTCTACATCTCCTACGTGCTGCCGGTGTACCTGCGGCTGCGCCAGGGCGAGGACTTCCCGCGCGGCCCCTGGCACCTGGGCCGCTGGAGCCGGCCGATCGGGATCGTCGCGGTGGTCTGGACGGCGGTGATCACCGTGCTGTTCATGCTCCCGACGGCCAGTCCGATCACCGCCGAGAGCTTCAACTACACCCCGGTGGCGGTGGCCGTGGTGGTCGGCTTCGCCGGTGTGTGGTGGCTGGCCTCCGCCCGGAACTGGTTCACCGGGCCGGTCGTCCACGACACCTCCGCCGCTTCCGCGACCTCCACCGCTGCCGCCGGTCCCGCCGACGCGCTCGACCCCGTCGTGGGCACCCGCCCCGTTCCCCCCTCCGACCCCGCCGAACTGGAGACCCGATGAGCAGCCGTCCCCGGCTCACCCTCGACGAGCTGCGCGCCATGGTCGCGGCGGGGGAGATCGACACCGTCGTGCTGGCCATGACGGACATGCAGGGCCGGCTGCAGGGCAAGCGGGTGGCCGCCGAGTACTTCCTGAACGACGTCGTCCCCGGTTCGGCCGAGGGCTGCGGCTACCTGCTGGCCGTCGACGTCGACATGAACACCGTCGACGGCTACCGCATCTCCTCCTGGGACAACGGCTACGGCGACCTCGTCCTGCGCCCCGACCTCACCACCCTGCGCGCCGTCCCCTGGCACCCCGCCACCGCGATGGTCCAGTGCGACGTCACCCACCACGACGGCAAGCCCGTCACCGTCTCCCCCCGCCAGATCCTCCAGCGCCAACTCGAACGCCTCGCCGCCCACGGCCTCACCGCCCACGCCGCCACCGAACTCGAGTTCATCGTCTTCCGCGACACCTACGAACAGGCCTGGACCAAGGACTACACCCACCTCACCCCCGCCAACCAGTACAACGTCGACTACTCCATCCTCGGCACCGGCCGCATCGAACCCCTCCTGCGCCGCCTGCGCAACGGCATGGCCGGCGCCGGCCTGACCGTCGAGTCCGCCAAGGGCGAATGCAACCCCGGCCAGCACGAGATCGCCTTCAAGTACGCCGACGCCCTCACCACCTGCGACGACCACACCGTCTACAAGACCGGCGCCAAGGAGATCGCCGCCCAGGAAGGCTGCAGCCTCACCTTCATGGCCAAGTACGACGAACGCGAAGGCAACTCCTGCCACATCCACCTCAGCCTGCGCGACGAACACGGCACCCCCGCCTTCCCCGGCCAGGGCCCCCACGGCTTCTCCCCCACCATGGAACACTTCCTCGCCGGCCAACTCGCCTGCCTCGCCGACTTCGCCCTCCTCCTCGCCCCCACCGTCAACTCCTACAAGCGCTACGTCCCCGGCAGCTTCGCCCCCACCGCCATCGCCTGGGGCCGCGACAACCGCACCTGCGCCCTGCGCGTCATCGGCCACGGCCCCTCCCTGCGCTTCGAGAACCGCGTCCCCGGCGGCGACGTCAACCCCTACCTCGCCGTCGCCGCCCTCATCGCCGCCGGACTCCACGGCATCGAACACCGCCTCGAACTCGAACCCGAGTTCACCGGCAACGCCTACACCTCCGACGCCCCCCGCGTCCCCGCCACCCTGCGCGACGCCGTCGACGCCTTCGCCCACAGCCCCGCCGCCACCGAAGCCTTCGGCAAGGACGTCGTCGACCACTACACCCACGCCGGACGCACCGAACTCGCCGCCCACCAACGGGCCGTCACCGACTGGGAACGCCGCCGCGGCTTCGAACGACTCTGAACCACGGCACAGGAGAACCACCATGACCCGTGACGACCGCCGACGGCCCCTGATCGGCATCACCAGCTACCAGGACGAGGCCGCCTGGTCCGTCTGGCGCCAGCGCGCCTCGCTCGTGCCGCAGACCTACGTCGACTCCGTCGCCCGGGCGGGCGGCACCCCGGTGCTGCTGCCGCCCCAGCCCGGCGGCGTCGAGCACCTGCTCGACGCCCTGGACGGGCTGCTCCTCGCCGGGGGGCCCGACATCGACCCGGCCAGGTACGCGGCGGACGCCGACCCGCGCACCGGCCCGCCCCACCACGCCCGCGACGACTGGGAGAGCACCCTGCTGCACGCCGCCCTCAGCCGCGACCTGCCGCTGCTGGGCGTCTGCCGCGGGATGCAGCTGCTCAACGTGGAACTCGGCGGAACCCTGCTCCAGCACCTGCCCGACGGCAGCCACCAGACCGTCCCCGCCGCCTTCGTCCGGCACCGCGTCGACCTCACCGAGGGCAGCCGGCTCGCCGCCGTCCTCGGGCCGGTCACCGAGGTCTCGTGCTACCACCACCAGGCCGTCGACCGGATCGGCGCCGGGCTGAGGGTGACCGGGCGGAGCACCGACGGGACGGTCGAGGCGCTCGAACTGCCGGACCGGCACTTCGCGCTGGGCGTCCAGTGGCACCCCGAGACCGACTCGTACGACCAGCGGATCTTCCAGGCGCTGGTCGCCGCCTGCCGGTCCGCCGGCCCGGTCGCGGGCCCGTCCGGCACCCCGTCCGGCACCCCGTCCGAGCTCCAGCCCGGCGCCGGGACCGGCACCCGGCCCGGCACCCCGTCCAGCACCGACCCCGGCAGCCACCCCGGCAGCCCGTCCGCGAACCACAGGGAGAGCGCCCGATGACCGAACCGGACCTCCACGAGGTCGTCAACCCCGCCACCGAGGAGGTGATCACCACCGTCGAGCTGGCCGGCCTCGCCGAGACCGACGCCGCCGTCGCCCGCGCCCGCGCGGCCTTCGACGGCTGGCGCCGGGTCGCCCCCGCCGACCGGGCCCGACTGCTGCGCGCCTTCGCCGCCGCCGTCGACGCCGACCGCGAGCACCTCGCAGCCCTGGAGGTCGCCAACGCCGGCCACACCATCGGCAACGCCCGCTGGGAGGCCGGCAACGCGCGGGACGTCATCGAGTACTACGCCGCCGCGCCCGAGCGGCTGTTCGGCCGGCAGATCCCGGTCGCGGGCGGGCTCGACGTCACCTTCCAGGAGCCGCTCGGCGTCGTCGGCGTCATCGTTCCCTGGAACTTCCCGATGCCGATCGCCGCCTGGGCGCTCGCCCCGGCCCTCGCCGCCGGCAACACCGTCATCGTCAAACCGGCCGAGCTCACCCCGCTGACCGCCCTGCGGCTCGGCGAGCTCGCCCTCCGGGCGGGCATCCCGGAGGGCGTCCTGCAGATCCTGCCCGGCCGCGGCCCGGTGGTCGGCCGGCGCTTCGTCACCCACCCCGACGTGCGCAAGGTCGTGTTCACCGGCTCCACCCGGGTCGGCAAGGAGATCATGGCCGGCTGCGCCGAGCAGGTGAAACCGGTCACCCTCGAACTCGGCGGCAAGAGCGCCAACATCGTGTTCGCCGACGCCGACCTCGCCCGCGCCGCCGCCACCGCCCCGTACGCGGTCTTCGACAACGCCGGCCAGGACTGCTGCGCCCGCTCCCGCATCCTCGTCCAGGAGTCCGTCCTCGACGACTTCATGGCGCTGCTGGAGCCCGCCGTCAAGGGCGTCAAGGTGGGCGCCCCGGGCGACGAGCAGACCGAGATGGGCCCGCTGATCTCCGCCGCCCACCGCAGCCGGGTCGCCTCCTACGTCCCGGACGACTCGCCCGTCGCCTTCCGCGGCACCGCCCCCGACGGGCCCGGCTTCTGGTTCCCGCCGACGGTGCTCGCACCGGTGCGGCACGACGACCGCGCCTTCACCGAGGAGATCTTCGGCCCGGTCGTCGCCGTCGTCCCGTTCCGCGACGAGGAGGACGCGCTGCGGATCGCCAACGCCACCGAGTACGGCCTGTCCGGCTCCATCTGGACCAGGGACGTCGGCCGCGCCCTGCGGGTCGCCCGCGGCGTCGAGGCCGGCAACCTCTCCGTCAACTCGCACTCCTCGGTGCGGTACACCACGCCCTTCGGCGGCTTCAAGCAGTCCGGCCTCGGGCGCGAGCTCGGCCCGGACGCCCTGGACGCCTTCACCCAGACCAAGAACGTCTTCATCTCCACGGAGGAGTGAGCAGCATGACCAAGCGACTCGACGGCCGGGTGGCCGTCATCACCGGCGCGGGCAGCGGCATCGGCCTGGCCACCGCGCGCAGGTTCGCCCAGGAGGGCGCCAAGGTGGTCTGCGTCGACCTCGACGCGGAGACCGGTGCCAAGGCCGCCAACGAGGTCGACGGCCTGTTCATCCAGGCCGACGTCACCGACGAGCAGGCCGTCAGCGCGCTCTTCCAGCGCGTCGCCGACGAGTTCGGCCGGGTCGACATCGCCTTCAACAACGCGGGCATCTCCCCGCCCGACGACGACTCCATCCTCACCACCGGCCTGGACGCCTGGAAGCGCGTCCAGGAGGTCAACCTGACCAGCGTCTACCTCTGCTGCAAGTACGCGATCCCGCACATGCAGCGGCAGGGCAAGGGCTCGATCATCAACACCGCCTCCTTCGTCGCCGTCATGGGCGCGGCCACCTCGCAGATCTCCTACAGCGCCTCCAAGGGCGGCGTCCTCGCGATGTCGCGGGAGCTCGGCGTGCAGTTCGCCCGCGAGGGCATCCGCGTCAACGCCCTCTGCCCGGGGCCGGTCAACACCCCGCTGCTCCAGGAGCTCTTCGCCAAGGACCCGGAGCGCGCCGCCCGCCGCCTCGTCCACATCCCCCTCGGCCGCTTCGCCGAGCCCGAGGAGATCGCCGCCGCGGTCGCCTTCCTCGCCTCCGACGACTCCTCCTTCATGACCGCCAACACCTTCCTCGTCGACGGCGGCATCTCCGGCGCCTACGTCACCCCGCAGTAACCCCCGCCCGCAGCGACCCCCACCCCACCCACTCACCCACCCCCGGCCCGGCGCCCCACCGCCCCGGCCGGGGGTGGCGGCGCATCCGGCCGAGCCGCCGTCACGGGGCCCCGGGACCGGGCACTTGGCCGGGCGAGGAACCGTTCACGGCGGAACCGTTCACCGCTCCGCCGACCTTCGCCCAGGGAACGCCGGGGCCGTCGCCGGTACCGCCCGCGGTCCGGCTCGGGTCGGGCGCGGCCGCGGGGAGCCCGGAGCCGTCTCCGAGCAGGCTCTCCCGGATCAGCCTGGCCTGCTCGGAGCGGCCGGCGGCATCGGTGGCCTGAGCGACCCGGTGCAGGTAGACCGTCCGTTCGGGGGAGTCCGTCACCAGATCGACGTCGTCCAGCAGCTCGGTCAGCGGACCGACCACGGCCGGCCCCCGCGTCGGCCCGGTCGGCTCCGTCGGCCCGGGCCGGTCGGGCGGCCCGCCCTCGTCCCCGTCGTCCCCGTCGTCCTCCCGGTGCCCCGGGGTGGGTGCCACCGCGTCCAGGAACGGGACCGGCCTCGGCGCGGGGTACGGCACCAGGTGCTCGTACAGGCCGTCCACGTCCTCGTCGTTGGCCGCCGCCGACAGCTGGGCGAGCGGACCGATCATGTCGACGGCCTCCCGGACCTTGTCGTCGTGCCGGGCCAACCACCACACCACCGCGCTACCGGGCGACTTCAGGACGTCGTCACCCAGATAGGCACGCCTGCTCTGCTCCTGGCGGCGCTCGTGCTCCCAGACCTCCTCGGACTTGCGCACCTCGGAGAGCTTTCCGAGCCTGGTCCGGTCGTCCTCCGACAGCCTCAGGTCGACCCGTCCGCCCATGGCCTCCACGAGCGCCGACGCGTCCGGCCGCTGGGTGCCGAGCACACCGTTCAAGCGGTGCCGCACCAGGTCCAGCCGCTCGGGCACCTCGAGTTCGGTCACCTGGCGGGCGCGGGCCAGCACCGTCTCGATCGCCAGACCGGCCGGGTCGGCGTGCACCAGCCCGGTCGTGTTCGGGATCGGGCGCCACCACACCGTGGCCGAGAAGTGGAAGTCGTAGTCGGGCACCCGGCTCGGCAGCGCCACGCCGTCCACCCGGGTCTCCTCCCAGGGCGGCTCCGCCGGGGCGGTGACGGTTTCGAACTCGGGCCAGGGCTCCGGTTCGGGGCCGGGTTCCGGATCCGGCTCGGGCACCGGTGACCTCGCCGAGGCCAACAGGACGGCCAGCACCAGCGCCACCGCCGCCGGCACGACCCAGAGCCACACGGGCCACCTGGCCGACACCCCGAGAACCACCGTCACCAGACCGGCCCCGACGGCCAGACCGACGAGCGGCGCCTTTCCGCTGCCCTTCACGCAGTGCTCCCCTCGGCCGGCCCGGCCGCGGCCGGGTCCAGCGGTTCGATCCCCTGTGCGCGGTCGATCGCCCGGCAGAAGCGGGCCGCCACCTCGCTACGGGTCAGCGGAGCCGGCCCGTCCTCCGGGCCGGCGGCCCAGCCGTGTGCCAGCAGGTAGAAGCGGCTGAGCACGTCGACCCGGCCGCAGGCGGCCTCGACGAGGATCCCCATCAGCCGCGCACCCCCGTCCCGCTCCCGCCGGGCCGCCGAGAGCCAGGCCCGCACGGCGGGCTCCCAGGTCCGGGATTCCCGTGCCACGGTCAGCACTCCCCGCCAGCCGCGGGCGACGTCCCGCTGCGGCACCCAGGTGGGCAGGCACTCCACCAGGGCCAGGAAGATCCCGGCGTCCGACCGCTCCGGCGCCGGTTTCTCCAGGCCGGTGCAGAGCCGGTCGAGGAGGCGGAGGTAGAGCCGCCTGTCCCGGCGGACCAGCCCGAGCAGGAGGTCCAGGACCTCGGGCGGATCGGCGCCGAGCTCCCTGCGAGCCAGCTGGTGCAGCCGCACCAGCGCCTGGTCGGGGAAGCGCGGCGCCAGGACCTCGACGCACGTCCGCGCCAGGACCCGGGCGAGGTTGCCGGGCAGCCGGGGAGTCGTCGACCAGTCGTAGATCCTCCGTCGGAACTCCGTGCCCCAGGCCTCGCTGAGCAGCCCCTGCCCCAGCACCTGCATCGCCTCGGGGAGCAGCCGGGGGTCCTGGGCCCAGGACTCCACCAGATCGGTCAGTGTGCGGACGTCACCGATGCGGAGGGTCTGCTCGGTGTACCGGCCGATGAGCCGCTGCCGGTCGACGGACTCCAGCCACGGGGTCTCCCTGACCGCGTCCGTGACCCAGCCGCCGAACGCCGGGCGAAGGTCCGGGTAGTAGAGCCAGAAGTGGGACCGCACCGCCGCTCCGTACGCCAGCGCGGCGAATCGGACCCGCTCGTCCTCGACCTTGACCCCTACGTCCTGTAGGCGTTGGAGCGGATCGGGACGGTCGAGGCGGGGCTGTGTGTCCTCGGGGTGGCCGAGCTTCGCCAGCAGCCGTTCGGACAGCCGGATCACCGCATCCGCCGGAGCCTCGTCAAGCATTGCGGAGGTGAACAGCAGAGCCTTCTGCCGGCCGTCGTCGAGACCGGCGATCTGCTCGGCGACCTCGACGGTCCGATCCTTGACGGCTGCGAGCGCTTCGGCTGCCCATGTGGCGAAGTCGCCGCCCGCGGATCTGGCCTGGACCAGCAGTGCGGAGAGCTGCTGCAGCTCCCGCATGGGGGAACGGCCGAGAAGCGGGCGGAAGACCGAGTGCCGCAGTTCGGAGCGGGAGAGCTCGATTCCCGCGGGTCTCAGGTGCCGGGCCAGGACACCCGCCTCGTCGGGGCGTCCGATCGGAACCAACAGCTGGTGGAAGTCCGGTCGCAGGTGGCGTTCGTGATCCCGGGGGATCACCATGACCATCCGCGCATCCAGACGGCGTAGCTTCTCCCAAGACGTACCCAGGCGGCTCTGGGCATCGATGAACTCCGGTGCCGAGACGGCCGAGAGGTCGAACAGGATGCGCTCCCCGCCGACCGGCTCAGCCGACTCGTTCTGCTTCAGCCAGTCGTCGAGCGAGACCTCCCGGAGTGCGTCACCCCCCTCACCGGCGCCGTGCAGCAACACGATGGCCGCCGCACGGCGCCCGCTTCCGGGAGCGCCGGTGAGCAGGACGACCGTGCCCGGTGTCTCCAGCCGCGCGGCCGCGGCCCCGTACCCGGGCGGTCCGACGAAACGCTGACGCAGCCATTCGCGTTGCGCGAGCGTCACCAGCTGAGGGGCACCGCCACGACCCGGTGCCTCCGATGAACCGAAGTAGTTGTTGTTGGTGATGTACTGGCTGCCGTTACCCGTGTGAGTCGGTCCCTGCGTGCTGCCGATCGAGGTCGTGTCCCCAGCCTCGATCACCGGTGGCCCTCGCGGTCGCGGCGGCCGCCGAAGTCGTTGTTGACGGTGCCGCGTTCGACGTAGGAGCCGCCGTCCCCGTGGATCTCGACGCCGCCGTGGCGGGTGGTGTTGTGCTGTGCGCCGCTCCCGGTGTGGACCGGTCCGCTCGCGTTGTTGATGAACGTCCCCACGTCGCGGCCCACGTTGCCGATGCCCCCGCTCTGGTCGTGCCGGTAGTCGCGGGCCTGCACGGCGCTTCCGTCGACGCGGCCGACCTCGTTGCGGGTCTGGACGGCGCCGGGCTCCCCGTCGATCCGCTGTTCGGCCTCGGCGAGCTGGGGGATCGTCCTGGCCAGTTCGTCGCCGATGCGCCGCAGGCCGAAGTCCGCGTCCCGGGTGTCGAAGCGGAGGTACTGGCAGTCGGCGAGTTCGGCGAGCTCTGGCGGCAGGGCGTGCCGGTCCAGCCGGGTGGTGCGGCCGACGAGCACCGGGACGACCAGAGCGCCGCTCTCGAAGGCCTCGACGATCTCGCGGCGGGTCCAGTCCGTCGGGTCGTCGAGGGCGCGGCGCCCGTCCGCCTTGCGTGCGTCGGCCCAGCGGGCGCCGATGACGGCGAGGAGGACGCTGCTGCGCCGGACGGCGGTCAGCAGTTCCCGGGGGAAGGCCTGGCCGATCCCGATGGACTTGCTGGCGCGGAAGACGCGCCGGTCGCCGAAGCGCCGGGAGAGCTCGCGCTCGATCAGGGTGGCGGTGGCCTCCTCGTCGTCGGTGCGGTAGTTGACGAAGACGTCGGGCATGGCGGAGCACCTCTCTGGTGACGGTCGGTTCCGGTGACGGTCCGGCGGTGGCGTGCGGGTGGCGGTCCGGAGGCCGCGCCGGAGCTCTCCCCGGGCCCTACGGGTGCAGAGCCCTGGCGAGCGCGGGCTGGAGGTCCTGGACGGACCGGCTGGAGCGGAACCGCTGGAGTTCGCGGGCGAGCTGGCGGACGCCGGCCCGGATGGTGGCCGAGCGCAGGGCGGGGACGAGGGGCAGGAGGTCCGCGGCGAGTGCGCAGGCGTGCTCCGGTTCACCGTCGGCGGCGTGGGCGAGGGCGTGCCGGAGTCCGTACCGGGCGCGGCTGCGGACGGCGTGGGCCGGGATCCGCGGGTACTCCTGGTCGAACACCTCGGCCGCCCTGCGGGGGTGTCCGAGGTCGTGGAGGCACCACCCGGTGACCACGGCGGCCGGGTCGGCCACGGTGGTGGTGCCGAGGACGGGGGCGCCGGCGTCCTGGTCGGCGGCGGTCGCGAGGAGCCGGCGAGCGCGGTCGAGGCTGCGCAGGCATGCCTCCCGGTTGCCGGCGAGGGCGTGCCCCTGGGCTTCGCGCTGGGCGGCGAGGCCGCGGATCCGGGGCGGCAGGCGGCCGTCCTGCGCGGGTCGGACGAGCTGGACGGTCCGGTCCGCGTCGCCCGCGTAGAAGGTGATCAGGGCACGCCGGACCAGGGCGTACGAGGCCAGGTCGTGGTCGCCGCCGCCCTCGGCGAGTTCGACGGCCTGGGCGGTCCACCGGAGCGCCGAGGGGTCGTCGCCGGCCTCCTGGGCCATCCAGCCGGCGTACTCGGCGTAGCGGGCCGCGAGCACGAGCAGCCGTCCGCGGTTGACCGGGTCGGCCTGGCCGGCGAGTTTGCGCAGGGTGTGGGTCTGGACGGTGAGCAGGGGGAGCAGCGTGCCGGGGTCGCTGTTCTGGCCGAGCCTGCGGATCTGGTCGAAGTGGGTCCGGAAGACCTCGACCGGGGTGGACTCCTGGTCCGCTGCGCCGGCGGGTGCGGCGGCGGCCGGCAGGGCGGTGGCGAGTCCGCCTCCGAGCAGGGAGGTGGCTCCGGCGGCGAGCAGTTGCCGTCGTCCGAGCCCTCCGGGGGCGCCGGTTCCTCCGCGCTGGTGGGGGAGCGGTGGGTCCTGGCGGGGGCCGGCGGGCGCGTGCGGGTCGGCCTGGGGCCGCCGGCGGCCGGTCGGCAGGAGCCGCTCCAGCTCGCCGGCGGCGGCGAGCTGGACGTCGCAGCGGCGGGCGAACTCGGGCGGCGGGGCCTTGTGGCCGCGCTCGATCTTGCTGAGGTGGCCCTTGCTGTAGCTGAGCAGTTCGGCGAGCCGGGTGAGGGTGAGTCCGGCGGCGATCCGCCGTCTGCGGAGCTCCGGGCCGAACTCCTCGGACGGCGTTTCAGGCGCGTGCATGCCAACCCCCGTTCTGGATTCACCCGCCCAGGCATCCGCCGTGGTGTGGGCCGGACGCGGTCTCCCGCCGCTTCCGCCTGGAATCCTGGCATGCGAACGGGCCGGTCAAACGGGTATCGGCGGGGTTTCCCGTTTCCTCTTTGCCGGTCGAATGGTCATGCGAACAAAACGAGTTGGCGATATGTCCACCCGTGCGAACGCGGTCGGCCGAGGCCGGGAGCGCGAGCCGGAGGGCGGGCTCCACCAGGCGGGGGGACGGGGACGGCCCGGGCTCGGGCGGGGTCGCCGGAGGCCGGGCCGTCGGGGGCCGGTGGGGTCAGAGGCGTTCGGGGACGGGGTTGCCGACGGCTTCGATGGCGCGGCGGACGGGGACTTTCGCCAGGACGGCGAAGCCGATGACGAAGAAGACCAGCAACGAGATGATCGCCGAGCGGTAGCTGCCGGTGATCTGGTAGGCGAGGCCGAAGACCAGCGGGCCCATCCAGCTGGTGCCGCGGTCGCTGACCTTGTAGACGCTGAAGTACTCGGCCTCCCGACCGGCCGGGATGAGGTGCGAGAACAGCGAGCGGGAGAGCGCCTGGCTGCCGCCGAGGACCAGGCCGATCATGCAGGCCAGCGCGTAGAACCAGGCGGGCTGGTGTGCGGGCATGAAGTAGCCGAGCGCGAGGGTGACCACCCAGCCGACCAGCGAGCCGAGGACGGTCCGCTTGGCGCCGTAGCGGTGGGCTATCCGGCCGAGGAGCAGCGCGCCGCCGATCGCCACGATCTGGACCAGCAGGACGGCGACGACCAGCGAGGTCTGGTCCATGCCGAGCTCCTCGCTGCCGTACAGCGAGGCCTGCGAGACGACGGTCTGGATGCCGTCGTTGTAGCAGAGGAAGGCGCCCAGGTAGAGCAGGGTGAGCGGGTAGCGGCGCATGCCGCGCAGGGTGCGGGCGAGTTCGCGCAGGCTGCCCGCGGCCGGGCGGTCCCCGGCGGGTGCGGTCGGTGCGGGGGCGGCGCCGGCGCGGGAGGGCAGCCGGAGCATCGGGACGACGGTGAACAGCGCCCACCACAGGCCGGCCGAGGCGAGGCAGATCCGCACGGCCGTGCCGGAGGAGAGGCCGAGTGCGTCGTGGCCCTCGAACAGGGCGAGGTTGGCGACCAGCAGCAGCCCGCCGCCCGCGTAGCCGTACGCCCAGCCCTTGGAGGACACCGCGTCGCGCTCGTCGGGGCCGGCCAGGCTCGGGAGGTAGGCGTAGGAGAGCGCGACCGACACCGCGTACGCGATGTTGGCGACCACCAGCAGTGCGCCGCCGAGCAGGTAGCGGTCGCCGTCGAGGAAGAACATGCCCATGGTGGCGGCCGCGCCGACGTAGGCGAAGCCGCACATCAGCTCCTTGTGCCGCCCGGTGCGGTCCGCGACGGTGCCGGCCAGCAGCATCGCCCCGACGGAGATCAGCACCGAGAAGGACACCGTGTACGGGAAGAACGAGCCCGCGCGGACCGACAGGCCGAGCGGGTGGACGTCGCCGGCCGCGTCGGCGGCGTTCTTGGCGACGGAGGTCAGGTAGGGCCCGAGGAACACCGTCAGGACGGTGGCCGAGAAGGCGGCGTTGGCCCAGTCGTTGACGTACCAACTGAACTGCATCCGGCGCAGGGCGCGGGGATCGGTGGCGGTCGCCGGGTGGTCGGGCAGGTGGGTCGCGGTGCTCATGGGGTTCCAATCACCGTGCTGGAGCCGTT
Source organism: Kitasatospora sp. NPDC004745 (assembly GCF_042873275.1). Classification (NCBI taxonomy): domain Bacteria; kingdom Bacillati; phylum Actinomycetota; class Actinomycetes; order Kitasatosporales; family Streptomycetaceae; genus Kitasatospora; species Kitasatospora sp. NPDC004745. The sequence continues at coordinate 124,934 of NZ_JBIALK010000004.1, read as the reverse complement.
GCTGCCGTCTGACCAGCAGCCGCGCTCGCCGAGGACGTCCCGCAGTACGTCGATGCGATCGGCCATGATGCCATCCACACCCAGGTCGAGTAGAGCCCTGATCCGTGTGGGGTCGTCCACAGTCCAGACGTGAACCTGCAGGCCGAGGCGGTGCGCGGTGCGCACGAAGGCCCGGTCGACGACCCGGACGCCCCGGTGCCGCTCCGGGACCTGGGCGCACACGCCGGCCCACGGCGCCCCGCGCCCGGGCAGCAGCGGCCCGGCCAGCGAGCGCAGCCGCAGCCGGGCCACCTCGCGCGGCCCGAGCGAGGTGGCCAGCCGGGGGCCGGCGGCGGCGCGGACGGCGGCGAGCCGGGTGTCGGAGAACCCGCCGACGCAGACCCGGTCCCACGCGCCGGTCCGGCGGACCGCCTCGATCAGCGGGAGGACGGCCGGTGCGGCCTTGACGTCGATGTTGAACCGCGCCCCGGGGAACGCGTCCAGCAGCTCCTCCAGCAGCGGGACGGGCTCGGTGCCGCCGATCCGGGCCTGCCGGACCTCGCTCCAGGGCAGCTCGGCGACGGCGCCGGACCGGTCGGTCACCCGGTCGAGCCGGCTGTCGTGGAAGGCGACCAGCACGCCGTCGGCGGTCGCGTGCACGTCCGTCTCGAGGTAGCGGTACCCGAGGGCGACGGCGGCCTCGAAGGCGGCGAGCGAGTTCTCGGGGTGGCCGAGGTCGCCGCCCCGGTGCGCGAACGCGAGCGGCCCCCGGTGGTCGAGGAAGGGATGCATGTGGTGCTCCGAGCTGCGGGGGAGGGGCGGCGGCCGGGCCCGCGGGCGCGGGCGGCGCGAGGTGTGCCGGCCGCGTCCCGGGGCACGCGCGTTACAGTATTACGCGCCCTGTCAAGCAGTAACGGTTGGCCCGCTCCCCGGCCGTACCGGGACCGCATCGGCCTGCCCGGCCCGTGCCCCGCCCACCCGCCGTCGACTCCCCGTCAGCCGGGAAGGTCGCCGTCGCCGCCCAGATTGACGACCATTCGGCGCAGCACCTCGATCGTGGTGACGAAGTCCGCCTCGTCGACGCCCTCGTGCATGCGGCGGTGGACCCGGAGGTTGCGGTCGCGGGCCCGCAGCCGGCCCTCCTCGCCCGCCGTGGTCAGGGTGAGCGCCCCCGCCTCCTCGTGCAGCCAGCCCCGGCCGGCGAGGTCGTCGAAGACCGTGTCGAAGTCGGTCCCGAGGTCGTCGTAGCGGGCGAGCCGTTCCACCAGTGCCGCCCTGGTCCACTGCCCGGGGGAGCCGGCGACGTGGTTGAGCGTCCACCAGTGCGGCTGGGTGAGGTCCTCCTGGGCCAGTTGGGCGCGCAGGGCGTCCGTCACCAGCCGGTACGCCTGCCCGGTCCACGCGCCGATCGGCTGGGCGGCCAGTTCCTCGCGCGGGTACTCCTTCAGTGCCGTCTTCTTCGGTGCCATCTCCACGTTCCCCCTCGTGCGGTGATTTCCGGGACGTCGATCACCGTAGGACCTCAAGTCGACTTGAGGTCAAGCGCAGGGAAGGCGCAGTGAAGGCGCAGTGAAGGCAGGGGAGTGGGGGCGGGGGAGATTGCGGCGGCGGCCGTCACCGGCTCGACCGGTGGTCCCGGCGTGCCGGCCCGTGGTTCAGTGCGCGCCGAGGGCGGGGGAGGTCTTCTTCCGGGCGCGGTAGGCGGCGGCCTTGATCCGGTTCCCGCAGGAGTCCATGCCGCACCACTGGCGCCGGGTGCCCCGTGAGCGGTCGACGTAGATCCGGGTGCACTCCGGGTTGCCACACTCCTTCAGCAGCGGGACGTCCGGGCCGCTGAGCAGTTCGACGGCCTGGCGGGCGACGGTCGCCAGCGCCTGGTCCGGGGTGCCCTCGTTGTGCCGCCCGGCGAGGGTGAGTTGGGGTGTCACCGGTTCCCTGCGGGCGGCGCCGTTGAGTACGGCGAGCGCCTCGCGGTCGAACTCCTCGCCGTGGACGCGGTTGGTGACGAGCCGGTAGACGGCCTCGCGCACTGTGGTGGCGGTTCGGACGTCCTGCTCGCAGCCGGGCGCGATGCTGTCCACCAGGCCGCTCTCGACGTACCAGGCGTTCAGCCGCTCCGGCGTCACGAACATCTCGAACCGGGTCGAGCGGCGTGCGCGGAGGGTGGCCGCGAAGTCGAGGGCGGGGTGCCCGCAGACGAAGACATGGTCGAGGTTCACATCACCATGCTGGCAGGTGACGGTTTCGGGCGCAAGGAGCGTCACCGGCCGGCCGGAGCGGCGCGGGCGGGCGCCGCCCGGGAATCCGAGGGCGGGACGGGGAGGCGGGAGCGGGACGGCCCCCGCCTCCCCGTCGGCTCACCTTCCGGGGGCGGCGGTCTCCGTCAGTGCCCCGTCGGCCAGCCGGAGCCAGCGGTCCACGCCGATCCCGGCGAGGAAGCGCTCGTCGTGGCTGATCACCACGAAGGCGCCCTGGTAGGAGTCGAGCGCGCTCTCCAGCTGGGCCACGCTGACCAGGTCGAGGTTGTTGGTCGGCTCGTCGAGCAGCAGCAGCTGCGGGGCCGGCTCGGCGCACAGGACGCAGGCCAGGGTGGCGCGCAGCCGTTCGCCGCCGGAGAGCACCCCGACCGGCAGGTGCGCCCGGGCGCCGCGGAAGAGGAAGCGGGCGAGCAGGTTCATCCGCTCCGCCTCGGGCCGCTCGGGGGCGAAGGCGGCGAAGTTCTCCGCCACGGTGCGGTCGAGGTCCAGCAGGTCGAGTCGCTGCGAGAGATGGGCGATCCGGCCGTCGCCGCGCCTGATGTCGCCCTCGACCCGCTCGCCGTCGCTCCGGCCGCCGTCGCCCCGTTCGTCGTTGCCCGGCCCGCCCCCGGCCTTCCCGCCGTCGCCCCGCTCGCCCTCAGGGGTGAGGTCGCCGGTGATCAGGCGCAGCAGGGTGGTCTTGCCCGCGCCGTTGGGCCCGGTCAGCGCGATGCGCTCGGGGCCGCGGACGGCGAGGTCGACGCCGCCGTCCGCGAACACGGCCCGGCCGGCGTGGTGGACCTGCATCCCCGCGCCCAGGAAGAGGTTGCGCCCGGCGGGCACCCGGGTGTCGGGCAGTTCCAGGGCGATGCGCTGCTCCTCGCGCAGGGCGCGGCCGGCCTCGTCGAGCCGGGCCCTGGCCTCGCCCACCCGGGCCGCGTGCAGCTGGCCGGCCTTGCCCGCGGACTCCTGCGCGCCGCGCTTCATGGTGCCGGCGAAGATCCGGGGCAGGCCGGCGTTCTTGAGGTTGCGGGCGGCGTTGCCCGCGCGGCGCTCGGCGCGCTCGCGGGCCTGCTGCATCTCGCGCTTCTCGCGCTTCAGCTCCTGTTCGGCGTTGCGGACGTTCTTCTCGGCGACCTCCTGCTCGGCCCGCACGGCCTCCTCGTAGGCGGTGAAGCTGCCGCCGAAGAAGCGCAGTCGCCCGCCGTCGAGTTCGAGGATGCCGTCCATGCGGTCGAGCAGCGCGCGGTCGTGGCTGACCACGAGCAGGCAGCCGGGGTAGTCGGCCAGTGCGTCGTGGAGCCGGTGCCGGGCCGCGGCGTCGAGGTTGTTGGTCGGCTCGTCGAGCAGCAGCACGTCGGGGCGCCGGAGGAGTTGGGCGGCGAGGCCGAGGGAGACGATCTGGCCGCCGCTGAGCGTGTGCAGGGTGCGGTCGAGGGTGAGGTCGGCGAGGCCGAGGCGGTCGAGCTGGGCGCGGGTGCGCTCCTCGACGTCCCAGTCGTCGCCGATGGTGGCGAAGTGCTCCTCGCTCACGTCCCCGGACTCGACGGCGTCCAGGGCGCGGATCACGTCGGCGACGCCGAGCACCTCGGCGACCGTGAGGTCGCCGGTCAGCGGGAGGCTCTGGCGGAGGTGGCCCAGCACCCCGCCGACCGTCACCGACCCTGCGGTGGGCCGGAGTTCACCGGCGATCAGCTTGAGCAGCGTGCTCTTGCCGGAGCCGTTGGGGGCGACCAGGCCGGTGCGGCCGGCGGGGACGGTGAAGGACAGGCCGTGGAAGACCGGGGTGTCGTCGGGCCAGGCGAACGACAGGTCGGAGCAGATGACGGCGGCGTCGGACATGGGGTGACCTCGGGGGTGCTGGAGGGCAGGAAGCGGCCTTCCGCCCTGGGCAGGCGTGGGGGAGGGGAAGAGGGGACGACGAAACGGACCGCCTCGGCGGTGCTTCGCTGCACCGGACGGCGGCCGTCAGGACCGGGTCTCACCCGGAGATGTCGTCTTCACCCACCACGTCTGCGACTCCTCGATCACACGGTTCGTGTCCATCCGAGCGTAACAGCCGCCCTCGCCGGTCCGCTCGGCATTTTCCGGGCGGGCGGGCCTCCGGAGGTCGACCGTGCGGTCAAGGGGCGCTCCCGGCCGCCTCGTTGACAGCTCAGGTGACGCCATGCCAGCATCGTCACCAGTTGAAAGGGTGACGAAACCGGATGGCGAACGGCAGTCCGGGCCGGGTCGCCGTGCCGTAGTACGCCAGCGTTCATCGGCATGTCAAGGGCCGGGGGCCGGCCGGAATGCCCTCGAAAGAGGTGAAGAGTCACCGCTCGGAAAGGTGACGTCAGGCTGGCCGTTCCGACGCCCGGCCGTCACCCGCGCACCCCGAGCCCGCGCACCCCGAGCCCGCGGGCACCCGCAGACCTGCGGACCTCTACGCACTTCCCTGGAGGGGAAACCCATGAAGCGACTCCTGACCGTCCTCGCGGCCGGCGTGCCGCTGGTCGCGGCGGTGAACCTGCCGGCGGCGTCCGCGGCGTCCGCGGACGGCTCCGTCGCCGCGGCGTCCCGCTGCTCGACCCCCGCCGTGACCGCCCCCGCCGGGACGAGGGTGGAATCCGTGACCGCGCTGCGCCGGGAGGGCGGCACCGTCGACGGCACCGGGGTCGTGGGCGGCACCGTCACCGGAGTCCCCGCCTACTGCGAGGTGACCGTCACCCTCACCCACCCCGGTGACGGCGACCACGCCCGGGTGCGCACCTGGCTGCCCGCGGACGGCTGGAACGGCCGCTTCCAGGCACTCGGCGGCAGCGCCTACGCGGCCGGGGACAACGGCGTCGGACTCGGCACCGCGGTCAAGAACGGGTACGCGGCGACCACCACCGACGCCGGCCTCGGCGACGCCGTCGACGTCGGCTGGGGGCTGGACGGCGCCGGGAGGGTGAACACCGCGCTGCTGGAGAACCTCGCCTCGCGCTCCCAGCACGAGGCCTCGGTCGTCGGCAAGCAGGTCGTCGCCGGGGTCTACGGCGCTCGTCCCTCCTACTCCTACTTCAACGGCTGCTCCACCGGGGGACGGCAGGGCTACACGGAGGCCCAGCGCTACCCGGACGACTTCGACGGGATCCTCGCCAACGCGCCCGCCGTCCACTGGGACGCGTTCGAGGTGGCCACCCTCTGGCCGCAGGTGGTGATGAACAACGAGCGGACCTACCCGTCCGCCTGCGAGTTCAAGGCCTTCACCGACGCCGCCGTCAAGGCCTGCGACCCGCTGGACGGCGTCCGGGACGGCCTGGTCAACGACGCCGCGCGGTGCGACTTCGACCCGCGCCGGCTGATCGGCACCACGGTGGTGTGCGACGGCCGGGAGCTGACCGTCACCGCGGCCGTCGCGGACGTGGTGCGCAGGATCTGGGAGGGCCCGCGCACGGAGTCGGGCCGCCGGCTGTGGTCCGGCGTCCCGGTCGGCGCGGACCTGTCGGCGCTGGCCGGGGTGACGGAGCCGGACGCGGACGGCGCGGTCAAGGGCGCGCCGTTCCCCGTGCCGCAGTACTGGGTCGCGACCTGGCTGAAGAGGCAGCCGTCGTTCGACGTCTCGACGATCACCTACGGCCAGTTCACCCGGCTGTTCGAGCAGTCCCGCGCCGAGTACGGCGGGATCATCGGCAGCGACGACCCGGACCTGTCGGCCTTCCGCAGGTCCGGCGGCAAGCTGCTCAGCTGGCACGGCCAGGCCGACCAGTACGTCCCCGCCCAGGGCACCGTCGACTACCGCCGGCAGGTCGAGCGGACGATGGGCGGTGCCGGGCGGGTCGACGACTTCTACCGGCTCTTCCTCGTGCCGGGGGCGGTCCACTGCGGCCTCAACCGCGGCGCCGGCACGGTCGACGACCTCGCCGCGCTGACCGCCTGGGTCGAGCGGGGCGAGGCCCCCGCGACGCTGCCGGCCACCCTGGTCACCGCCACCGGGCAGAGCGTCGCCCGTGACCTCTGCCGCTACCCTGCGGTCTCCCGCTACTCGGGCCACGGTGACCCGGGCGTCGCCACGAGCTTCCGCTGCGTCCTACCCTCCCGGCACTGACCCCCGGGGCCGCCCCCGAACTCTTCCCCCTGTCGGCCCGCCCCGTCCCGCCCGTCCACCCCGCCCCGTTCCGGCCCGCGCCCCGTGCTGCGGGCCGGAACGGGGCGTCGGCGTCGGGACGGCTTGTCCGCGTCGGAACGGCTTGTCCGCGCCGGTGCGGTGCGGTCAGCCGACGCGGTAGCGCACCGGGAGCGACCGCACGCCCCGGATGATCCCGGAGCCGATCCAGTCGAGCGAGTCGAGCGAGTCGACCGGGGCGGCCGGTTCCAGCTCCGGGACGCGGGACAGCAGGGTGCGCAGCGCGACGACCGTCTCCAGACGGGCGAGCGGGGCGCCCAGGCAGTGGTGGACGCCGTGCCCGAAGGCCAGGTGGCGGGCCGCCGGCCGGGTCACGTCGAGGACCGCGGGATCACCGCCGGCCTGCGGGGCGTCGTGGCCGGCCGAGCCGAGGGCGACGGTGAGCATCCCGCCGCGGGGGATCCGCACACCGCCCAGTTCGAGGTCGGTCGCGGCGTAGCGGTTCGTCGAGCGTTCGACGGATGTGTCGTGGCGCAGGAACTCCTCGACGGCGCCGGGGAGGAGATCGGGGCGTTCGCGCAGCAGCCGCAGCTGGTCCGGGTGCCGCAGGAGCGCCAGCACGGCGTTGCCCAGCAGGTTCACGGTGCTCTCGTAGCCCGCGACGACCAGCATCATGGCGGTGCCGACCAGTTCCTGCTCGGAGAGCCGGCCGTCCTCCTGGTCGCGCACGGCCACCAGGGCGGAGAGCAGGTCGTCCTGCGGGTGGCGGCGCTTGTCCGCGATCAGGCCGGCCAGCAGCGCGTGCAGGGCGGCGAGCGCCGGGCGGTGCCCGGGGGAGTCGACCTGGAGCGCCTCGCCCGCCCAGTGGCGCAAGTCCAGGTGGTGCTCCGGCGGGATGCCGAGGAGTTCGGCGATCACCACGGCGGGCAGCGGGGCGTTGAAGGCCTCGACGAGGTCGAGCACGCCCGACGGCGGCATCGCGTCGATCAGCCCGTGGGCGATCCGCTCGATGCGCGGCGCCAGTTCGGCGGTGCGGCGGGGGGTGAACGCGGCCGCGGCGAGGGTGCGCAGCCGGGTGTGCTCGGGCGGGTCGGCCTCCAGCATCTGCGCGCCGAGCCCGACCGAGGGCTGGTGGAGGACGAAGCCGGCGGCGGCGAGGGCCTCGGCGGCGGGCGTGGCGTCCTTGAGCAGGGCGGGGTGGGTGAGGGCCTCCCGGGCCAGGTCGTAGCCGACGACCACCCAGCCCTCCAGTCCGGTCTGGAACTCGGCGGGGTGGACGGGGCCGAGCGCCCGGAGCCGGGCGTAGCGTGCGGGGGCGTCCGCCTTGAAGGCGGCGTCGATGACGACTCGGCCGTCCTGGCCGGGTCGCGGTTCGGGCAGGCTCACGGGGTGTCTCCTGTGTCGGGGGCCGGGGTGGGGGCGGGCCGTGCGGAAGGCCGGGGCCCGGCGGTGGGGCCGGGGGCGGGTGCACCCGGCGGGCGGGAGGCGGCACTCACGCGGTGGGCGCTCCCGGTCCGTCGAGCAGCCGGCGGAGGGAGCCGTCCCAGTCGAGTCCGGTCAGCTCCGCCTCGGCGGGGGTGATCCGGTAGGTGGCGTCGAGCCAGGCCGCGAGGGGTGCCGTCGGCACCTCGAACAGGGCCTCCACCTCCCGCGATTCGAGGAGCAGCCAGGACGAGGGCTGCTCGCCGGGTTGGGCGGGCCACATCCGGACGTCGCCGCAGCCGCTCATCGAGGTCAGTCCGCCGTGCAGCAGCTCACGGCCGAACCGCCAGACGAGGCCCGGGCCGCGTTCCGCCAGGAACTCGACGGTGATCACCGCGGGCAGTGCCGGGTCGAAGCGGAACTCCGCCCGCACGGGGTGGCGGGTGAACTCGTCGAGCAGCTGGTCGAGGTCGAGGAGCAGCGCGGGCAGCTGCCCGGGTGCCGCGGATGCTCGCAGCGTTGATCGGTCTCGGTGCATGGCAGGGGTTCCCCTCCGGGGTGCGTCGTGTGTGGCTCCACTCTCGGCCGGGGGCGGACCGCGGGCATCGGTCAGTTGACGGTCGACTGCCGGGCCGCGGCGGGCGGCGGGACGCGTGACGGGGCCGCAGGACGCGCGACGGGCGCGCATGACGAAGGGGCCGGCAGCGCGTGCTGCCGGCCCCTTCGTCATGCGGTGCGGTACCCCGTCGGGCGATCGGGCGGGTCGGGCGATCGGGCGGGTGTCCGGTCCGGTCAGGCGGCCTGCAGCGGCCCCGCGAGGGACTTGCGCAGGGCCGGCGGCGCGGCGACGGGCAGCAGCGCCGCGAGCATCCTGCCCTTGAGGGTGGTGGGCCGCCTGGTCAGCTCGACGTCGACCCGGGTGCCGTCGCCCTCCGGGGTCATCCGGAAGACCCAGCCGCCACCGGCGCCGAACAGCTTGGAGTCCAGGGTGGTGACGGTGACGGTGTCGCCGCCCGGCTGCCAGTCGTAGCGTGCGCGTTCCCAGGCGGCGGCGGTGCCCTCGGTGACCTCGGCCCAGGTGTCGCCGAGGTCGTGGACCTCGAAGTGGTCGGCGTCGATGGTGGACCAGGCCCCCGGGCGGGAGGGGCCGAAGTCGGTCAGCACCGCCAGCACGTCCTCGGTGCTGAGCGTGGAGACGAGGGAGAGCCGTACGACTGCCATGGGGTGTCCTCACAATGCGTGACTGTTCTGGCCGGTGACGTCGGCGTTCCGGGCCGGCGTCACCCGGCGGTGGGGCTGGTTCCTTGCGGGTCGGTGCGGCTCACGGGCGCGGCCGCCGGGCCGTCACCCCTGAGTCATCCGACTGCCTTCGCCGGCGCGCGGTGCCTCGCCGGCGTCCCGGTCAGCGGGCGGTGGCGCGGGCGGCCCGCTCGATGACGTCCGCGACGAGGCGCGGGTGCGAGACGGCCACGGAGTGGGACGCGGCGACCTCGGTGGTGCGGGCGTGCGCGCGCTCGGCCATGAAGCGCTGCACGGCCACCGGGATGTTGAGGTCGCGCGTGGTGACGACGGCCCAGCTCGGCTTGGTCTCCCAGGCGGCGGAGGTGGCCTTCTCGGTCAGTGCGGACTGGGCGACGGGGCGTTGCGCGGCGGCCATCAGCGCGGCCCGGTCGGCGGGCACGTCGGCGGCGAACTGCTGGCGGAACCTGTCCTGCCGGATGTACAGGTCGGTGGCGGTGCTGCCGTCGGCCTGCCGGTAGGTGACCGGGTCGAGGGCGTCCGGGAGGGTGGAGCCCGGGTACTTGCCGGTGAGCTCCAGGGCGCTCTCCCCGGGGGCCGGCAGGAAGGCGGCCACGTAGACCAGGCCCTTGACCAGCGGGTCGTCGGTGGCGGCCTGGCTGATGACGTTGCCGCCGTAGGAGTGGCCGACGAGGATCTTGTCGCCCTTGACGTGGTCCAGGACGGTGCGCAGCGCGGCGGCGTCGGAGGCGGGTCCGCGCAGCGGGTCTGCGGCGGCGACCACGGGGTAGCCGTCGGCGCGCAGTTCGGCGATGACGTCGTTCCAGCTGGAGCCGTCGGCGAAGGCGCCGTGTTCCAGCACGATGGTCGGCCTGGCGCGGCCGCCGAAGGCGTCGGCCCCGGCGCCGGTGGTCGCGCCGTCGGCGATCCCGGTGAGGGCGAACGCGCTGAGCGCCAGGCCCGCCGCGAGTGCCGAGACCGCTCCGGCTGCCAGCCGGCTGCGCCCACCCCTGATGTCCACCACGTCGAACCCCACCTTTCGGACCTCCCGACGACGGGACGGGCCGATCTCGTCGGCCCCGTCACCGTCCTGACAGGTGATGAGACTGCCCGATGCGATCGTCACCAGTCAAGCCGGTGACGCAGCGATGGCAGAGTTCTGCCCTATGGATTTGGTGGGGAGTTCTCGCCTGCGAGTCACCGGATTGACAGGTGATGCTCGCGGCTGCAAGCTGATGGCGGCCCGGCCGCGATGTGCGGGCCGACCGGGGCCGACCAGGGCGGACCAGAGCTGACCGGCGCTGCCCGGTGCTGAGCAGGGCCGCCCGGCGCCGCCCGGCGGGTGTCGGAGAACAGGTGGACGGCGCTGTCCGACCTGTGTCCGAACCTCCGGCGGATCCCCCGGCTCCCGCGGGGGAGTCAGACGACGGGCCGCCCCTGGGGCGGAGTGAGCATCACGATGCGCAGGTCGGGGTTCCCGATCGGGGTGAGCAGGTGGGAGACCACCTGCACCGGTGCCGGCGTGATCTGCGGGACGCTGACGGTGTACTGGTGGTTCTCCCGGGTCTCGACCTCGATGGCGTCCCGCATCAGGGTGGAGGCGCGCTCGCCCCGGGCCTTGAAGGCGTTCAGGATGCCGGTCAGGACCGGGTCGCCGGGGTGCTTGGACAGGGCGAGCTTCAGCATGCCGAGGTAGACCAGGACGTGGCTGTCCCAGTCGTGCAGGGTGACCCTCGCCATCGGGTCGGCCAGGGCCCAGCGCAGGAGGTTGGCGTCGTCGCCGGCCAGCGAGGGGAACCAGCGCTTCATGGCGTGGTTGCCGTGCAGGATGTTCCAGCGCGAGTCCATCACGTAGCCGGGGTTGGGCTCCTGGCCGCGCAGCAGTTCCTTGATCCAGTCGGGTACCTGCGGGCGGGTCCGGTCGGCCGTGCGCGGCTTGGGCACGGTCGGGGCCGCCGGGGCGGCGGCGAGGCCGTGGGCGCTGGTCCCCAGGCTGCGGTAGAGCGCCTGCAGGTGGGGGGAGGGCAGCACCCCGAGCAGGTTGGAGAGGATCTTGCGCAGGTTGTTGTACTCGTCCAGGGCCTCCAGGACCCGGCCGGACGTGGCGAGGGTGGTCATCAGGAGCTCCCACAGCCGCTCCTGGAGCGGCCGCTGGGTGACCTCGCGGCGCAGCCGGGCGACCACCGCGGGCGCGCCGAGCTGCTTGACGGCCAGTTGGCACCAGGTCTCGAGCACGGCGTTGCGCTCCTCGTGCAGGGAGACCGCCTCGTTGGCGAAGGGGTGGCCCTCCAGGCCGTCCAGGGCTGGCCCGCGCCACAGGTCCAGGGCGTCGGTGAACTGCTCCAGGCCGACCCGCTCCTCGCCGTTCTGCAGCAGGACGCGGGCCCGGCGGACGGCGTCCCGCCACAGGACGACGTCGCTCTGCTGGGCGTTGAGCAGGATCCGGTAGCCGCCGGGCTCGGTGCGGATCAGGTCCTTGCCGTCGGGCAGGCCCTGGCGCAGCTTGGAGATGATCTTGCGGATCTGGTCGATCGCGCTGTCGGGCTCGTTGCCGCCCCAGGTGGACTCGATCAGCCGGTGGTTGGGGATCACGTGCGGGGACGAGAGCACCAGGTGGACCAGGACTCGTCTGGTGGCGTCGCCCCGGATGTTGACGGGCTCGCCGTTGATCCGGATGGCGGGCGCCCCCAGCAGGCTGACGTGGAAGGCCTCCCGCGGGGCGAGCTTGCCGACCCCGTTGGACGGCCCGTGGACGATGGGCAGCCGGAAGCCCGCGGAGGCGAGCGCTGCGGTGGAACTGTTCATGGGTGTCGATCCTTCCGTCAGTGGCGGCGATGGGCAGGGTCAGACGAACAGCTCGGCCAGTGCGGTGCGCTGATCGGCGGTCAGGGGCGGCGCGGCGCCCGCCGCGACGTTGGCCAGCAGGTGGGCGGGGTCGAGGGTGGCGGGCAGGGTGACGTGCACCCGCTCGTCGGACAGCCCCCAGCGGAGCAGGGCCTCGGACGCGTCGGTGCAGTCGGCGGCGGCCGCCAGTCGGCGGGGGTCGGGGGTGCGGTTCAGCAGGCCGCCCTCGGCGAAGGGGCGCATCACCAGCACGCCGATGCCCAGTTCCCGGGCCAGCGGCAGGATGCGTTGCTCGACGGCGCGTTCGCGCGGGTTCAGCGGGATCTGGACGGTGTCGTAGACGCCGGTGCGCATGGCCTGTTCCAGGTCGGCCGCGGTGCCGCCGCCGAAGGCGTGGTCGCGCCAGTAGGTCAGGCCGATCCGGCCGATCCGGCCGCGCTCGCGCTCCTGCTGGAGCCAGTCGGTGTGGTTGCGCCAGCCGATCACGTGGTGCAGCTGGAGCAGGTCGACCCGGCCGTCGAACAGGCGCAGTTGGTTCTCGAACTGGCGCCTCCCCCGGGCGGGGCCGTCGGCCCAGATCTTGGTCGCGACGAAGGCCTCCTGCCGGGCGGTGCCCAGGGCGCGGGCCAGCACCTCCTCGGAGCGTCCGTAGACGGGCGCGGTGTCGAAGACCCGCACCCCGTGGGCGAGGGCGAGGGCGACGATCTCGCGGGCCAGGTGCTCGCGCCCGGCGGGGAGGTCGAAGCGGCGCCAGGTGCCGAGTCCTACGCAGGGCAGGTGGGGGCCGGTTCGGCCGAGCCGGCGTGCGGCCGGGGTCTGTGAAGCTTTGGCGGGGATCTCGGGGACTAGCATGACGTAAGGGTGACTCAATCAGTCCTTTTCATGCAACTGGTTGGTTTAAATAACAGAGCGTCACGAGGTCTGCGACCAGCGGAAATCCGCGCCATGGCCGCCCCGGGCCGGTGAAACGTGACCTACATGACAGCGGGGGCGGGCGGGAATCGCTCCCGTCCGCCCCCTGCAAGGATTCTGACGTTCAGTCAGACTGTCGAATCGTCAGATTCGGTGAAGATTCAGCCCGCGATCCCCAGCAGCTCCGCGAGGTTCTCACCCATCACCCGGGCCCGGGCGCCGGCGTCCGGGATCACCCGCTCCACCAGGATCCGGTTGGTGTACATGTCGGCGAACGGGGTGTTGGAGCCGAACAGGCAGCGCTCCGGCACCTCCGCGGCGGCCAGCCGCGGTGCCAGCGAGACGAAGGAGGAGCCCAGGTCCAGGTAGAGGTTGGGGATCTCCTTCACCAGCTCGATGGTCTCCAGCCAGTTCAGGCCGCCCAGCACGCCGATGACCACGGGTACGGACGGGAAGCGGCGGGCCAGCTCGGCCGTGGTGCGGATGTCCCCGGCGGTCTGCGGGGCGAACCCGTGCACCAGCAGCGGCAGCGCCCGACCGCCGACCGCGGCCTCCTGCACGGCCCGGAACACCGGCTCCAGCTTGGCCGCCTCGTCGGACCCGAAGGTCAGCTCGCCGACGCCGGCGTAGTCGGGCTCGAGGACCTCCTGCTGGAGCGCCTTGACGGTGTCCTCGTACGACAGGCCCACGGGCACCTTGCCGAAGGCCACGAACCGGTCGCCGCCCTCGGCCAGCGCCTCCCGCAGCTCCCGGCTGGGCCGCTCGCGGCCGTCCGCCTCGCCCTGCAGGACCCGGTGCAGCACGGACATCTCGCTCTTGAACGAGGCGATGTCGGTGGAGTGCTCGATGTGCGGCAGGGTCGACAGCAGCACCGCGCGGTCGATGCCCGCCTCGTCCATCGCGGCGATCTGGGCGGAGGTCGGCAGGACGACGTGCTGGTGGCAGTCAAAGATCATCGGAAGGTGTCCTTCGGTCGTGGTGAACGGCGTGCGGCGTGCGGCGAGCGGCCTGCGGCCCGTGGGGAACGGCGCATGGCGGGTGGTGGACCGCGCGGGGCGTGCGGAGCCCCGCGCGGTCGCCCGGGGTGACCCGGGATCAGGTCATGATGACGGCCCAGTACGGGTTCAGCTTGCCCTCCAGCATGTGCAGCGCCTGGATCGCGATGAAGCCCTCGTCGGTGGTCTCCGAGGCGCCGCCGGGCACCCGGCCGAAGCCGCCGTCCGAGCTCTGCCGCGCGGCGATCCAGGCCCGGCAGGCGGCCGGGTCGGCGGGCTCCGAGCCCAGCACGTACAGCGAGGCGATCGCGTGGTAGGAGCCGACGAAGCTCTCCGGGCCCGACGGGCGGTAGCGGAAGCCGCCGGCCTCGGTCTGCAGGCCGCGCAGCCAGGCGATGGTCTCCTCGTGGCGCGGCGGCTCCAGGCCGAGCGCGATCAGGGTGTCGACCACCCGGAAGGTCGCGAAGGTGTCCGAGGGGTGGCCGGGCTGGTTGCCGTAGCCGCCGTCCTGGTTGCGGCAGGCGGCGAAGTAGGCGACCAGGTCGGCCTCCCGCTCCGGGCGCCGGCCCAGGGCCAGCAGCGCCAGGACGGCCAGGTTGCAGTGCCAGGCGTCGCCCGGGTAGCCGGGGGCGTTGCCGAAGGCGCCCTCGGCGTGCTGGCAGGCCTGCAGGAACGCGGCGCACTGGTCGGTGTCGTAGTCCGTGCCGCCGAGCACGGTCGCCGTCAGCACCGCGCAGTAGGTGGTGAACGCCTCCGAGAGCAGGCTGGGCTGCTCGCCGAAGCCGCCGTCCGGGTTCTGGGTCGCGTAGATGCCGGCCAGCAGCTGGTCGCGGTTGGCGATCGGCTCGTTCAGCGCCATCAGGTCGGACACCACGTGCAGCACCGAGAAGGTCTGTGCGGTGCGGTCCGAGCGCAGGCCCAGCGGTGCCCGGTACGGGGTCAGGCCGTAGCCCAGGCCCGAGGCGGTCGAGCGCAGCCAGGCCAGGTAGGCCGGCAGGTCGATCAGCCCCTCGGACAGCGGCTCGCGGGAGACGTAGGAGAGGTCGCGCTCCAGCGGCCAGGGCTTCAGCTCGGGGGCCGGGCCGGGCACGGTCGGCGCGGGCTGCTCGCGGTCGCCGAGGGCGGCCAGCGCCAGCAGCTGGGTGGTGGCGTGCTTCTCGTGGAACGGCACGTACGCGGTGTTGCCGACGGAGAAGGCTCCCGCGGAGCGCGGCGGCACCATGACGTGCCGGGCGAGCGGGACGGTGGCGTCCACCGGGGTGGAGAACCAGCTGCCCTGGCCCTGGAAGATCCCGCCGACCGCGGTGTCGGTGTAGCGCCAGAGCTCGGCGGCGGCCAGCGCGGACAGCTCCTTGGCCCACACGTCGTCGGACAGCTCGGCGACCCGGTCGGCGGCCAGCACGGCCAGCGCGTGGTCGGGCATCAGCTTCGCGGGGAACGGCGAGTCGGGGCGGCCGTACTGCGCCAGCAGCGGGTCGACCCGGGTCTGCGAGTCGGCGGACACCCGGTCCCACAGGCCGCGGCCGCGGGTGTGCTCGTGGGTGTCCAGGTGGCGCAGCACCTTGCGGGCGTGCTCCAGGGCGCCGAGGTCCGGCGATCCGGCGGCGGTGGCGCGCTCGTGCAGGGCGGACCAGGCCAGCACCGCCAGGGCGCTGGAGCGCAGCCGGTAGCCGTGGAAGGCGTCCGGCTCGCCGCGCGCGGTCAGTGCCGCCCAGGCGCCGTCCGCGGAGTCGAACGCGGCCAGCTGCTCGGCGGCGGCGGTCAGGAACGAGGCCCAGAACGCGTCGCCGTCGTCCACCGCGTGCGCGGCCAGCACCAGCACCGCGACCTGCTCCAGCAGGCTCGCGCCGTCCAGCACGGTCGCCCCGTCGCGGTGCAGGCGGGCCGGCCAGCCGCCGGCGAGCACGGACTCGGCCAGCGGGCGCAGCCCCGCCCGGGCCTCGGCGGCCGTCGCCGGGTCGTCCAGGGCGGTGCCCGCGTGGTGCAGCGCCCACCAGGCGAGCGCCTGGGTGGCGGGGGTGCGCACGTCGCCGACGGGGTGCACGGTGCCGGTGACGTCCAGCAGCTCGTGGAAGCCGGCCGCCTGTGCGTCGTCGAACTCGCGCAGGGCCGTCAGCAGGGTGCGGGTGAGCTCGGGCTCCTCGGCCTTCGCGAGCACCAGCACGGCCAGGGCCGCGTCCCGCAGGGTGCGGTCCGGGGTGACCGGGTCGGCGGCGTCCCGGCCGAGGACGGCCGGGACGCGGCCCCGGGCGTCCACGAAGTTCTCGGTGAAGAAGTCGTGCAGGGAGGGCGGTCGGGACATCGGGACTCCTCGGTCGGTCTCAGACGGTTTCGGGAAGCGGGACGAAGCGCGGGTCGAAGCGCTCGTGGACGTACAGGCGGGCGCCGTCGTCGCAGCTGATCAGGTACTCCTTGTAGGCGCACGGCTCGTCGTCCGGGCTCCAGCGGTCGGTGCCGCTCCCGAGCAGCCGGCGGTGCTGCAGGGTCAGGGTGTCGCGCAGCCGGTGGCCGAGCGGGACGGCGTCGTTGGCGGCGCCGGACCAGCCGCGCGGGGGTGCGGTGAAGACCACCAGGTTGCGGCTGACGACCTCGTCGTCGTCGGTGACCAGCACCGAGTGGCGCTCGACCACGGTGTGCTCGGGGCCGAGCCCGAGCGAGGCGAGGGCCTGCGGCGGTGCCTGGCCGGCGCCGACCCGGTGCTGGAGCGAGACCCGCACCGACAGCCGGCGGCCCAGCAGCGACTCCAGCAGCACCGTGGTGGAGCCGTCGCTGGCCAGCAGCATCCGGGTCGCGACGGGCAGTGCGAGGGTGGCGGGTGCCGCCATCAGCGGGCGCGGCCGGCGGCCGCCAGCAGGTGCCGGGCGGCGAGCGCGGTGCCCGGGCCCTCGGGGGCGACGGCGAGCTGGCCCGGAGTCGGGGCGTCGTGGTCGGGCCGGACGGCCAGCAGCGGGGCGACCGTCGCGGCGAGCTGCTCCGCGGTGGGGTCGATGCAGGTCGGGAAGCCGAGCAGGTCGAGCCTGCGGGCCGCCTCGACCTCGTGGTACTCGCCGAGGCTGCCGAGCACGAAGACGGTCGGGATGCGCATCGCCGCCACCTCCGTGACGGTGATCCAGCCGGGCGCGGAGAGCAGCACGTTGGCCTCCCGCAGCAGCGGCATCCACTCCGGCAGGTAGGGCAGCTGGATCACCGACTCGGGCGCCGGGACGGGCTCCCGGCCCAGCAGCACGAACTGCAGGTCGGGGTGCTGCCCGCGGAGCAGCTCGTAGGCCTCCAGGTAGCGGTCGACGACCTTCTGCTTGTTCTCCAGGAACATCGTGGTGCCGCCCACCGAGCCGACCATCAGCGGCCCCTCGGGGATGCCGAGCTCGGCGCGGGCCTTGCCCTCGGCGTCGGACGGCGGGATCCGGCGCACCATCGGGCCGGTGAACACCGCGTTGCCGCCCGGGCGCAGGGCCCGGGCCACCGCGGTGCCCTCGTCGAGCTCGGGGACCAGCGGCTTGTCGGTCAGCACCAGTTCGGCGCCGGAGACGATCCACTCGAAGCAGGCGTGCAGGGCCTGGCGGCCGCGCCGCAGGTCCTCCGGCTCGATGTCGAAGCCGCCGTCGACCAGGGTCTGGTCGTCGAGCTGGTACAGGGTGAAGTCGTACCGCTCGGTGACCAGGGCGTGCCGGGTGCCGAGGATGGCGGCGGCCATGCTGGCGGACATGTTGTAGTCGCTGACCAGCAGGTCGGGCCGGTGCTCCTGGATCAGGGCCAGGTACTGCAGGATCCGCTCGCCGTTGACGAACGCCGGGGCGAGGTAGCCGCCGATGTAGCCGTCCCAGTCCATCCGGCGGCCCAGGTTGCTCTTGGTGGCGTAGTCCACCGGCCGGCCGGCCGCGAGGTCCACCACCGTCACGCCGGCCTCGGTGAACAGCGGCGTGAAGGTGGACTGCAACGAGCCGAGCAGCACGGTCAGTTCGGCGTCGGGCTGCTGGGCCAGGATCTCCCGGGCCAGCGACAGGACGCGCATGTTGTGTCCCGAGCCGGTGGCGGCGGGTGCGAACAGGATCTTCATCGCGGGCTCCTGGTGTCGGAAGGGGTGAGTACTCCGTGGGTGGTGCGGCCTTCCGGCACGTCGCCCACCACGATCGCGCCGTCGGCCACCCGGGCCCGGTCGCCGATCGTGCAGGGCCCGATGACGGTGACGCCCGAGCCGATCAGCACGTCCGCGCCGATCGAGACCGGGCCGGCCCGCCAGGGCAGTGAACGCCGGCCCAGGTCGTGGCCGCTGGAGAGGACCTGGACGTCGGGGCCCAGGACGGTGCGGTCGCCGACCGACAGTCCGCCGCCGGCCTCCAGGACGGCGCGGGCGCCGATCCGCACGCCGGTGCCGAGCCGGATGCCGCCCAGGGGCGACGGCCCGTCGGGGCGTCCGAGCGCGATCGGCCCGGGGCCGATCCGGACGTCCACGCCGCCGCCGAACTCGGCGTCCAGCAGCCCGCCGGTGCCCACCCGCCAGCTCGGCGGCAGGGTGACCGCGCGGGGTGCGCGGCGGCGGACCAGGGCGACGATCGCCGACGGGTCCGGCAGGCCGTCCTCGACCGGTGTCCGGTGGCGCAGGATCCGCGCCGGCCGGCCCACCACGATGGTGTCGTCGGGGACGTCGCGGGTGACGTGGGCGCCGGCCGCCACCACCGCGCCCCGGCCGAGCCGGACGCCGGGGGCGACCACGGCCCGGGCGGCGATCCAGGCGCCGGCCCCGACGGTGACTCGGGCGCCGCCCGGCTCCCCGACCCGGGCCAGGGAGGCGACCATCGCGCCCGGCCCGAAGTCGGCGGCCGCGATCGCGCTGCGGAAGCCGATGAAGACGCCGGCGGCCAGCGTGCTGTCCTCCAGGGACACGCCGTGGCGGACCCAGCAGCCCGGGCCCACGGTCGAACCGTGGGTACGGGTGCGGGGCTCCACCAGCGCGTCGTCGTGCGGTGCGGTGTCGGTCGGCGGGGTCATGCGCCGGCCAGCTCCAGGACGTACTGGCCGTAGCTGGAGGAGGACGAGAGCCGCTTGCCGATCAGGGTCAGCTGCTCCCGGTCGATGAAGCCCATCCGGTAGGCCACCTCCTCCACGCAGGAGATCCGGATGCCCTGGCGCTTCTCCAGGATCTGCACGAAGGTCGAGGCCTCCAGCAGGCTGTCGTGGGTGCCGGTGTCGAACCACGCCGAGCCGCGCCCGAGGTTGACCAGCCGGGCCCGGTTCTCCCGCACGTAGGTCAGGTTGAGGTCGGTGATCTCCAGCTCGCCGCGGGCCGACGGGGTGAGCCGGGCGGCCCGGTCCAGGGCCTCGTTGTGGTACATGTACAGACCGGTGACGGCCAGGTTGGACTTCGGCCGGTCCGGCTTCTCCTCCAGGCTGACGATCGCGCCGTTCTCGTCGATCTCGGCCACGCCGTACCGCTCCGGGTCGCTGACCGGGTAGCCGAACAGGGTGCAGCCGTCCAGCCGTTCGACCTCGCGGCGGAGCATGGTCGGCAGCTCGTGGGCGTAGAAGATGTTGTCGCCGAGCACCAGGCAGAGGTCCTCGTCGCCGACGAACTCCCGGCCGATCAGCAGGGCCTGGGCCAGGCCGCCGGGGTTCTCCTGGACGGCGTAGCTGAGCTCGATGCCCAGGTCCCCGCCGTCGCCCAGCAGTTCGCGGTAGACGTCGAGGTGGTGCGGGGTGGAGATGATCAGGACCTCGCGGATCCCGGCGTGCATCAGCACCGAGAGCGGGTAGTAGATCATCGGCTTGTCGTAGACCGGCAGAAGTTGCTTGGAGTGCACGCTGGTCAGCGGGCGCAGTCTGGTGCCGGACCCGCCGGCGAGGATGATGCCGCGCATGAGCTGTTCCTTCCTGGTGCGGAGGTGTGCGTCTTCCGGAACTGAGTCGGATCAGGCGGCGTTCGCCAGCAGCGGCTGCCACCAGGCGGAGTTCTCCCGGTACCAGGCCACGGTCTGCGCGATGCCGTCCTCGAAGCTGACCTGCGGGCGGTAGCCGAGCCGGCGCAGCTTGCTGTCGTCGATGGAGTAGCGGCGGTCGTGCCCCTTGCGGTCGGCGACCGCGCGCACCGAGCTCCAGTCCCTGCCGAGGGCGTGGAGCAGTACCCCGGTGAGCTCCTTGTTGGTCAACTCCCGCCCGCCGCCGATGTTGTAGACCTCGCCGGGGGCGCCCTCGCGCAGCACCAGGTCGATGCCGCGGCAGTGGTCGTCCACGTGCAGCCAGTCGCGCACGTTCAGCCCGTCGCCGTAGAGCGGGACGGTGCCGCCGCGCATCAGCGTCGTGGCGAACAGCGGGATGACCTTCTCGGGGAACTGGTACGGGCCGTAGTTGTTGCTGCAGCGGGTGATGCTGACGTTCAGGCCGTGGGTGCGGGCGAACGCGCGCACCAGCAGGTCGGCGCTCGCCTTGGCGGCGGCGTACGGGGAGTTGGGCTCCAGCGGCCACTCCTCCGTCCAGGAGCCCTCGTCGATCGAGCCGTACACCTCGTCGGTGGACACGTGGACGAAGCGCGCCAGGCCCTCCTGGAGGGCGGCCCGCAGCAGGTTGTGCGTGCCGACGATGTTGGTGCGCACGAATTCGCCGGAGTTGCCGATCGAGCGGTCCACGTGGGACTCGGCGGCGAAATTCACCACCGCGTCCACTTCGGAGAGCAGTTTGGGGACCAGCTCCTCGTCGGCGATGTCGCCGTGGACGAACCGCAGTCGGCCGTCGCCGGAGACGGGGGCGAGATTCTCCAGATTCCCGGCGTAGGTGAGCTTGTCGAGAACGGTGACGCCGGTCACATCGGTGCCCAGTCCGCCGGTCAGCAGACGGCGGACGTAGTTGCTACCGATGAATCCGGCGCCGCCGGTCACCAGAATGTGCATGGGAAAGCTCCTCTGGTAGCTGTCGAGAAGGCGACGGACTTGGCGCCGTCCGGTCCTGAGGTGCGGTGATGACCCACCGTCGGAGACCCGCACGGGCCCCTCGAGGACAGTTCCCATCGAAACAGTCGAACGTTCTTTCGCCCTACCGGCGACCTACCTTCCGGGTACCGGAATGGCGGCCCGAAACACGGCGGAAGCAAAAGAGCTCCCGCGGACCGCGGTGCCGGCCCGGGCGGGGCGGCGTGCGGTCCGCGGGAGCTCCGTCGCGGATCCGGTGGTGGATTTGTCGAAGGTGGTTGTCTATTTCGGGTCGAGCTGGGCCTGGAAGACGGCGTACTCGAAGTAGGCCCTGCACTCCTTGATCAGACCGGCGGAATCCAGCTGGAAGACGTTGATCCCGGACCAGTTGACGGGCCGGTTGGACAGCGTGACCGCCGCACCCCGCCAGGTGACGGCGACGAAGTCGGCGGTGGCGTGCGCCTCCAGCGGGGTGATGCCCAGGAAGGGGCGGAAGTTCGGCAGGACCGAGGCGATCCGGGCCCGGATGGCCGCGCGGCCGGTGATCGGGGGCCGGCCGACCGGGTCGTGGAAGACCGCGCCCTCGGCGAAGGCGTCCGCCCAGGCGCGGGCGTCGGCGCGCTGCGAGGCGGCGAAGAACTGCAGCACCGAGGCCGGCATCGCGGGGAACCCGGCGTAGCCGTGCGGCGGTTGGTAGTGCTTCGCGTCGGGGGCCGCCTCGTCGCGGGCGGGCGCCGCGGAGGCCGGGGCGGCCAGGCCGCCCGTCAGCGCGCCGGCGCCCAGCAGCGCGCCGAAGCCGAGGGCCGTGCGACGGCCGACCAGGGCCTGCTCTGCCGTACTCATGGGGTACTCACCTGTCTCTCGGTCGGTGGGCCCGCGGCCGCCTCTCGGTCGGTGGGCCCCGAACCACGGGGACGCCGCTCCCCGGCCGGGTCGGTCGCGCGCCGCCGGGATCGAGGCCGGGGCACCTCGCAGGGGTATCCGGGCGGGCGGGGGCTCGACCCGCGGACTGCCGGGGAGCGGCTCGGGGGCCTCCGGCCCGCGGGGAACGCGTGAGCCGTGGCTGAGCCCCCAACCTAGGGCGGGCCCCGCGCCCGGACAAGCTTTTCGATGAAGGTGGAAGTACCGGCGCCGGCCGGGTGCGGAGCGGGCCGGGAGGGCGTCCGGTGCCGGTCCGCCGGCCGGGTGCGGAGCCGGTCGGGCCGCCCGGTCAGGCCGCCCGGGGGTGCGTGCGGCACCCCCGGGCGGGCCGGGTCACTTCTGGCCGGCGATGGCCACGGCCGCGGCGATGACGGAGGCCTTCACCCGCTCCAGGGCGCCCTCGTCGTCGCCGACGATCATGCGCCTGACCTGCGGGACGGCCATCGGCCAGCCCACCAGCCCGGTGAAGATCAGCAGGAGCGCCGGCGCGTCGATCGCGCTGATCTGCTCGGACTCGGCGGACCGCACGCTGTTCAGGTCGGCGGCCTTCTGCTGGTAGTGCGCCCGGCGGGACTCCTCGTCCGGGACGGTCTGGTCGGTGAACTCCAGCGCCTCCCAGAGCAGCAGGCGGGTCACCTCGGGGTGGTTCTGGTGGTACGTGAAGAGGCGGTCGAGGTAGTCGGTGACGTCCACCTCGCCGTCGGCGGTGGGCGGCGGCACGGCGGCCGCCAGCTCGCCCAGCGACCGCTTGAGCACGGTGGCGAAGAGCGTCTCCTTGTCGCCGAAGTAGAGGTAGATCGCCTGCTTGTTGGCCTGGGCCTCCCGAGCGATCCGGTCCACGCGCGCGCCGGCGACGCCGTAGCGCGCGAACTCGTCGAGCGCGGCTTGGTAGATCCGGTTCCGGGTTTGCTCGGAGCGTGAGGTCATCGGCCAGGCATCCTCGGGTCTCGCGGACGGGGGGAGGGGTAAACAAGTGACTGGTTAGTTTAGTCGGCCGGGTCAAGCCCGACCAACCGATTGAATAAACCATCTGGTTGGTGTAGAACTCGTCGTGACGCCGCCGACCGACCGGCTGCCTCCTCCGCCGGTGCCACACGGCCGGTTCAACACCCTCGCCGTGCCCGGGGATCCGTCCTTCCCCGGCGCGATCAGCGCACCAGCCCGCTCACCCCATCCGCGTGACCAAGGATCTGTCATGACAGACACTCCGGTTCTCCCCCGTGCCGTGGCCGACCCTCCCGGCCCCACCACCGTCCGCCCCATGCTGTTCCTGGTGATGGCGGTGTGCAGCGGAGCCACCGTCGCCAACGTCTACCTGGCCCAGCCGCTGCTGAAACTGTTCAGCGACAGCCTGGGGATCTCCCACTCCTCCGCCGGCATCGTGGTCACCTGCGCCCAGTTCGGCTACGCGGCAGGCATCCTCTTCCTGGTCCCGATGGGCGACGTCCGGCGGCGCAGGCCGCTGCTCGCCACCATGCTGGGCGTCACCACCGCCGTGCTGCTGGTGGCCGCGGCCGCCCCCGGCCTCGGGGTGCTGGCCGCCGCCACCGCGGCGATCGGCGCCGCCACCGTGATCCCGCAGGTCCTGGTGCCGCTCGCCTCCGAACTCGCACCGCCGGAGAAGCGCGCCGCCGTGGTGGCCAACGTCCAGATCGGCCTGATGACCGGCATCGTGGGCTCCCGGGTGATCGGTGGCGCGGTCGGGCAACTGGCCGGCTGGCGGGCCGTCTACCTGCTGGCCGCCGTCCTGACCGCGGCCACCGGTGCCCTCACCGTCTCGCTGCTGCCCAAGGAGGGCGCCCGCCCGGCCATGAGCTACGGCAGCCTGCTCGCCTCGCTGCCCCGGCTGGTGCGCGACGAGCCAGCCGTACGGCACGCCTGCGTGCTGCACGGCGCGCTGTTCGGCGCCTACAGCGCCACCTGGACCACCCTCGTGCTCGTCCTGACGAACAGTCACTACGGTTACAGCAGTGCGGTGGCGGGCCTGTTCGGCGTGCTGGGCCTGGCCGGTGCGGTGTCCGCCCCGTGGGCCGGGCGCTACATCGACCGCAAGGGCGCGCAGCCGATCATCATCGCCTCGCTGGTGCTCACCCTGGTCTCGGCCGGCGCCTACGCCCTCGGCGGCTCGCTGCTCGTCGCCCTCGTGGTGGCCATCGTCCTGGCCAACGTCGGGGTGCAGTGGAGCCAGATCGCCAACCAGGCCCGGATCTTCGCCTACGTCCCCAACGCCCGCAGCCGGGCCAACACCGTCTACATGGTCGCGGTCTTCCTCAGCGGGGCGGTCTCCGCGGCGGTCGCCAGCGCCTGCTTCGGCTCCTACGGGTGGGGCGGGGTCTGCGCGGTCCAGGCCGTGCTCGCGGCGGTCGGTCTGCTGACCGTCCCGCTGATGCGCCGCCACGACCGCCGCCACCCGGTGGCCGGCTGAGCCGGTTCCCGCCCACTCGCCCGTGAGGAGAGCAATGATTCCCCACTCTGTCCGTCCCCTCCCGAGCGCCACGAGCGCCGCCGCCGGCACCGCCGCCGGCACCCGGGCGGCAGCCGCGACCGAGACGCTCCCGCACGACGAACTGGCCGGTCTGTTCAAGGCGCTCGGCGACCCGATCCGGCTGCGCATCGTCTCCATCCTGCTCGGCCGGGAGGCCAACGAGGCCTTCGTCGGCGAACTCCTGGACTCCTTCGAGCAGTCCGGACCGACGATCAGCCACCACCTGAAGATGCTCCTCTACGCGGGCCTGCTGACCCGGCGGCGCGAGGGCACCCGGCTCTACTACCGCCTCCAGGCCGACGAGTTGTGCCGGGTCGACCTGCTGCGGCAGCGCCGCACCGTGGACGCCGGCCCGGCCTGACCGGGCAGCCCGCCCCCCTGAGCCGGCCGCCGGACCGCGGCGGCCGCCCTCACCCCCCAGACCTGCCCGACGGGCCCGGAGCCCGTTCGGCAGCCATCACGAGATATCCCGAACACCCCGACAGAAAGGCGAGTCGATGACTCTCCCCGCCATGCCCAAGGCCGTCCTGCAGTTCTTCGAGGCCTCCCAGTCGGCCGACGCCGACCGCTGGGCCGACGCCTTCGCCGAGGACGCGCTCTTCCACGACCCGGTGGGCACCGAGCCGATCAAGGGTCGCGAGGCGATCCGGACCTTCATCAAGTCCGTCATCCCCAACTTCGACCCCTTCCTCGGCCTGACCCCGCTGGAGGCCCACAACGTCGGCGAGTTCACCGCCGTCTCCTGGCACGGCGCGGCCGTCGCGAAGGACGGCAAGCCGGTCAACTGGTCGGGCATCAACGTCTACCAGCTGAACGGCGAGGGCCTGATCCAGGAGGCCAAGGCCTACTTCAACCACGCGATCTTCGCGGCCCAGCTCGCCGCCAACTGAGAACCCGCGGGTTCTCCCGGCCGAGCCCCCCGGAACCGGGCCCGTACGGTACGACCGGTCGTACCGTACGGGCCCTGCCGCGTACCCGGGCCGGGACTCCGGCTGCCGGCCCGCGGTGACCTGTTCGCAGCAGGCCCGGTGGCGGGAACGGCGGGGAGCGGCGGAGGCTGGTGCCGAGCAGGATCGGGCCGCTGAGGGTTCGGCCGTGAGGCAGGGACAGGGGCATGCCGCGTTTCAACGACAGGCCGGCACGGGCGTCGGGTCGGACGGGCCGCAGGGCCGGACTCGCCGCGGTGGCGCTGGGCTGCACGGTGCTGGTCGCCGCCGGCTGCGGCTCCTCGGGCTCCTCCTCGCCCACACCGTCGCGCTCCTTCTCCCCGGACGTGAACTCCTTCTCCGGCCAGCTGCCCTCCTCCGTGGCCTCGGCCAAGTCCTCGTTGCTGGAGTCGGCCTCGGCGGCCGCGTCCGCGGCCTCGGCGGCCGCGTCCGCGGCCTCGGCGGCCGCGTCCGCGGCCTCGGCCGCCGCCTCCAAGGCGATGGAGTCGCTGTCGGCGGCGGCGTCCGCGTTCGAGTCGTCCGTCTCGGCCCAGGTGGCCGCGGACCGGGCCAAGGCGCAGGACGTCCTGTCGAAGACCGGGGGTGCGGGCAACGCCGTCTCGGACGTCACGCTCACCGGCCTGCCGAAGGCCCAGGCCGCGGGATTCAACGCCGCCCTGGTGACGGTGGTCAACAGCACCGGCTCGACGACGTCGTACGCGGTCAAGGTCGAGTTCCTCGACGAGACCGGCAAGGTCGTGGACACCTCCTACCTCGGCATCCCGGACGTCGCCGCGGGGGCCAAGGCCACCCGGACGGCCTTCAGCCCGATCGACCGGGACAAGGCACTGGTCGCCAAGGTCACCCAGGCCCAGCGGTACTGACCCGACAGGCTCACCGCAGGACACGAGCGCCGCCCGCTCCGCCGTCACTCCGACGGCGGAGCGGGCGGCGCTCGTCATGGGGCCGGGGGCGGGCCGGGCGGGGCCGCGCGGTGCTCCGGGCGGGGCCGTGAGCAGGGGTTCCGGGAGGGCTGTGAGGCAGCCGTGAAGGTCGTGGGTGGGGCCGGTGATCGGCCGTTGATCGTGCGTAGACGGCAAGCCTGGAGCATCGGGGACCAGAGGGAAACCGGTTCGGAGGCCACAGCCTGACCACCGGTGCCCGTGCGGCCGGACCACGGGCCGCGCGGGTACCCGGGGCTGATGCCGTCACCGGACCCGACCCCAGTAGGAGTCCGGACCACGAAGGGCAGACGAGGCATGGACGGCGGGCAGTCGGTGCAAGCGGTGAGAACGGCGGCGGGCTTCGGCGAGCTGCTGCGGCTACGGCGCGAGCGGGTCGGGCTGACCCAGCAGTGCCTGGCCGATCACGCGACCCTGAGCGTGCGGGCCATCCGGGACATGGAGAGCGGCCGGGTGCGCAGGCCCCGCAACGAGACGGTCCGGCTGCTGGCGGACGCGCTGCGGCTGGAGGGCCGCAGCCGCACGGACTTCGAGGAGGCCGCCCGCCGGCACCCGCTCGCCGACGACGCGCCGGCCGCACCGGCCGCGCCGCCGGTGGCACGCGGGGCGATCGTCGGGCGGGAGATGGAGGCCCAGGTACTGGCCGACGCCTTCGCGGTGCACGGCGACCGGCTGGTCTCCCTGGTCGGGCTCGGCGGCGTCGGCAAGACCCGGCTCGCCCTGGAGGTGGCCGGCCGGCTCCACCTGGCCGCCCGCTGGTCGGTGCGGTGGGTGGACTGCGGCGGGGGCCCGCACCCCTGGCGCGGGCTGCTGGACGACATCGTCCGGGACCTCGGCAACCAGCCCGCCCTGCTGGTGCTGGACGGCGCCGACGGCGGGGTGGACGCCGGCCGGCTGGACGAGCTGTTCCACCACTGCCCGGGGCTGCGGGTGCTGATCACCGCCCGGGAGGCCCGCCCGCTCCCCGGCGGTCAGGTCATCCCGCTCGCGCCGCTGCCCGTCCCGGAGCCGGAGCTGGACGCCGATCCGGAGGCGCTGGCGCAGGTCGGCGCCGTCCGACTGCTGCTCTCGCACCTGAGCAGGCTGCGGCCCGGCTACACCCTGGAGCCCTCCGAGGCGCCCGCCGTCGCGGAACTCTGCCGCCACCTGGACGGCCTGCCGGGTGCGCTGGAGCGCGCGGCCGGGTGGGCGCTGGTGCAGTCCACGTCCCAGCTGGTGGCCCGGTTGACGGCCGTCCCGTTCACGCTGGCGGCCCCGCCGGTGGTGTTCGGGGCGCGCGGTGACGTGCGGGACGAGGTGGAACCGGCGATCCGGCGGCTGACCGACCGCCAGCGCGACCTGCTGGAGGTGCTGGTGGACGAGCCGGGGGACTGGTCGGGGGAGGACGCGGTGGTCCGCAGCGGCTGGTCGCTGCAGACCTGCCTGGAGACGGTGCACGAACTGCTCTCGCGCGGCCTGATCCGCAGCGTGCCCGCCCGCGACGGCGTGCGCTTCACGGTGCTCAACCTGTGCCGGCGCCTCGTCCGGGAGGAACCGGGATTCCGGCTCGCACCGTCCGGGGAGCTCCCGCTGCTGGCCGCCGCGGTCTGACCGGCGGCAGGCCGAACGGCCGACCGTGCCCACCGGCCGCGCCCGCCTGCCCGCCCGGGGCCGGCCGGCCGTGCCGGCGGCGCTTCCGCCGGCGCCGGTTCTGCCGCTTCTTGCCGCCTGACCTGCCGCCCGACCTGCCGCTTGCCGGGCCCGATCGTTCCTAACGTTCTCCCCGGGGCCGGGGCCGCCGCGGAACACGCGCCGGAGTTCCCGGACCGCCGGCCGGGGCGTCGGCGGCACGCCATCGACGATCTCTACCGATGAGGGCTGAGTTGTGGAGCACGGAAATGCCGAACAGACCGGGCTGGACGTCGTCGTGACGACGATGGCCTCGGACTCGCACACCTGGAACCTGGTCTTCCTGCAGTTGCTGCTGGAGGAACTGGGCCACCGGGTGACGAACCTGGGCGCCTGCGTCCCGGACGGGCTGCTGCTCGCCGAGTGCCGCCGGATCGAACCGGACCTGATCGTCATCAGCAGCGTCAACGGCCACGGCCACCAGGAGGGCCTCAGGGTGATCCCGGCCCTGCGGGCCTGCCCGGAGCTGCGGACCACCCCGACCGTCATCGGCGGCAAGCTCGGCATCGCCGGAGCCGACGACCCCGACCGCGAACGGACCCTGCTGGAGGCCGGATTCGACGCGGTCTTCGAGGAGGGCGGCTCGGTGGCCGGGTTCCGCGAGTTCGTCGGCGGGCTGCGCTCCCGGGTCCTGCTGTGACGAGCTTCGGAGGGTTCGTGGCGCAGGCCGCGGAGGCCGGCGCCCTGGTCGTCCAGCCCCGGATGGGGATGGCGGAGGCGTCCCGGATGCGGGTGGGCCTGCTCGCCACCCGGGGGGCGGCCGCCGTCACCGTCGGCACCATCACCCTGGACAGCTACACCCGCACCGGCGACCTCGACGCGGCGCGGCGCGCCCTGGCGGCCGGGGCGGGCCTCAACGGCTACCCGATCGCCACCCATCCGGTCGAGGTCACCCGGGCGGTGCTGCACGGGGTGGCGGACGCGGGCTTCCCGGTGCAGGTGCGGCACGGCTCGGCCGCGCCGGAGCGGATCGTCGAGGCGCTGCTGGCCGTCGGCCTGGACGCCACCGAGGGCGGGCCCGTCTCCTACTGCCTGCCGTACGGCCGGACCCCGCTCCACAAGGCCGTGTCCAACTGGCAGCGCAGCTGCGAACTCCTGGCCTCGGTGCGGGAGTTCGGTGCGGATCCGCACCTGGAGACCTTCGGCGGCTGCATGATGGGCCAGCTCTGCCCGCCCTCCCTGCTGATCGCCATCAGCGTGCTGGAGGCACTGTTCTTCCGCCAGCACGGCCTGCGCAGCATCTCGCTCAGCTACGCCCAGCAGGCCGACGCGCGCCAGGACGAGGAGGCGCTGGCCGCCCTCGGCCGGATCTCGGGCGAGCTGCTCCCGGACGTCGACCGGCACCTCGTGGTCTACGCCTACATGGGCGTCTACCCGCGCTCGCCCGGCGGCGCGCGGCTGCTGCTGGAGGACGCGGCGCGGCTCGCCGTGCGCGGCGGCGCCGCCAGACTGATCGTCAAGACCACGGCGGAGGCACACCGCATCCCGACCGTCGCCGAGAACGTCCGGGCGCTGGAGACGGCCGCGGCGGCGGCCGCCGCCGAGCGCGACCGCCCGCGGCCCGCCGCGCTGCCGGACACCGGCATCGAGGCCGAGGCCAGGGCGCTGATCGGCGCGGTGCTCGACCTCGACGCCGACCTCGGGCGGGCCCTGGTCCGGGCGTTCGCCGCCGGCTACCTGGACGTGCCCTACTGCCTGCACCCCGACAACGCCGGGCGGGCACGCAGCTCGCTGGGCCCGGACGGGCGGTTGTACTGGTCCGCCGTCGGCTCGATGCCGATCGCCGGGCTCGTCGAGGGCGGCCGCCCGCCGATCCTCGGCTCGGCCGGACTCCTGACCGCCCTCTCCCACGTCCAGCGGAGCTACGACGGCCGGGCCGGGGACGCCTCCGAGCCGGCCGCCGCCCGCAGCGTTCCGGCCGCGCGCTGAGCCGACCGGCGGCGCGCCCCCGTCCACCGCTCACCACGGCCCGTCCACGGCCCGCACCCCCCGGGCGCGCCGTGCCGGGCCTCCCATCACCCAGCACCCGCACGCCCACCGACCCCCGCGAGAAGAGGACCCCGACCATGCCCGACGCCACGCCCCTGCCCCCGACCGACCCGGGCCGGCACCTGACCGCGCCGACCACCCGGAGCGCGCTCCGCGTCCAGCAGCAACTGCTGGCCTCCGCCCGCGAGTTCCTGCGCGGCCGCGGCTTCACCGAGCTGCTGCCGCCGATCATCGGCCCGGTCACCGACCCCGGTGCGCGCGGCTCCAAGCAGGTGGACATCGACTTCTACGGCCACCGCTACAAGCTGATGACCAGCGCGATCCTGTACAAGCAGGCCTCGCTGCTCGCCTTCGACAAGATCTTCTGCATCGCCCCGAACGTCCGGCTGGAACCGCTGGAGACCGCCGGGACGAACCGGCACCTGGCCGAGTTCCACCAGCTCGACGTGGAGGTCGCCGGCGCGAGCCGGGACGAGGTCGTCCAGCTGGCCGAGGAGCTGGTGGTGCACATGGTGGACGGCGCGGTGCGCGAGCTGCCCAAGGAGTTCGCCGAACTCGGCCGCGACCCGCAGGCGTTCGCCGAGCTCCTGCAGGGCTCCTTCGGCCGGCTCCGGCACGCGGAGGCCGTCGAGGAACTGCGCGGGATCGGGCACCCGCAGAGCGCCGAGGCCGAACTCGACTGGGAGGGCGAGGCCCTGCTGTCGGCCCGGCGGGACCGGCCGTTCTTCGTCACCGACTACCCGAAGGGCTCACGGGGCTTCTACGACCGGGAGCACCCGGACGACCCGGGCCTGCTGCGCAACTTCGACCTGCTCGCGCCGGAGGGCTACGGCGAGCTGTGCAGCGGCAGCCAGCGCACCAACGACTACGCGGAGATCATCACCCGGATGCGGGAGACCGGTGAGAACCCGCAGAAGTACCGCTGGTACCTGGACCTGGTGCGCGAGGGCGTGCCGGCCAGCGCCGGCTTCGGCATCGGCGTCGAGCGGTTCACCCGCTACGTCGCCGGGCTGGACGCCGTCTGGCAGGCCAGCGCCTTCCCCAAGGTCGCCGGGGTGGTGTCGCCGTGACCGCGCCGAGCGAGGCCCTCGCCGAGCCGGGCGGGCGAACGCCCGCCCCTGCCGGGCAGCCCACCCCCGCCGGTCCGGGCGGCGTGGA
Source organism: Kitasatospora sp. NPDC004745 (assembly GCF_042873275.1). Lineage (NCBI taxonomy): Bacteria > Bacillati > Actinomycetota > Actinomycetes > Kitasatosporales > Streptomycetaceae > Kitasatospora > Kitasatospora sp. NPDC004745. The sequence continues at coordinate 94,208 of NZ_JBIALK010000004.1, read as the reverse complement.
CACCGAGCGGGACCTCAGCGCACCGGGGTTCCCGGAGCAGGAGGTCCGGCGCCGGGCCCGGGCCGGGGCGGCCGCCGCCTTCCCGCCCGCCGAGGACTACGGCCGGGTGCTGTTCGGCGCCGGCCGGCCCGGGCCGGCGGACGGGGCGGCGGCGGAGCCCGACGCACTGGACGCGCTGCGGATCGTCCCGCCGCTGTTCCTGCCGAAGCGGCTCGCCAAGCTGATCGACCTCGGCCGGGAGCCGGACTACCGGGACGTCGAACTCGCCACCCCCATCGGCGGGTTCGCCTCCTCCCTGCCGGTCTACGTCTCCGCGACGGGCTCCACCCGGGCCGCCGGCGGCGACGTCGGGCTGGCGCTGAGCCGGCAGGCCGGGGCGCTCGGGATCCCGATGGTGATCGGCGAGAACGTGGTGCCGGTCAACGGCTACGGCCGGCTCGGCGAGGCGGCCGACCGCACGCTGCTCGGCCGGCTGCGCGCCTACGCCGAGGAACTCCCGGACGGGCTCGGCGGCGTGGCCGTCCAGCAGAGCACCGAGGACGCCGACGCCGAGGTGTGGAACCTCGTGCACAGCGATCCGGCCGCGCTGCCGCTGCTGGAGTCCGGCCGGCTGGCCTTCGAGCTGAAGGTCGGCCAGGGCGCGAAGCCGGGCCTGGGCGGAATGACCGTGCTCGACGCCGCGGCCGCCGCGGCGCTCGGCGACCGCTTCGGGCTGGACCCGTTGTTCGGCGACGGCCGGGTGCTGCGCTCGGCGACCCCCGGCACCTTCACCGCGGAGATCCTGCGCCAGCAGATCCGGCTGATGCGCAACAACTACCCCCGGGTGCGGATCTGGGTGAAGCTCTACCCCGGCCGGGACGTGGCCGAGGCCGCCCGGGTGGCGCACGAGGCCGGGGCGGACGCCGTCGTGGTGGACGGTGCGGAGGGCGGCACGGGCTGGGCGCCCGGGGTGTTCCTGCCGCACGTCGGGCTGCCGCTCGCGGAGTGCCTGCGCCGGCTGGCCCCCGCGCCGCCGCCCTCCCTGCTGGTCTCCGGGCGGATCTGGGAGGGCGCCCGGGCGGTCAAGAGCCTGGCGCTGGGGGCCCGCGCGGTGGGCCTCGGGCGTGCGGCGCTGATCGCCGTCGCGGAGGACCGGGAATCCGGGCTCCACCGTTTCGCGGAATGCCTGGCGCTGGAACTCCGACTGCTGATCAGTGCGCTCGGGAAATACGCCCCGGAGGACCTGGACCGGGATGACGTGTGGTCCCCCGCGGATTTCCCGGGAACCCCGAGCCGGTAGTTCCTGCCGTACGTCCTGCCTGTTCGGGAGGCGGCACCAGGAAACTGCCGATTTCCCTCCGCTCATTCTGCCGATAGGGTCACGACATTCCCCCTATCGTCGTTCTCGTCGCCGAACATTCTCACGATCTGGGGTGGATGATGTCCTCACGCGGATTCCCTGCCGAATTCACCGCACACGAACTCGCGGACGGTGGACCGGCGGAAGCCGGATTCACGGAGACCGGATTCACGGAGACCGGATTCACGGAGACCGGGTTCGCGGAAGCCGGATTCGCGCCCTTCGCCGCCGCCGTCCGGCGCTTCCCGGAGCGGCCGGCCGTCCGGACCGGCGGCCGGACGATCAGCTACCGGGAGCTGGACGGCCTGATCGCCGCCCTCGCGGCCCGGCTCGCCCCCGGGCGGACGGTCGCCGTCTCCGGCCGGGACCGGCTGGACCACGTGGTCGGGCTGCTGGCGGTCCTGCGGGCCGGCGGCACCTACCTGCCGCTGGACCGGAAGGCCCCGGAGGACCGCAACCGCTGGATCGCCGAGGACGCCGGCGCCTCGCTCGTCCTCGACGGCGAGGAGCCGACCGGGCGCGCCGGGGCCGGTGAGGCGTCCGGGCCCGGGCGCCCGGCGGCGGGCGGCGCCGGCTACGTCATCTACACCTCCGGCACCACCGGCCGCCCCAAGGGCGTGCACGTGCCGCTCGCCGCGCTGACCGGCCACCTGGCGGCCGTGGTCGACACCTTCGGGCTCACCGAGCGCGACGTCGTCCTGCAGTTCGCCCGCCCGACCGTGGACGTGGCCGTGGAGCAGGTGCTCGGCGCGCTGTCCGTCGGCGCCTGCCTGGTCCTCCCGGAGGACGGGCTGCTCGCCCCGGCCGCGCTGGCCGACCTGCTGGACTCCGAGGGCGTCACCGTCGCCAACCTGGCCGCCGGCTACTTCGGCGACGTGGTCGCGGCCCTCGGGGGCCGGGCGCCGCGCACCCTGCGGCTGATGATCTCGGGCAGCGACAAGCTGGAGCCCGCGACCGCCGCCGCCTGGTGGGATGCGACGGGGGTGCCGCTGCTGAACGCGTACGGGCCGACCGAGACGGTCGTCACCGCCACCACCCACCGGCTGGCGGGAGAGGAGCCGCAGGCCCTGGTCCCGATCGGTGACGCGGTCGGCGCGCGCCGGCTGTACGTCCTGGACGAGCGGCTGCGGCCCGTGCCGCCCGGCACGGCCGGCGAACTGTACGTCGGCGGGCCGCTGCTGGCCTCCGGCTACCTGGGGCGCCCCGGCCTCACCGCCGAGCGCTTCGTCGCCGACCCGTTCGCGGCGGCCGTCGCGCAGGAGCCCGTGGAGCCGCCCGCCGGAGCACCCGCCGACGCCGCCGCCGGCCGCGCCGGCGCCCGGATGTACCGCACCGGGGACCTGGTGCGCCGCACCGCCGAGGACGGGCCGCTGGAGTTCCTCGGGCGCAGCGACCACCAGGTGAAGATCCGCGGCTTCCGGGTCGAGCCCGGTGAGATCGAGCAGGTGCTGGCCGGGCACCCCGGCGTCACCGGCAGCGTCGTGGTGGCGCACGAGGGCCGGCTGGCCGCCTACGCGACCGGCGAGGTGCCGGGGTACGCCGAGCTCCGCGCCTGGCTGGCCGAGCGGCTGCCCGAGCACATGGTCCCGGCGACGGTCACCGCGCTGGAGGCGTTCCCGCTGACGGCCGGTGGCAAGGTCGACCGCGGGGCGCTGCCGGAGCCGCAGGCCGTGCCCGAGGGCAAGCCGGTCGGCCGGCCGCCGCGCACCCCCGCCGAGCAGCTGATCGCGGCGGTCTGGGCGGACGTGCTCGGCGTGCCCGAGGTGGGCGCCGACGACAACTTCTTCCACCTGGGCGGCGATTCGCTGACCGCCGTGCGGGTGGTCGGCCGGGTCTTCGACGTCTTCGGCATGGTGTCGCCGTACACCATCTTCGACGCTCCGACGCTGGCCGAGTTCGCCGCCGCGGTGAGCTCCGCGGCCGGCGGCGAGCGCCCGGCGCTGGAGCGCTCGGGCGCCACCGAGGCCCCGCTGTCCAAGTTCCAGCGCGGCCTCTGGTTCCTCGACCAGTGGAACCCGGACGCCCCGACCTACGTGGTGCCCTGGGTGTTCCGCTTCTCGGGGCCGGTCGATCCCGAGCTGCTGCGGCGGGCGCTGGAGGGGGTGGTGGCGCGGCACGAGAGCCTGCGGACGACCTTCGAGCTCGCCGAGGACGGCCCGCGCCAGGTCGTCCACCCGGCGGTGGAGCTGCCGTTCACGCTCACCGAGACCACCGCGGACCGGGTGGACGACCTGGTCGCCGAGGCCGCCCTGGAACCCTTCGACCTCGCGCGGGGCCCGCTGCTGCGGGCCCGGGTCTTCCGCGCGGACGGCGCGACGACCCTGCTGCTGCTCCTCCACCACATCGTCTGGGACGAGGGCTCGCTGCCCGTCCTGGAGGCCGAACTCCAGGAGCTGTACGCCGCCCTGGCCGAGGACCGGCCCGCCGAGCTCCCGGACCTCGCCGTCCAGTACGGCGACTACGCGGCCTGGCAGTACCGGGACGACATCGCGGAACGCCAGCTCGACTACTGGCGGGAGACCCTGCGCGACGCGCCGACCGCCCCGGCGCTGGTGCCGGACCACCCCCGGCCCGAGGAACAGGCCTTCCGCGGCGCCTTCCACCGGTTCACCATGCCGGGCCCGGTGGCCGAGTCCGTCCGGGCGCTCGCCCGGAGCGAGGACGCCACCCCGTTCATGGTGCTGCTCGCCGGGCTGGCCCTCACCCTGCAACGCCGCTCCGGGCAGCGCGACCTGGTGCTCGGCTCGCCGGTGAACGTCCGCGGCCGGGCCGAACTCGACGGCCTGATCGGCTACTTCGTCAACCTGCTGCCGCTGCGGCTGACCGTCGAGGAGGGCGTCTCCTTCCGTGAGCTGGTCCGGCACGTGCGGGAGGTGTCGATCGGCGGCTACCGCCACCAGGAGGTGCCCTTCGACGACATCGCCAACGCGGTGCTCGACGAGCGCCCCGAGGACCGCAACCCGCTCTGCCAGGTGCTGCTGGAGCTGCACCCGCTGGACTCCCGGCCGTTCACGGTCGGCGGGCACGCCGTGACCCGCGCCCTGCACTCCAACCCGGTCTCCCGCTTCGACCTGTCGGTCTCGGTGGACGACCGCGGCACCGGGTTCACCGGCCGCTTCGAGTACGACAGCGACCTCTTCGACGCCGCCACCATGGCCGGCCTGTGCGAGGAGTGGCTGGGCACCCTGGCCGCCGCCGTCGAGGTGCCGGTGCACGCCCTGTTCGAGGCGCAGGCCGCCCGCGCGCCCCGGGCCACCGCCCTGGTCTGCGGCGAACGGACCGTCACCTACGGCGAGTTGAACGCCTCGGCGAACCGGCTGGCCCGTCACCTGGCGGGCCGGGGCATCGGCCGCGGCGACACCGTCGCGGTGCTGGCCGAGCGCGGACCGGACCTCGTCACGGGGCTGCTCGCCGCGCTCAAGACCGGCGCCGCCTACACCCTGCTCGACCCGGACTTCCCGGCCGAGCGGCTGGCCGGCGCGGTCGCCGACACGAGCGCCGCCACGGTGATCACCCACCGGAACGGACCGGTGCCGTTCGCCGTGCCGAACCGGGTCGACCTGGACGCCTCGGCCGCCGAACTGGCCCGGTACGCCCCGCACGACCTCGGCCTGCCGGTGGACGGCGCCGACCTCGCCTGCGTGATGTTCACCTCCGGCTCCACCGGACGCCCCAAGGCGACGGCCGTCCCGCACCGCGCCCTCACCACCACCTACCTCGGCCAGGACTACGCCCGCTTCGGGCCGGACGAGGTCTGGCTGCAGTGCTCGCCGGTCTCCTGGGACGCCTTCGCGCTGGAGCTCTACGGCGCGCTCTGCTTCGGCGCCGTCTGCGTCCTGCAGCCCGGGCAGCGGCCGGAGCCGCAGACCATCGCCGAACTGACCCGCCGCCACGGCGTCACCCAGCTCCAGCTCTCCGCGAGCCTGTTCAACTTCCTGCTGGAGGAGTTCCCGGAGACCTACGACGGCCTCGGGCTCGCCATCACGGCCGGTGAGCGGGCCTCCGTCACCCACGTGGCCAAGGCCCTGGAGAACCACCCGGGCCTGGCGGTCGCCAACGGCTACGGCCCGGTCGAGAGCCTCGGCCTGACCACCTGCCACCAGGTCGGCCCGGAGGACGTCACCGGCGCCTCCGTCCCGATCGGCAGAGCGCTGAACGGCAAGGGCGTCCTCGTCCTGGACGAACTGCTGCGCCCGGTCGAGCCCGGGGTGACCGGCGAACTGTACGCCTCTGGCGGCGGACTCGCGTACGGCTACCTCGGCCGGCCCGGCCTGACCGCGGAGCGCTTCGTCGCCTCCCCGTTCGGCGCCCCCGGCGAACGCCTCTACCGCACCGGCGACCTCGGCCACGTCGGCGCCGACGGCCTGCTGGAGGTCACCGGCCGGATCGACGACCAGGTCAAGATCCGCGGCTTCCGGGTCGAGCCGGGCGAGATCGAGGACGCGCTCACCCGCCACCCGGCCGTCCGGGAGGCCGCCGTCACCGTCCACGAGCCCGCCCCGGGCGACCGCCGCCTCGCCGCCTACGTCACCGTCGGCGCCGACGCGCCCGGCCCGGACGCCCTGCTCGACCACCTGGCCGGCCTGCTGCCCGAGCACATGGTGCCCGCCACCCTCGACGTCCTGGACGCGCTGCCGCTCAACCACAACGGGAAGGTGGACCGACGGGCGCTGCCCGCCCCCGCCGGGCGCCGGGCCGCCGCCACCGAGCCGCTGACCGGGGCCGAACGGCTGGTCGCCGACGCGATGCGCGAGGTGCTCGACCTCGCCGAGGTGGGCCGGGAGGACAACTTCTTCCGGATCGGCGGCAACTCGCTGGCCGCCGTCCGGGTCGCGATGCGGCTGTCCCGGGAGACCGGCACCCGCGTCCCCCCGCAACTGGTGTTCCGGGCCCGGACCGTGAGCGCCATCGCCGAACGCCTGGCCGCCCGATGACGGGCCGGACCGCACACGAAGGGAACGAGGCCGTGAGCCCGTCCGACCACCCGGAGCGCACCGCGCCCGTCTCGGGGCTGCAGCGCGGCCTCTGGTTCCTCGACCGCCTCGACCCGCAGGCCGTCACCTACTGCACCCCCTGGACGGTGGACGTCACCGGCCCGCTCGACCTGCCGCTGCTCCAGGGCGCGCTGGACGCCGTGGTGGCCCGGCAGGAGGCGCTGCGCACCACCTTCGCGCTGCACCCCGACGGGCCGCGCCAGCAGGTGCACCCCGCCCTCGCCGTCCCGCTCGCGGTGACCGACCTGCGGGCCGCCGGCCCGCGGCAGGCCGAGCACCTGGAGGAGCTGCTCGCGGCCCGCTGCGCCGAGCCCTTCGACCTGGCCACCGGCCCGCTGCTGCGCGCCGAGGCCTTCCGGCTCGCCGACGAGCGCACCACGCTGCTGTTCACCGTGCACCACATCGTCTGGGACGGCTGGTCGGCGGAGGTCTTCGGGCGCGAGCTGGCCGAGCTGTACGGCGCCGCCGTGGCGGGCCGGGAGGCCGTGCTGCCGGAGCTGACCGTGCAGTGCGCCGACCACGCCGAGGAGCTGCTCGGCACCTCGTACGAGGAGCACCTGACCCACTGGAAGGAGCAGCTGGACGGCGCGCCCCCGCTGCTGGAACTGCCCACCGACCGGCCCCGTCCGGCGGAGCGCGGCGCGGCCGGACGGACCGAGGCGTTCGGCCTCGCCCCCGGCACGGCGGCCCGGGTGCGCGCCCTGGCCGAGGAGGAGGGCGTCACCCCGTTCACCGTCCAGCTGGCCGCCTTCGCCCTGCTGCTGAACCGCTGGACCGGCGCCGACGACCTGGTCATCGGCACCCCGGTCACCACCCGCGACCGCCCCGAACTGGAGCACCTGCTCGGCTACTTCGTCAACCTGCTGCCGCTGCGCCTGCGGCTCGCGCCGGCGATGGGCTTCCGCAGCCTGCTGGAGCACGTCCAGGACGTCGCCTTCGAGGCCTACGGCTACCTCGACGTGCCCTTCGACCAGCTGGTCGACCACCTCGGCGCCCCCCGCAGCGCACAGCACCCGCCGCTGGTCCAGGTGGTGTTCGGGGCCCACAGCGAGGACCGCACCCCGCTCGCGCTCGGCCCGGCCACCGCCGAGACCCGGGTGCGTTCCAACGGCACCAGCAAGTTCGACCTCACCTGGTCCGTCTTCGACGGCGGCGACGCCGACGGCGGTGACGGCGAGCTGCGCGGGGAGGCCGAGTACCGCAGCGAGCTGTTCGACCCGGAGACCGTCCGGCGCCTCGCCACCGAGTTCGACGCCCTGCTCACCGTGGCCCTGGACGAACCCGACGCCACCGTGCTGCGGCTGACCACCCGCGGCGCCGACGCCCCCCGGGCCACCGACACCCCCGGCCACTGCCTGCACCACCTGTTCGAACGGGCCGCCGACGCCCACCCCGACCGGCCCGCCGTCAGCGACCCCGACCGCACCCTCGACTACGCCGAGCTCGACCGCCGGGCCAACCGCCTGGCGCACGCCCTGCGCGCCCGCGGGGCCGGCCCCGGCGACCGGATCGGCATGCTGCTGGACCGCACCGCCGACGTCCTGGTCACCGTCCTCGGCGTGCTGAAGACCGGCGCCGCGTACGTGCCCGTCGACCTGGCCGCCCCGGCCGGCCGCGCCGCGCTGGTCTTCGACGACGCGGACGTCACCCTCGTCGTCACCGACCGACCGGACCGCGTGCCGGAGGGCCCCTGGCAGGCCTACGACCTGACCGCCGAGGCCGCCGACCTGGCCGCCCGGCCGGACACCCGCCCGCCCGCCGCCGGCCGCCCCGGCGACGTCGCCTACATCATCTTCACCTCCGGCTCCACCGGCCGCCCCAAGGGCGTCGCCGTCGCCCACGAGCACGTCAGCCGCCTCATGGCGGACGGCGCGGAGCACTTCGGGTTCGGCCCGGAGGAGACCTGGACGCTCTTCCACAGCTACGCCTTCGACTGGACGGTCTGGGAGATGTGGGGCGCCCTGCTGCACGGCGCCCGCCTGGTCGTCGTCCCCTACGTGACCAGCCGCTCGCCCGAGGAGTTCGCCCAGCTGCTGGAGGAGGAGCGGGTCTCCTTCCTCTGCCTCACCCCCTCGGCGCTGCGCCAGCTGGAGCCCGTGCTGCGCCGCAGCCCGCGCGACCTGTCCGCACTGAAGTGGATCATGCTCGGCGGGGAGGCCCTGGACCCGGCCGTCGTCCAGCGCTGGTTCGAACTCGACCCGCCCCCGCCGGCCCGGCTCTGCAACCTGTACGGCATCACCGAGACCACCGTCCACGTCACCACCCACGACCTGGCCGGCAGCACCGGCTTCGAGCGCAGCCTGATCGGCGCGCCCATGCCGCACCTGACCGCGCAGGTCCTCGACGACTGGCTGCGGCCGGCGCCGCCCGGCGCCGCCGGCGAGCTGTACATCGGCGGCGGCAGCCTCGCCCACGGCTACTGGGGCCGCCCCGGCCTCACCGCCGGCCGCTTCGTCGCCGACCCGTACGGCCCGCCCGGGGCCCGGCTCTACCGCACCGGAGACGTCGCCCGCCGACTGCCCGACGGCGGACTCGAGTACATCGGGCGCGCCGACTTCCAGGTCAAGCTGCGCGGCTTCCGGATCGAGCTCGGCGAGATCGAGAACGCGCTCGCCGCCCACCCGGACGTCGACGCCTGCGTCGTCACCGTGCACGAGGACCGGCTCGCCGCGTACGTCACCGGGCGCGAGCCCGCCGACGTCCGCGCCTTCCTCGGCCGCACCCTGCCGCCGTACATGGTCCCGGCGAGCTACACCGTGCTGGAGTCGCTGCCGCTCACCGTCAACGGCAAGGTGGACCGCGGCGCGCTGCCCGCCCCCGGCCAGCGCAGCACCGCCGCCGGCGGCCACCACGTCGAGCCGCGCACCCCGGAGGAGGAGGCCTTCGCCGCCGTCTGGACGGAGGTCCTCGGCGTGGACGGCATCGGCGTCCACGACGACTTCTTCCACCTCGGCGGCGACTCCATCCGGGCCGTCCAGCTCGCCGGCGCGCTGCACGAGCGCGGCTGGGGGGTCACCCTGCGGGACGTCTTCAACGCCCCCACCGTCGCCGCCCTGCTGCCCCTGGCGCAGCCCGTCGAGGAGGACGCGGACGCCCGCGAGCCGTTCGCCCTGCTCACCCCGGAGGACCGCGCCGACCTGCCGCCCGGGCTCGCCGACGCCTACCCGATGGTGTCCATGCAGCTCTCCATGGTCTTCCACATGGAGATCGCCGGCGGCACCGACAGCTACCACAACGTCAACTCCTACCGGATCTCCGGCCACCTCGACGAACAGGCCTTCCGCCGCTCCGTCGCCGAGGCCATGGAACGCCACGCGGTGCTGCGCACCGGCCTCGACCTGTCCGGCTACGGCGAACCCCTGCAGCTCGTCCACGGCCGGCTGCCCGCCCCCGTCGACTTCGCCGACCTGCGCGGCGAACCCGACCAGGACGCGGCCGTCCGGGAGGTCTTCGACACCCACCGCCGGACCCCCTTCGACCTCACCGCCCCGCCGCTGTTCCGGATCACCGTGCAGCGCCTCGCCGAGGACGCCTTCCAGCTCACCGTCTCCGAGCACCACGCCATCCTGGACGGCTGGAGCTTCACCTCCCTGCTCACCGAGATCCTGGAACGCCACACCGCCCTCGCCGCCGACCCGCTCGGCGCCCCCACCCCGCCGCCGCGCACCGCCTTCCGCGACTTCGTGGCCGTCGAACGGCGGGCCGCCGGGGACGAGCAGTCGCTCGCCTACTGGCGCGACCGGCTCGCCGGCGCCAGCGGCCAGCTGTTCCCCGGCAGCGAGGACGTGCACGAGGCGCCGCGCACCGTCGAACGGGTCCTGCCCGAGGCGCCCGACCAGCTGCGGGAGGTCGCCGACGCGCTGGCCGTGCCGATCAAGTCGGTCGCGCTCGCCGCCCACCTGCACGCCCTCGCCGCCATGACCGGTCGGCGGCGCGTCACCACCGGCCTCGCCGTCAACGGCCGGCTGGAGCGGCTCGGCGGCACCGAGGTGTACGGGCTGTTCCTCAACACCGTCCCGCTCAGCTGCGAGCCCACCGACGACCTGCTGGCCCTGGCCCGCGAGGTGCACCGGGAGGAGCTCGACATGATGCCGCACCGACGGGTGCCCTTCGCCCGCCTGGCCCGGCTGATGACCGACACCGCGCTGGACAGCCAGTTCGGCTACCTGCGCTTCCACGCCCTGGGCCGGCTCAGCTCGGCCCGCATCGTGGACGGCCGGATCGGCTGCGAGCCGACCCTGCGCCACGAGCCCAACAGCTTCGCCTTCGGCGCCTCGCTGATCCAGGACCCGGTCTCGCAGCGCGTGCTGCTCGCCGTCGACCACCAGCGGTCCCTGGTCACCGACACCGCCGCCGAGCAGTTCATCGACGCCTACACGGCAGCCCTGCACACCATGGCCACCGCGGCCCGAGAGTCCTGAGGAACCGTCATGACCGACCTGCTGCACCGCCTGCGCACCGCCGTCGCCGCCCACCCCGCGCGCATCGCCGTCCTCGCCCCCGCGGGGGAGACCGGCACCGCCAGCCTGGACTTCGCCGCCCTCGACCGTCGCACCGCCGCCCTGGCCCGCGCCCTGCGCGGGCTCGGCGTCGGCCGCGGCGACCGGGTCGGCGTCCACCTCCGCCGCACCGCCGACCTGCCGGTCGCGCTGCTCGCCGTCTGGCGGGCCGGCGCCGCCTACGTCCCGCTCGACCCGGCCTACCCGGCCGAGCGCCTCGCCTTCATGGCCTCCGACGCCCGGCTCGCCGCCCTGATCAGCGCCGACGGCCTCCCGGCCGCCCAGGGCGTGCCGGTGCTGCACCCCGACGCCGCCGCCGAGGACGGCCCCGAGCCGACCGCCGACGACCTCCCCGGGCAGGTGAACCCGCTCGACCCGGCGTACGTCATCTACACCTCCGGCTCCACCGGCCGCCCCAAGGGCGTCGAGGTGTCCCGCGGCGCCGTCGCGGCCCTGGTGACCGCGCTGGAGGCCGCCGGCGCCTACCGCGCCGAGCCCGGCGTGGTCGGCTGGAACGCCAGCGTCTCCTTCGACGCCTCCGTCCAGCAGTGGGCCCGGATCTGCCGCGGCGACACCGTCCTGGTCATCGGCGACGAGCAGCGCGCCGACCCGGCCAGGACGGCCGCCCTGCTCGCCGAGCACGGCGTCACCGACCTCGACCTCACCCCCTCGCACTGGGAGCTGCTGCGCGAGCCGCTCGGCGGCGCCCGGGTGCCGCGGCTGTTCATGGGCGGCGAGGCCGTCCCCGAGCGCACCTGGCGCGAACTGGCCGACGGCGGCATCGACGCGCTCAACCTGTACGGGCCCACCGAGTGCACCGTCGACGCCGTCACCGCGCCGATCAGCGGCCCCGGCCCGCACCTCGGCGAGCCGCTGCCGGGCGTGCGCCTGCACCTGCTCGACGAGAAGCTCGCCCCGGTCGCCGACGGCGTCGTCGGCGAGGTCTACCTGGCCGGGCCCGGGCTCGCCCACGGCTACCTCGGCCGGCCCGGCCTGACCGCCGAACGCTTCGTCGCCTGCCCGTTCGCCGACCCGTCCGACGAACCCGGCTCCCGCATGTACCGCACCGGGGACCAGGCCCGGCGCGGCGAGGGCGGCCGGCTGGAGTACGTCGGCCGGGTGGACCGCCAGGTCAAGGTGCGCGGCTACCGGATCGAGCTCGGCGAGGTCGAGCACGCCCTGGCCGGGCTGGACGGCGTCCGGGCCGCCGCCGTCACCGTGCACGAGCCCGCCCCCGGCGACCGCAGGCTCGCCGGCTACGTCACCGGCGCCGTCACCGCCGCCGAGCTCACCGAGCGGCTGCGGGCCACCGTGCCGGCCCACCTGGTGCCCTCGGTGATCACCGTGCTGGACGCCATGCCGCTCACCCCGAACGGCAAGGTCGACCTCGTGGCGCTGCCCGCCCCCGCGGCCGCCGCCGCGGAGCCGTCCGCCGCCGATGCCGGGGCCGAGGGGGCCGGGGGACTGGCGGAGCAGGTCGCCGAGGTCTGGAGCACCGTGCTCGGCGTGAGCGGCGTCCTGCCCACCGACGACTTCTTCTCCCTCGGCGGGCACTCCCTCGCCGCGCTGCGGGTCGTCCACCTGCTGCGCCGCCGGCTCGGCATCGAGCTCCAGCTGCGCCACCTGCTCGACTCGGCCGACCTGGCCGCCTTCACCGCCACCGTCGGGCGGGCCGTCGAGGCCGGCACCGCCGCGCCCCGCCCGGCCCTGACCGCCCGGGCCCGGTGAGCGGCGCATGACCACCGCCACGCGGGTGCGACCCCGCGTCGAGGGGGACTGGCTGTTCGTCCCCGCGCCCCAGCCCCGGCCCGCGTTCCGGCTGTTCTGCTTCCCGCACGCCGGGGGGGACGCCACCGCCTACACCCCGCTCGCCCGCGCCCTCGCCCCGGCCGCGGAGGTCTGGGCGCTGCGCCCGCCCGCCCGCGGCGGCCGCTTCGGCCACCCGATGCCGGCGAGCTTCGACCTCCTGGTCGACGAGGTCGTGGAGGCCCTCACCCCGCACCTGACCGGTCGGTTCGGCTTCTACGGGCAGAGCTTCGGCGCCCTGCTCGGCTACGAGGTCGCCCGGGCGCTGCCCGCCGAGCGGCGGCCCGAACTGGTCATCGCGGCCTCCGCCTCGCCGCCCGCCACCTGGACCGGCCGGGACCGCCCCCAGCACACCGCCGACGACCTGCTGCGCCTCGCCGGGATGGGCGAACTCGTCCAGAGCGAGGCGGAGTTGAAGGAACACGCGCTGCACGGCATCCGCACCGACCTCGCCGTGGTCGCCACCTACCGGCCCCGCCCGCACCCCCCGATCGGCTCCGACCTGCACACCGTCATCGGCGCCGACGACCCGATGCTCGGAGCCGCCCGGCTGGAGGGCTGGGCGGAGCACACCCGCGGCGGCTCCGGCCACCACGTCGTCCCCGGCGGACACCTGCTCGCCACCGTCGACGGGCCCGGCCCGGTCGACCTGCTGACCTCCCTCATCGCGCGGCGCGGCGCCGCCCACCAGCCCACCACGGAGTACTCATGCTGACCACCACCGCGATCGACCTCACCGACCCGGACCTCTGGGCCCGCCCCGACACCCCCGAGCTGGTCGCGGAGCTGCGCAGCGAGGCGGCCGTCCACCGCACCGACACCGTCGACGACGGGCCGGTCTGGTCGGTGCTCTCGTACAAGCACTCCGCCGAGGTGCTGCGCAACGCCGCCCTCTACAGCTCCGAACAGGGCTCGCTGCTCGGCGCCGGCGAGGGCAACGTGCCGGTCGGCTCCGGCCGGATGATGGCCCTCACCGACCCGCCCCGGCACCGCGAACTGCGCGCCCCCGCCAACCCGTTCTTCGCCCCCGGCCCGGTGCGCGGCGCGGCCCGCGGCATCACCGACCTCGCCGCCTCGATCGTCGACCGGGCCGTCGAGCTGGGCGAGGTGGACCTCGTCGACGCCGTCTCCGCCCTGCCGCTGTCCGTCATGTGCGACCTGCTGGACGTCCCCGAGGGCGACCGGGAGATGGTCGAACGGGTCTGCGACGTCGCCTTCCTCGGCCGCACCCCCGAGGAGCGCCGGGCCGGCCACCAGCAGCTCATCCCGTACCTGCTGCACCAGGTGATGCTGCGCCGCACCGACCCGCGCGACGACCTGATCAGCAAGATGGCCACCTACCGGGTCGGCGGCCGGCTGCTGCCGATCGAGGACGTCGTCCTCAACCTGGACAACATCGTGGTCGGCGGCGTGCAGACCGTCCGCCACACCGCCGCCATGGGGCTGCACACGCTCGTCCAGCACCCGGACCTGTGGCGGCGGCTGCAGCGCGGCGAGGTCGGCATGGACACCGCCCTGGACGAACTGCTGCGCTGGACCTCGGTCGGGCTGCACACCCTACGCACCGCCAGCCGGGACACCGAACTCGACGGCCGCACCATCCGCCGCGGCGACCGCGTCGCGGTCTGGGTGTGGTCCGCCAACCGGGACCCGGAGGCCTTCGACCGGCCCGAGGAGATCCTGCTCGACCGCGCCCCCAACAAGCACCTCGCGCTCGGCCTCGGCGCCCACTACTGCATCGGCGCGCCGCTGGCCAAGGCCGAACTCGGCGCCCTGTTCACCGCGATGCTCGACCGCGTGGCCACGATCGAGCCGACCGGCCCGGTCACCCACAACCGCTCGATCATCAACTTCGGCCTGGACCACTTCCCGGTCCGGCTCACCCCGCGCTGAGCCCGGCCCGCGCCCGCGCCCGACCCCGGCCCGCGCCGGCCGGTCCCGCCCGGGCGGTCGTCCCGCACCGGCCGAACTGCCCAGTTCCTGCCTCGACTCCTGCCCTTCCGTCCCCCGCCCCGGCCATACCTTCGAAGCAACCCAAGGAGGACACCATGAGCAACCCGTTCGAGGACGACAACGCCGGCTACCTGGTGCTGGCCAACCACGAGGACCAGCACTCCCTGTGGCCCGTCTGGATCGACGTCCCGGCCGGCTGGACCACCGTCCACGGCGAGGACACCCGCCAGGGCTGCCTCGACTACATCGAGGCCAACTGGACCGACATCAGGCCCGCCAGCCTGACCGCCTCCCTCGCCGGTCAGTGAGCGCCACCATGCCGACCTGGGAACTGAACCCCGGCCGCCCGGCCCTCGCCCACGCGCCGCGCACCGCGGACCTCGGCGAGGCCTGCGAGTGGCTGCGCGAGAACGAGGCGGGCCTCACCGAGGCCCTGCACCGGCACGGCACGATCTTCCTGCGCGGCCTGCCGGTCGCGAGCACCGAGGACGTCGCCGCCGTGCGCGACGTCCTCATCCCCGAGCGCACCCCGTACCGGGAGAAGGCCACCCCGCGCAGCGACTACGGCAACGGCGTCTTCTCCTCCACCGACCTGCCGCCGGCCCAGCCGATCCGGATGCACAACGAGAACAGCTACACCCTCACCTTCCCCGGCCGGCTGCTCTTCGCCTGCCTGGTCGCCCCGGAGGAGGGCGGGGCCACCCCGACCGCCGACTGCCGCCGGGTGCTCGACGAGCTGCCCGCGCACCTCGTCGAGCGGATGCGGGCCTCCGGCTGGACGCTCACCCGCAACTACTCCGACTACGTCTCGCTCGGCTGGCGCACCGCCTTCGCCACCGAGGACCGGTCCGAGGTCGAGGCCTACTGCCGGGAGAACGGCATCACCTGCGAGTGGCTGCCGGACGGCAACCTGCGCACCCGGCAGCTGCGCCCCGGCACCATCCGCCACCCGGCCACCGACGAGGAGGTCTGGTTCAACCACCTCGCGTTCTGGAACGAGTGGTCGCTCGACCCGGACATCCGCGAGGCGATGACCGACGAGTTCGGACCGGACGGCTTCCCGTTCAACACCGGCTTCGGTGACGGCGAACCGCTCGGACGCGCCGACGTCGACGCCCTCAACGAGGCCTACCACGCGGCGACCGTGCGCGAACGCTGGCAGGTCGGCGACGTGATGCTGGTCGACAACGTGCTCTGTGCCCACGGCCGCGACCCGTACCGCGGCGACCGCAGGATCGCCGTCTCGATGGGGCAGCCCGTCGACGTCCTGGACTGCCGGCCCAGTGTCCGGCCCGTCCTCGCCGACGCCTGACCCCTCCGAACACCCCGTGCCGTGACGTGAGTAGAGGAAGCACCGTGATCCCGGTTTCGTACGCCCAGCAGCGTCTCTGGCTGATCGACCAGATCGAGGGGCCGACCGCGCTGTACAACCTGCCGTTCGCCCTGCGTCTGCGCGGCGAGCTCGACACCGCCGCGCTGCGCGCCGCGACGGCGGACGTGGTCGCCCGTCACGAGTCCCTGCGCACGGTGTTCCCGGTGGTCGGGGGAGTCCCGGTGCAGCAGATCCTGCCGGCCGAGGAGGCGCAGCCGCGCTTCCGGGTCGTGGACTGCGCACCGGCCGACTACCCCGGCCACCGGGACGCGGCCGCCGCCGAGACCTTCGACCTGAGCGGCGAACCGCCCATCAGGATCACGGTGTTCACCCTCTCACCGACCGAGCACGTGCTGCTCGTCGTCCTGCACCACATCGCCGGTGACGGCTGGTCGCTCGGCCCGCTGCTGCGCGACCTCGCCACCGCCTACCGGGCCCGGCTCGCCGGCCGCGGCCCCGACTGGGAGCCGCTGCCCGTCCAGTACGCCGACTACGCGCTCTGGCAGCGCGACCTGCTCGGCGACGAACACGACCCGGAAAGCCTGCTCGCCCGCCAACTCGACCACTGGCGAACCGTCCTGGCCGCGCTGCCGGAGGAACTGGAGCTGCCGACGGACCGCCCCCGACCGCCCGCCCCCAGCGGCGCCGCCGACGCCGTGGACCTCGCCTGGGGCGCGGACCTGCACACCGCCCTGCTCGACCTCGCCCGCACCCACCGCACCACCCTGTTCACCGTCCTCCAGGCCGGCCTGGCCGCCCTGTTCACCCGGCTCGGCGCCGGCACCGACATCCCGCTCGGCACCGGTGTCGCCGGCCGCTCCGACGAGGCGCTGGACGACCTGGTCGGCTTCTTCGTCAACTCGCTGGTGCTGCGGGCCGACACGTCCGGTGACCCGGGCTTCGCCGAGCTGCTCGGCCGGGTCAGGGAGGCCCAGCTGGAGGCCTTCGCCCACCAGGACATCCCCTTCGACCGCCTGGTCGAGGAGCTCAACCCGCCCCGCGCCCTCGGCCGCCACCCGCTGTTCCAGACCCTGCTCGTCCTGCAGAACCACGGGCAGGACGCCGGACTCGACCTGCCGGGGCTGGAGTCCGCCCCCGAACCGATCGGCCTGCGGGTCGCCAAGTTCGACCTCAACATCGGCATCGCCGAGCAGCACGGCCCCGACGGCACCCCCGCCGGGCTCACCGGCTCCATCGAGTTCGCCGCCGACCTCTACGACCGCACCACCGTCGCCGCCCTGGCCGACCGGCTCGGCCGCCTCCTCGCCGCCGCCGCGGCCGACCCGCACGCCCCCATCGGCACGCTGGACGTCCTCGCCCCCGAGGAGCGGACCCGCATCCTCACCGAGTGGAACGCCACCGCCGCCCCGCGCCGCACCGGCACCCTGGCCGAGTCCTTCGAGCAGCAGGCCGACCTCACCCCGCACGCCACGGCCCTCGCCCACGACGGCGGCACCCTCGACTACGCCGGGCTCGACGCCCGCGCCAACCGGCTCGCCCACCACCTGATCTCCCTCGGCGTCGGCACCGAGACCCCCGTCGCGATGCTGATGGAACGCTCCGTCGACGTCGTCGTCGCCACCCTGGCGGTCCTCAAGGCCGGCGGCTGCTACGTGCCCATGCACCCCGGCCTGCCGCCCGAGCGGATGGCCGACGTGCTCGCCGACACCGGCGCCCCCGTGCTGCTCACCGACCGCGCCGACCCCGGCTTCCCGCACCGGGCCGCGGTCGTCCGCCCCGGCGACGAGAGCGGCGCCCCGGCGCACCGCCCCGGCGTGCCCGTCCACCCGGACCAGCTCGCCTACGCGATGTACACCTCCGGCTCCACCGGCCGGCCCAAGGGCGTCGCCGTGCGCCACCGCGACGTCCTCGACCTGGCCGCCGACCGCCGCTGGCAGGACGGCCGCCACCAGCGGGTCCTGCTGCACTCCCCGCACGCCTTCGACGCCGCCACCTACGAGATCTGGACGCCGCTGCTGGCCGGCGGCACCGTCGTGGTCGCCCCGCCCGGCGCCCTCGACGCCGCCGCCCTGCACGCCGTCACCAGCCGCCACGGCGTCACCGCCGCCTTCCTCACCAAGGCCCTGTTCGACCTGGTCGCCGAACAGGCCCCGGAGACCTTCGCCGCCCTGCGCGTCGTCTGCACCGGCGGCGAGGCCGCCTCCGGCGTCCTGATGCGCCGCGTCCTCGACGCCTGCCCCGACCTGCTGCTCGCCCACGTCTACGGACCCACCGAGACCACCACCTTCGCCACCCACCACCCGCTCACCCACGCCGACCTCGACGGCCCCCGGGTGCCGATCGGCGGCCCGCTGGACAACATGCGCAGCCACGTCCTCGACGCCCGGCTGCAGCCCGTCCCGCCCGGCGTCCCGGGCGAGCTGTACATCGCCGGGGCCGGCCTGGCCCGCGGCTACCTCAACCGGCCCGGCCTGACCGCCGAACGCTTCGTCGCCTGCCCGTTCGCCGACCCGTCCGACGAACCCGGCTCCCGCATGTACCGCACCGGGGACCTCGTGCGGCTGCGCGCCGACGGCGCCGTGGAGTTCCTCGGCCGGATCGACGGCCAGGTCAAGCTGCGCGGCTTCCGGATCGAACTCGGCGAGATCGAGGCGGCGCTCTCCCGCCACCCCGCCGTCCGCCAGGTCATCGTGATCGCCCGCGAGGACCGCCCCGGGGACACCCGCCTCGTCGCCTACTGCACCGCCGACGCCTCGCTCACCCCCGAGGAGCTGCGGACCTTCGCCGGCACCTCGCTGCCCGGCT
Organism: Kitasatospora sp. NPDC004745; assembly: GCF_042873275.1. Taxonomy (NCBI): domain Bacteria; kingdom Bacillati; phylum Actinomycetota; class Actinomycetes; order Kitasatosporales; family Streptomycetaceae; genus Kitasatospora; species Kitasatospora sp. NPDC004745. The sequence goes on along the minus strand of NZ_JBIALK010000004.1, from coordinate 75,479 downwards.
ACATGGTCCCCGCCGCCGTCGTCGTCCTCGACGCCCTGCCGCTGAACGACAACGGCAAGGTCGACCGCCGGGCCCTGCCCGCCCCCGACCTCGCCGCCGACGGCACCGGCCGCGCCCCGCGCGACGAGCGCGAACGGGCCCTGTGCGAGCTCTTCGGCGAGCTGCTCGGCATCGACGACATCACCATCGACGACGACTTCTTCGCGCTCGGCGGCCACTCGCTGCTCGCCACCCGCCTCACCGGGCGGGCCCGCACCGAGCTGGGCGTCGAGCTCTCCATCGGGGACCTCTTCCAGGCCCCCACCGTCGCCGGACTCGTCGACCGGCTCGCCGACCGCGCCGCCGACGCCCCCGCCCCGGCCCGCCCCGCCCTGCGGCCCGTCGCCCGGCCCGAGCGGGTGCCGCTCTCCTTCGCCCAGCGCCGGCTCTGGTTCCTCGCCCAGGCCGACGGCCCCTCGGCCACCTACAACGTCACCCTCGCCCTGCGGCTGCACGGCCCGCTCGACCCGGCCGCCCTGGAGGCCGCCCTCGGCGACGTCGTCCGGCGGCACGAGGCCCTGCGCACCGTCTTCGGCGAGCAGGACGGCACGCCGTACCAGCGGGTCCTCGACGCCCCCGCCACCGGCCTGCTCACCGTCACCGACCGCCCGACCGACGAGCTCGCCGGCCACACCTTCGACCTCGCCGCGGACCTCCCCGTCCACGCCTACCTGCGCAGCGAGGGAGCCGGGGAGCACGTCCTGGTCCTGGTCGTCCACCACATCGCCGGGGACGGCGCCTCGCTCGGCCCGCTCTACCGCGACCTCACCCGGGCCTACCGTTCCCGCGTGGACGGCGACGCCCCGCAGTGGGCGCCGCTGCCCGTCCAGTACGCCGACTACGCGCTCTGGCAGCACGAACTGCTCGGCTCGGAGGAGGACCCGGACAGCCCGGTCTCCCGGCAGCTCGCGCACTGGCGCGAGGCGCTGGCCGGCGTCCCCGAGGAGCTGCCGCTGCCGCTGGACCGCCCGCGGCCGCCGGTCGCCACCCACCGCGGCGCCGTCGTCCCGCTGGAGTTCGACGCCGCCCTGCACGCCCGGCTCACCGCACTCGCCGCCGAGCACGGCGTCACCCTCTTCATGGTCCTGCGGGCCGCGTACGCCACCCTGCTGCACCGCTTCGGCGCGGGCACCGACGTGCCCGTCGGCACCCCGCTGGCCGGGCGCCTCGACGAGGCCGTGCACGAGCTGGTGGGCTTCTTCGCCAACACCCTGGTGCTGCGCACCGATCTGTCCGGCCGGCCGAGCTTCGCGGACCTGCTGGCCCGGGTGCGGGAGACCGACCTCGCCGCCCACGCCCACCAGGACGTGCCGTTCGAGCGGCTGGTGGAGGAGCTGAACCCGACCCGGTCGACCGCCCGCCACCCGCTGTTCCAGGTGATGCTGGCCTTCGCCGGCGCCGCCGAGGACGGCCCGGACCTGCCCGGCGTGACGGTGACGGAGGAGCCGGTCGACTTCGGCACGGCCACCTTCGACCTCACCCTGCGCCTGGTCGAGCGGCAGGGCGCCGGCGGCGCCGGCGAGGGGCTGGCCGGCGTCCTCGAGTACGCCACCGACCTGTTCGACCGCGAGACCGCCGAACGGCTCGCCGCCGCCCTGGACACCATCCTGCGCCAGGTCGCCGCCGACCCCGGCCGCTCCGTCGCCGAGCTGGACGTCCTGACGGAGCAGGAGCGGGCCGCGGACGCCCACACGCCGCTGCCCGGGCAGGTGCCGCTGGTGCCGGCCGCCTTCGAGGCGCAGGCCGCCGCCACCCCGGACGCCGTGGCGCTGGTCTGCGGCGAGCTCTCCCTGACCTTCGCGCAGCTCAACGCCCGGGCCAACGGCCTCGCCCACCGGCTGATCGCCGCGGGCATCGGCCCCGAGCGCGTGGTGGCGCTGGCCCTGCCCCGCTCGGCGGAGACGGTGGTCGCCGTCCTCGCCGTGCTCAAGGCCGGCGGCGCCTACCTGCCGCTGGACGCCGAGTACCCGGCCGACCGCACCGCCGACACCCTGGCGCAGGCGGGCCCGGCGCTGGTCCTCACCGACGGGCGCTGGCCGCTGCCCGAGGTCCTCCACGGGCACCCGGTGCTGGACCTCGGCGACGACGCCGCCACCCCGGAGACCGACCCGGCCCCGCGGGCCGCGGCGTCCGACGCCGCCTACGTCATCTTCACCTCCGGCTCCACCGGCCGCCCCAAGGGCGTCGTGGTCCAGCACGGCAGCATCGCCGCGCTGCTCGCCGCCCACCGCACCGGCGTGATGGCGGGCACCGCCCGGCAGCGGGTCGCGCTCACCGCCTCGCTCTGCTTCGACGCCTCCTGGGACGGCCTGCTGTGGCTGGTCGCCGGCCACGAGCTGCACCTGATCGGCGGCGACGTGCGGCGCGACCCCCGGGCCCTGGTCGGCCACGTGCGCGAGCACGGGATCGGCGTGCTGGAGGTGACCCCCTCCTACGCGGAGCAGCTGATCGAGGAGGGCCTGCTGGAGGAGCCCGCACCCGCCCTGGTGCTGCTCGGCGGCGAGGCCGTCGGCCAGGCGCTCTGGACCAGGCTGCGCGAGGCCCCCGGCACCGCCGCCCACAACCTGTACGGCCCCACCGAGTGCACCGTCGACGCCCTGACCCACCCGCTGGCGGCGACCGGGCGGCCCGTCCTCGGCCGCACCGTCGCCGGTACCCGCGCCCACGTCCTGGACGGGCACCTCAACCCCGTCCCGGTCGGCGTGCCGGGGGAGCTGTACCTGGCCGGCGCCGGCCTGGCCCGCGGCTACCTGCACCGCCCGGGCCTGACCGCGGAGCGCTTCGTCGCCTCGCCCTTCGAGCCGGGCGCCAGGATGTACCGCACCGGTGACCTCGTCCGCCGCACCCGCGACGGAGAGCTGGAGTACCTGGGCCGCACCGACGACCAGGTGAAGATCCGCGGCTTCCGGATCGAGCTCGGCGAGATCGAGCGCGCCCTGACGGCCCACCCGCAGGTGCTCCAGGCCGCCGTCCTGCCCGACGCGGACGGGCTGCGGCTGATCGCCTACGTGGTCGCCGACGGCCTGCTGGACACCGCCGGGCTGCGTGCCGCCGCGGCCCGGACGCTGCCCGGCTACATGCTCCCGGCCGCGGTCGTCGCCCTGGACGCGCTGCCGCTCAACGCCAACGGCAAGCTGGACCGCTCCGCCCTGCCGGCCCCGGACTTCGGTGCGCTGTCGGCCGGCCGGGCGGCGCGCACGGCGCAGGAGGAGATCCTCTGCGGGCTGTTCGCGGAGGTGCTCGGGCTGGACTCCGTCGGCATCGACGACGACTTCTTCGACCTGGGCGGGCACTCGCTGCTGGCGACCAAGCTGCTCAGCCGGGTGCGGGTGGCGCTGGGCGCCGAGCCGGGCATCCGGGACGTCTTCGAGGCGCCGACGGTGGCCGGGCTGGCCGCCCGCCTGGGCGAGGGCTCCGGGCGCCCGGCGCTGACCGCGGGCGGTGCGCGGCCCGAGCGGCTGCCGCTGTCCTTCGCCCAGCAGCGGCTCTGGCTGATCGACCGGATGGAGGGCCCCAGCCCCCTCTACAACGCCCCGCTGGCGCTGCGCCTGACCGGGCCGCTGGACACCGCCGCGCTGGAGCTGGCGCTCGGGGACGTGGTGGCCCGGCACGAGAGCCTGCGCACCCTGATCGCCGAGGAGGACGGCACCCCCCACCAGCGGATCCTGCCCGTCGGTGAGGCCGCCGTCGGGCTCGACACCCGGGAGTGCCCGGCCGACGAGGTGCCCGACACGGTGGCCGGGCTGTGCCGGCACGCCTTCGACCTGCGCACCGAACTCCCGCTCCGCGCCACCCTGTTGCGGGTCTCCGCGGAGGAGCACGTGCTGGTCCTGGCGCTGCACCACATCGCCAGCGACGGCTGGTCCCTCGGCCCGCTGGTCCGCGACCTCACCTCGGCCTACACGGCCCGCACCGACGGCGCCGCCCCCGGCTGGGCGCCGCTGCCCGTCCAGTACGCCGACTACGCGCTCTGGCAGCGCGGGCTGCTCGGCGAGGAGAACGACCCGGAGAGCCTGGCCGCCCGCCAACTCGCCTACTGGCGAGCGACCCTGGCGGACCTCCCGGAGGAAGCCACGCTGCCGGCGGACCGCCCCCGCCCGCCCGTCGCCTCCCACCGCGGGGGCCGGGTGGCGCTCGGCCTCGACGCCGAACTCCACCGTGCGCTGGGCGAGTTGTCCCGCGAGCACCGGGTGACGATGTTCATGACCCTGCAGGCCGCGCTCGCCGCCCTGCTCACCCGTCTCGGCGCGGGCACCGACGTGCCGATCGGCTCCGTGGTGGCCGGGCGCTCCGACGAGGCCCTGGACGACCTGGTCGGCTTCTTCGTCAACACCCTGGTGCTGCGCACCGACACCTCCGGCAACCCGAGCTTCACCGAGCTGCTCGGCCGCGCCCGGGAGACCGCCCTGGGCGCCTACGCCCACCAGGACACCCCGTTCGAGCGCCTGGTCGAGGAGCTCAACCCGGCCCGCTCGCTCGCCCGTCACCCGCTCTTCCAGATCATGCTGGTGCTGCAGAGCAACGAGCAGGCCGAGCCGGCCACGGCGGGCCTGCGCGTCGAACCCCTCGGAGCGGGCAACGGATCGGCCAAGTTCGACCTCAGCCTGATCGCCGAGGAGTCCTTCGGCCCCGACGGCGAGCTCACCGGGATCGACTGCGCCCTCGACTACGCCACCGACCTGTTCGACCGCGCGACGGTCGAGGCGATCGCCGTCCGGTTCGGGCGGCTGCTGGCCGCGGTGGCCGCGCAGCCCGGGCTGCCGATCGGCCGGGTCGAGCTGCTCTCCGCCGAGGAGCGGGCCGCCCTGCCCACGGCCGGCCCCGCCCTGCCGGCCGAGGCTCCGCTGCTGCCGGCGGCCTTCGCGGCCCAGGCGGCCGCGACCCCAGAGGCCGTCGCCCTGGTCTGCGGCGACACCCGGCTGACCTTCGCCCAGCTGAACGCCCGCGCCAACCGGCTCGCCCACCGCCTGCTGGCCGCCGGCGCGGGCCGGGAGTCCGTGGTCGCCCTCGCCCTGCCGCGCTCGGCGGAGACGGTGGTCGCCATGCTGGCCGTGCTCAAGGCGGGCGCCGCCTACCTGCCGCTGGACGCCGAGTACCCGGCCGAGCGCACCGCCCACATGCTGGCGGACGCCCGCCCGGCGCTCGCCCTCACCGACGACCGCTGGCCGCTGCCCGAGGTCCTGGCCGGGCTGCGGACCCTGGACGTCACCGAACCCCCCGCGGACGGCGCCGCCGACCCGCGCTGCAGCGCCGACCCGCAGCACGCCCTCGACCCGGCCCGCTCCGCCGACCCGCAGTGCGCCGTCGACCCGGGCGACGCCGCCTACGTCATCTACACCTCCGGCTCCACCGGCCGCCCCAAGGGCGTCGTCGTCCCGCACGGCGCCGTCGCCGCCCTGCTGGCCGCCCACCGGGCCGCCCTGATCCAGGGCACCGAACAGGCCCACGGCCGGCAGCGGATCGCGCTCACCGCCTCGCTCTGCTTCGACGCCTCCCTGGAGCCCGTGCTCTGGATGTACGCCGGGCACGAGCTGCACCTGATCGGCGACGAGCTGCGCCGCGACCCGGCGGCGCTGGTCCGCCACACCGCCGCGGCCGGCATCGACGCCCTGCACCTCACCCCGTCCTACACCGAGCAGCTGATCGAGGAGGGCCTGCTGGACGCGCCCGCCCCGCGCCTGCTGCTGCTCGGCGGCGAGGCGATCGGCCAGGCCCTGTGGCAGCGGCTGCGGGAGCACCCCGACACCGCGGGCCACAACTTCTACGGCCCGACCGAGGCCACCGTGTACGCGCTCACCCAGCCGCTGGACGCGGTGGAGCGCCCCGGGCTCGGCGGCCCGATCGCCGGTGTGCGGGCGTACGTCCTGGACGAGCACCTCAACCCGGTGCCGGTGGGCGTGCCGGGGGAGCTGTACCTGGCCGGCACCGGTCTGGCCCGGGGCTACCTGGGCCGGCCGGGCCTGACGGCGGAACGGTTCGTCGCCTGCCCGTTCGAGCCGGGTGCCGGGCCCCTCCTGCCCGGTGGCGGGCAAGGAGGGAGGATGTACCGCACCGGCGACCTCGCCCGCCGCACCCGTGACGGCGGCGTGGAGTACCTCGGCCGCACCGACCACCAGGTGAAGATCCGCGGCTTCCGGGTCGAACTCGGCGAGATCGAGCAGGTGGTGGCACGCCACCCCGCCGTCCGGCAGTGCGTGGTCACCGTCCGGGAGAGCGAGACCGGCGACCGGCTGGTCGGCTACTGCACGGTGGACCGGGACACGCCCGAACTCGCCGCCGAGCTCCGCCGGTTCGCCGCCGAATCGCTGCCCGGCTACATGGTGCCCGCCGCCGTCGTCCTGCTCGACTCGCTGCCCCTGACCGGCAGCGGCAAGGTCGACCACCGGGCCCTGCCGGCCCCGGACTTCGGTGCGCTGTCGGCCGGCCGGGCGGCGCGCACGGCGCAGGAGGAGATCCTCTGCGGGCTGTTCGCGGAGGTGCTCGGGCTGGACTCCGTCGGCATCGACGACGACTTCTTCGACCTGGGCGGGCACTCGCTGCTGGCGACCAAGCTGCTCAGCCGGGTGCGCTCCACGTCGGGCGCGGAACTGGGCATCCGGGACGTCTTCGAGGCGCCGACGGTGGCCGGGCTGGCCGCCCGCCTGGGCGGCGAGGGCTCCGGGCGCCCGGCACTCACCGGGGGCGGTGCGCGGCCGGAGCGGCTGCCGCTGTCCTTCGCCCAGCAGCGGCTCTGGCTGATCGACCGGATGGAGGGCCCCAGCGCCCTCTACAACCTGCCGCTCGTCCTGCGCGTGGCGGGGGAGCTGGACACCGCCGCGCTGGAGCTGGCGCTCGGGGACGTGGTGGCCCGGCACGAGAGCCTGCGCACCCTGATCGCCGAGGAGGACGGCACCCCCCACCAGCGGATCCTGCCCGCCGAGCAGGCCCGGGTCCGCGTCGAGCTGCTGCCGCCCGGCACCGCGCCGGCGAGCTGCACCGCCCGGCCCTTCGACCTGGCCGCCGACCTGCCCGTCCGCGCCCACGTCATCCCGTCCGCGCCCGGCGAGCACCTGCTCGCCCTGGTCCTGCACCACATCGCCGGGGACGGCTGGTCGATGGGCCCGCTGCTGCGGGACCTCGCCACGGCCTACGCGGCCCGGACCGACGGCGCCGCCCCGCAGTGGGCGCCGCTGCCCGTCCAGTACGCCGACTACGCGCTCTGGCAGCGCGGGCTGCTCGGTGCCGAGGACGACCCGGAGAGCCTGCTCTCCCGCCAACTCGGCTACTGGCGCGAGGCGCTGGCCGGTCTGCCGGAGGAGCTGTCGCTGCCCGTGGACCGGCCGCGCCGGGCGACCGCCGGCCACCACGGCGACCGGGTCGTGGTGCCCTACGGCGCCGAACTCCACCGTGCGCTGGGCGAGTTGTCCCGCGAGCACCGGGTGACGATGTTCATGACCCTGCAGGCCGCGCTCGCCGCCCTGCTCACCCGTCTCGGCGCGGGCACCGACGTGCCGATCGGCTCCGTGGTGGCCGGGCGCTCCGACGAGGCCCTGGACGACCTGGTCGGTTTCTTCGTCAACACCCTGGTGCTGCGCACCGACACCTCCGGCGACCCGAGCTTCACCGAGCTGCTGGCCCGGGTCCGGGAGACCCAACTCGACGCCCACGCCCACCAGGACGTGCCCTTCGAGCGGCTCGTCGAGGAGCTCAACCCGGCCCGCTCGCTGGCCCGCCACCCGCTCTTCCAGGTGGCGCTGCTGCTGGAGGGCCAGGGGGACTCCGCGCCGTTCGCCCCGGCCGGGCTCGACGCCTCCGTCGAGTCCTCCGACGGGACGGTCGCCAAGTTCGACCTGAGCGTGGGCCTCGGCGAGTCCTTCGACGCGGACGGCGCGCCCGCCGGGCTGGAGTGCGCGATCGACTACGCCACCGACCTGTTCGACCGCGCGACGGTCGAGGCGATCGCCGTCCGGTTCGGCCGGCTGCTGGCCGCGGTGGCCGCGCAGCCCGGGCTGCCGATCGGCCGGGTCGAGCTGCTCTCCGCCGAGGAGCGGGCCGCCCTGCCCACGGCCGGCCCCGCCCTGCCGGCCGAGGTCCCGCTGTTGCCGGCCGCCTTCGCGGCCCGGGCCGCCGAGACCCCGGAGGCCGTCGCCCTGGTCTGCGGCGACACCCGGCTGACCTTCGCCCAGCTGAACGCCCGCGCCAACCGGCTCGCCCACCACCTGATCGGGGCGGGCGTCGGCCCCGAGTCGGTGGTCGCCCTGGCCCTGCCGCGCTCGGCCGGGAGCGTGGTCGCGATCCTCGCCGTGCTCAAGGCGGGCGCCGCCTACCTGCCCCTGGACCCGGACCACCCGGCCGAGCGCACCGCCGCCACCCTCGCCGACGCGGGCGCCGCCCTCGTCCTCACCGACGAGGGCTGGCCGAAGCCCGAGGCCCTGACCGCACGGCCCACCCTGGACCCCGGCGCGGCCGACGGACCGGACACCGACCCGGCACCGCGCGCCACGGCCGACAACGCCGCCTACCTCATCTACACCTCCGGATCCACCGGCCGCCCCAAGGGCGTCGTCGTCCCGCACGGGGGCATCGCCGCCCTGCTGGCCGCCCACCGCGGCGGGCTGATCGCCACCGCCGAGGCCGCCCACGGCCGGCTGCGCGTCGCGCTCACCGCCTCGCTCGGCTTCGACGGATCCCTGCAGAGCCTGCTCTGGCTGTTCGCCGGGCACGAGCTGCACCTGATCGGCGACGAGCTCCGCCGCGACCCGGCCGCCCTGGTCCGGCACGTCCGCGCGGCCGGTATCGGCGCCATGGACGTCACCCCGTCCTACGCCGAGCAGCTCCTCGCCGAGGGCCTGCTCGACGCCGCCGCACCGCCGGTGCTGGTGCTCGGCGGCGAGGCCGTCGGACAGCAGCTGTGGACGAGCCTGCGCGCGGCACCGGGCACCGCCGCCCACAACCTGTACGGCCCGACCGAGGCCACCGTCTACGCCCTCGCCCAGCCGCTGGACGCGGTGGAGCGCCCCGGGCTCGGCGGCCCGATCGCCGGTGTGCGGGCGTACGTCCTGGACGAGCACCTCAACCCCGTCCCCCCGGGCGTGCCGGGGGAGCTGTACCTGGCCGGTCCGGGTCTGGCCCGCGGCTACCTGGGCCGGCCGGGCCTGACGGCGGAACGCTTCGTCGCCTGCCCCTTCGAGCCGGGTGCCGGGCCCCTGGTGCCCGGTGGCGGGCAAGGAGGGAGGATGTACCGCACCGGCGACCTCGCCCGCCGCACCCGCGACGGCGGCGTGGAGTACCTCGGCCGCACCGACCACCAGGTGAAGATCCGCGGCTTCCGCATCGAACTCGGCGAGATCGAGCACGTGCTGACCCTCCACCCGGGCGTGGGCGCCGCCGCCGTCCTGCCCGACCCGGACGGCCTGCGGCTGGTCGCCTACGTCGTCACCGACGGCCCGGTCGACACCGCCGAACTGCGCGTCTTCGCCGCCGGACACCTGCCCGGCTACATGGTGCCCGCCGCCGTCGTCCCGCTGGCCGCGCTGCCGCTCACCGGCAGCGGCAAGCTCGACCGGGCGGCACTGCCCGCACCGGACTTCGGACTGCTCACCGGCGGCCGCGCCCCCCGGACACCGCAGGAGGAGCTCCTCTGCGAGCTGTTCGCCGAGACCCTCGGCCTGGAGACCGTCGGCATCGACGACGACTTCTTCGACCTCGGCGGCCACTCCCTGCTCGCCATGAAGCTGCTCGCCCGCGTCCGCACCGCCCTCGGCACGGACCCCGGCATGCGGGCGCTGTTCGAGGCGCCCACCGTGGCCGGGCTCGCCCGGCGGCTCGACCACGGCCCGGCCGCCGACGCCCTGGACGTCCTGCTGCCGCTGCGCACCGGCGGCGACCGCCCCCCGCTGTTCTGCGTCCACCCGGCGGCCGGCATCAGCTGGGTCTACTCCGGCCTGCTCCGCCACCTCGGCCCCGACCAGCCGGTCTACGGCCTCCAGGCCCGCGGCCTGCGCGGCGGCGCACCGGCGAGCGTCGCCGAGATCGCCGAGGACTACGTGCGGCAGATCCGCGCGGTCCGCCCCGACGGCCCGTACCACCTGCTGGGCTGGTCCTTCGGCGCGGTCGTCGCGCAGGAGATGGCCGTCCGCCTGCAGGCCGAGGGCGCCGAGGTCGGCCTGCTCGCCCTGCTGGACGGCGCGCCGGCGGCCCGCACCGACGACGCCCCGCCCGTCGAGGCCGTCGACACCCTGGCCGAACTGCTCCACTCGCTCGGCTACGACCCGGCGGACGGCCGGGGGCTCGCCGACCTGCGGGCCGTGCTCGGCGAGGCGGTCGCCGTCCTGCCGGAGGTCTTCGACCGGCACCGCAAGCTGATGGCCGAGCACGTGCCCGACCGTTACCGGGGCCCCGCCGTCTTCTTCGGGGCCACCACCGGCAAGCCCGCCGACTGGCCGTACGAGCAGGCCTGGCACCCGTACCTGGACGGGGCGGTCGAGCCCCACCGCCTCGACTGCGCGCACGGCGAGCTGGCCGGGCCGGAACCCCTCGCACGGATCGCCGCCGTGCTCGCCGAGAAGCTTGGAGCGTGATCCGCGATGACCACCACCGTCCCGATCGAGTCACCGGCGCCGCCGCGCCCGCCGCGCAGCCGGTGGGGGCTCTGGGCCCACGGGGACTTCCGCCGGCTCTGGATCGGTGAGACCACCAGCAACCTCGGCACCGCCGTCGGGAGCGTGGCGCTGTCCCTGGTGGCCGTGGTCACCCTGGGCGCAGGCCCGCTCGCGGTGGGCGTGATCAACGCCGCCGCCTGGCTGCCCTGGCTCTTCCTCGGCCTGCCGGCCGGCGCCTGGGTGGACCGCTGGCCGCGGCTGCGGGTGATGCTGGTCTGCGACCTCCTGCTGCTCCTGTTCTTCGGCAGCGTCCCGGTGGCCGCCTGGCTGGGGGCGCTCTCGCTCGCCCAGCTGGTGGTGGTGGCCCTGCTGACCGGAGCGGTGAAGGTGTTCTTCTCCACCGCGTACGGCGCGGTGCTGCCCACCCTGGTGGTGAAGGCCGACCTGCTGGAGGCCAACGTCAAGCTGCGCTCCGGGGCCTCGGCGGCGGAGATCGCCGGGCCGGGCGCGGCCGGTCTGCTCTCGCAGGCCTTCGGTGCCGCCAGCGGGATGCTCGTCGACTCGCTGACCTACCTGGTGTCGGCGATCTGCCTGCGGCGGATCAGGACGCAGGAGCACCCCCCGCCGGCGTCCGAGCGGCGCGGCATCCCGCGCGAGATCGGCGAGGGCGTGCGGTTCCTGCTGCGCGACCCGTACCTGCGGACCTTCGCCTGCTTCGCGGCGGTCGGCAACCTGGGGCTGAACGGCATCCAGGCGGTGCAGACGGTCTTCCTGGTGCGCAGCGTCGGGATCGAACCGGGCGCGGTGGGCGCGGTGTTCGCCCTGGTGAGCGTCGGCGGCCTGGCCGGGGCGATGCTGGCCGGGCGGATCGCCCGCCGGCTGGGCACCGCGCGCGGCCTGCTGGCCTGCGAGCTGGTGGCCGCGCCGTTCATCCTGCTGCTGCCGCTGGCGGGCGAGCGGCTGCCGCTGGCGGTGAGCGCGCTCGCCTGGGCCGTCGCGGTCTGCGGCGTGGTCGCCGGCAACGTCCTGGCCGGCAGCTTCTCCCAGGCCTACTGCCCGCCCGAGCTGATCGGCCGGATCCGGGCCAGCTCCGCGACCCTCAACTACAGCGCCATCCCGGTGGGCGCCCTGCTCGGCGGCTACCTGGGCGAGGTGCTCGGCGCCCGCACCACCATCTGGGTGATGGCCGGGGTGCTGCTCTCGGCCGGTCTGCTGCTGCTGGCCAGCCCGCTGCGCGGCCTGCGGGACTTCCCGACCCGGCCGTCCACGCCCGCGGCCTGACCATCCGTCATCCGCTCCTGCCGCACCCGCCGTTCCCCGTCCCCTCTCCCGCCGTCTCCCCCACCTCTCCCCGCCCCGCATCCGGAGGACCCCGATGACCCGCACCGCCCGTCCGCGCCGCTACCTGATGTGCCGGCCGACCCACTTCGACGTCACCTACGCCATCAACCCGTGGATGGACCCGGCCAAACCGGTGGACACCGACCTCGCCGTCGCCCAGTGGGAGCGGCTCTACGCCCTCTACGCCGAACTCGGCCACCGGGTCGACCTGATCGACCCGCTGCCCGGCCTGCCCGACATGGTCTACGCGGCCAACGGGGCCACCGTCGTGGACGGCAGGGTGCTCGGCGCGCGCTTCCGCAACACCGAACGGGCCGCCGAGGGCCCCGCCTACCTGGAGTGGTTCCGCGACCGCGGCTTCGCGACGCACGACCCCGAGCACGTCAACGAGGGCGAGGGCGACCTCCTGCTGACCGCGGGCTACGTGCTGGCCGGCCGGGGCTTCCGCAGCGTGGCGGAGGGCCACGCCGAGGCGCAGGAGTTCTTCGGCCGGCCGGTGGTGGGCCTGGAGCTGGTCGACCCGCGCTTCTACCACCTCGACACCGCGCTGTCGGTGCTCGACGGGGACGAGATCATGTACTACCCGGAGGCGTTCTCGCCCGGCAGCCGGGCCGTCCTGCGCCGGCTCTTCCCGGACGCCCTGCTGGTGAGCGAGGCCGACGCCGAGGTCTTCGGGCTGAACGCGGTGAGCGACGGCCTGCACGTGGTGCTGCCGGAGGCGGCGGTGGGCCTGGCGGCGCGGCTGCGGGAGCGCGGCTTCCGGCCGATCGGGATGGACCTGAGCGAGCTGCTCAAGGGCGGTGGCAGCGTGAAGTGCTGCACCCTGGAGATCCGCGCGGCCGCCTGATCCGGCGGTCGGTGACCATCGGTGCTCCGCCGTAGATCGGCCGTTGAACGGCCCCCGCAAGACTGGTGCCACACCACGAAGGAGCCCTTCCCCACCAGGGAAGCGACCAAGGGAGCACCAGAGATGACGAAGCGTCCGGCCACCGCCTCCGCCCGCCGCCGCCTGTTCGCCGCCGGCCTCGGGGTGGCCATCGCCCTCGGCGCAGGCGTCACCGCCACGGCCGCGGTGGCGGGGGCGGCCGGCACCGGGTCGGCGACGGTGGTGGTCGGTGACGCGACCCCGACTCCCACCCCCGCCGCCCCGACCCCGACCTCCACCACCGTGCACGGCAGCACCGGCGACTGGAACAGCACCGGCTCCTGAGCGGGCGGCTCCGACTGCAGGATCGATTCTTCCCGGGACATCCGGCCCGGCGGTGACCCCCTGGGGATCATCCCGCCCGGCAGCGGCCCCTACGCGTCACCCCGCCCGGCGGTGACCCGGCCCGGCGCCACCCGGCGGGTGACCCGCCCCCGCGTCGCCTCGCCCGCCGCAGCAGGTCAACGCCCCGGCCGGCAGCCCGTCAGCGGCACGACCGCCGCCTCCCGGCCCTTCCCCCGCCGCTCCTCCCGGACCGACGCGACGGCGTCCCCCTCCCGGACCGACGGGCCCCCGTCCCCGCCCGCGACCGACGGGCCCTCCCCGGAACCCCGGGCCAGCAGCCCCGCCACCTCCCGGGCGTCCGGCAGCCCCAGCCGGACGAAGATCGCGTGCGCCGCCCGCCACCGGCCCCGCGCCTCGGCCCCGCGCCCGAGGTCCGCCAGCGTCCGGCCCAGCACCACCAGCGCCTGCGCCTGGTCCCGCTCCGCCCCCAGCTCCTCGCACAGCTCCAGCGCCCGCCCGGCGTGCTCGAACGCCTCCTCCGTCCGGCCCAGCGACCGCAGACTGTCCGCCAGCCGGTAGCGGGCGTGCGCGGCCCGGGCCTGCAGACCGGCCGCGGTGGCCACCGCCAGGCACTCGCCGAACCAGGTCACCGCCTCCTCGTGCCGCTCCAGCCCGTGCAGCGCCAGCCCCAGCACGTACAGGGTGTACGCCCGGCCCGGATCGTCGTGCCGGGTACGCAGTTCGGCCAGCGCCTCGTGGCAGATCTCCACCGCCTCGGCGGCCCGGCCGCTGCGCACCCGCGCCAGCGCCGCGTTCACCGTCGTCACCAGCGCCCCCGAGCGGTGGCCGAGCTCGCGGGCCAGCAGCAACGCCTCGTCGTAGTGCTCGACGGCCTCGTCGTAGCGGCTGAGGAACTGGCAGACCAGACCGAGGTCGTTCAGCGCCTGGCGCAGGATCACCGTGTCTCCCGCCGAGCGCGAGGCGGCCACGGCGAGGCGGCCCGCCGCCTCGGCCTCCTCCAGCCGGGTGGTGGCCAGGGCGACGTTGCCGCGCAGGAAGTGCGCCCGGCCCGCTGCCCGGGGGTCGGCGCGGTGGTCCGCCGCGGCCGCCAGGGCGTCCGCCGTGGCGGCCAGCCGGGCACCGGGCGGGGCCAGCACGAAGGGCGTGAGCGCGATCAGCAGGTCGATCGCGGCCCGCAGCGGATCCGGGAGGGCGCCCTGCGCGCCGGTGCCGTCCGGTGCCGCCGGCACCTCGGCCATCGTCCAGGCGGCGACCTGGGCGGCGACCGCGATCGCCCCCGAGCCCTCCGCCTCGGCCCAGGCCCGGGCGCCGTCCGGGCTGCCGAGCGCCACGCCCGGCCCGCGCGCCGGACCGAGCGCGCCGGCGGCCGGGTCCCCGGGGACGGCGTACTGGAAGGCCGAGCAGGCGGTGGCCAGCAGGTGGTCCAGCAGCCGGTCACGGGCCTCCAGCGTCGTGCCGGGGCCGTCGGGTCGTCGCCGGGCGAAGGCGCGGAGGAGGTCGTGGTAGCGGTAACGGCCGGGGAACGGTGACTCCATCATCGCCACGTCCACCAGGGCCTCCAGCAGGTCCTCGGCGTCGTACTCGTCCAGGTCCAGCAGGGCGGCCGCGGCGGGCAGCCCGATGTCCGGCCCGTCCACCGAGGCGACCAGCCGGAACGCCCGGGCCTGGGCGGGCGACAACTGGCGGTAGCTCAGTTCGAAGGCCGCCTCCACCTCGAGGTCGCCGATGCGCAGCTCGTCGATCCGCCGGCGCTCGACCGCCAGCCGGCGGCCCAGCGTCTGCACCGTCCAGCTCGGCCGGGCCGCCAGCCGGGCCGCCACGATCCGGACCGCGAGCGGGAGGTGGCCGCAGACGACCAGGAGGTCCCGGGCGGCCTCCGGCTCGGCCGCCAGCCGCTCCGCGCCGATGGTGCGGCCCAGCAGTTCCAGGGCCTCCTCCGGTTCGAAGACCCCGAGATCGGCCTGGACGGGCGCGGGCAGGCCGGACAGCCGGGTCCGGCTGGTGGTGAGCACGGCGCAGCCGACCGCACCCGGCAGCAGGGGTCTGATCTGAGCGGTGTCGTGGACGTTGTCGAGCACCAGCAGCAGGCGCCGGCCGTCGACGACCGAACGGAACAGCGCCGAGCGGGCGTCCAGCCCCTCGGGCACCGCGTCGGCCGGCACGCCGAGCGCCACCAGGAAGCCGCAGAGCACCGCCTCCGGGTCGGCCGGGGTGGCGTCGGCGCCCCGCAGGTCGGCGTAGAGCTGCCCGTCCGGATAGGCGTCGCGGACCCGGTGGGCGACGTGCAGGGCCAGCGCGGTCTTGCCGACCCCGCCCATCCCGACCACGGTCGCGATCACCAGCGCCCGCCGGTCCGGGGCGCCGAGCGCCTCGCCCAGCCGCTCGACCAGTACCGTGCGGCCGGTGAAGTCCGCCGCGTCGGGAGGCAGTTGGGCCGGGCGGGGGGCGGTCGCCGGGGCCCCGGCGGGTGTGGCGGCCGACTCCCTGTCCGTCACGGCGGGCGCGGCGGGCGGGTACGGCGGCTCGACCCGCGGCTCGGCCGACCC
Source organism: Kitasatospora sp. NPDC004745 (assembly GCF_042873275.1). NCBI lineage: Bacteria > Bacillati > Actinomycetota > Actinomycetes > Kitasatosporales > Streptomycetaceae > Kitasatospora > Kitasatospora sp. NPDC004745. The sequence goes on along the minus strand of NZ_JBIALK010000004.1, from coordinate 59,742 downwards.
GTTCGGGGCGCTCGGGCCGCTCAGGCCGTGCACGCCGTTCAGCCCGATCGCGCCGTTCAGCCCGTTCGCGCCGTTCAAGCCGTTCGCGCCGTCCGGGCCGGACACGACCACCGCCGACGGCGCCGGCGCGGCGAGCGACGGGTCGCCCTCCAGGATCCGCTGGTGCAGCAGTTCCAGCTCCGACCCGGGCTCCACCCCCAGCTCCGCCAGGAACAACTGACGCGCGCTCCGGTACACCGCCAGCGCGTCCGCCTGTCTTCCGGCCTGGTACAGCGCGCGCATCAGCAGCCCGTACGCCCGCTCGTGCAACGGGTGCTCGGTGGTCAGCGAGGTCAACTCCGGGATGCACCGGGAGAACCGCCCCAGCGCGAGGTCCAGGGCGATCCGCTCCTCCAGCAGCGTCAGCCGCAGCTCCTGCAACCGCTGCCGCTGCCGCTGCGCGAACGGCCCCGGGATGCCGACCAGCGGCTCGCCCTGCCACAACTCCAGCGCCTGGTTCAACAGATCACGCGCCTGCTGCGGCCCCCCGGCCGCCGCCGTCCGCTCGGCCTGCGCCGCCAGCTCCTCCGCCTGCGCCGCGTCCACGGCGTGCTTCGGCAGCACCAGCCGGTAGCCGTCCCCGACCGAGGTCAGCACGTTTGGCGCGTCCGGCCCCTCGCCGTGCAGCACCTTGCGCCACCGCCAGGCGTACGTCCGGACCGTCGTCATCGCGGTGCTCGGCGGCTCCTCGCCCCACAGGGCGTCGATCAGGTCCGTGGCGCTCGCACCGTGCCCCGGCCGCAGCAGCAGCACCGCCAGCATCGCCTGCTGCTGCGGGCTGCCGACCTTCAACACGGTGGTACCGCGCTGCGCCCGCATCAGCCCCAGCACGGAGAACCGGAAATCACCCATTCCTGCACCTGCCCGCTTCATGTGCTCGCCCCCGCCCCAGCACGTGCCCGCCCCCGATTGATGAGCCCCTATCAACCCACGGCACCCGTCGAAATGTCGAGGGATCGTAGAGCCCGTGGTGATCCGGTGTTGATCGGCGCCCACCACAATCACCGGTGTGGCGTCCACGGTCGGCCCGGCACGCACCGCCGGACCCGCCACACCCCCGGTCGCCCCGCCACCGCCCGGCGACCACCCACGGCCCTCGGAGGCGGACACCCATGAACACCGACCTGCTCTACCGGCTGCTCGAGCTCGACCCGGGCGCCGGCCCGGTCGAACTGCTCCACCGGGCCCGCGCAGGCCGGAACCTCCCCTACCTGGTGCTCGCCGCGCTGGACCGGGAGGGCGTCCGGATGGGCGAGCACGCCCGCGCCGAGCTGCAGCGCGCCCGCGAACGGGCCCGCTGTTACGCCGGGATCGCCGACGACCTCGCCGACGCCACCGGGGTCCGGCCGATCCGGGACCTGCCGCTGGCCGCCCACTACCCGTCCGACCTGCCGCGGCCGCTGGGCGAACTCGCCCTCGTCAGCCCGACCGAGGCCACGCTCTGGCAGGCCGTCAACCGGCTGGTCACCGACCACCCGGTGGAGTCCGTCGAGGTCACCCTGCTCGGCGAGCGGCCCCGGCACACCGCCGTCACCCTGCGCTGGCCGGCCGAGGACCCGCTGCTCGACCCCTGGTACCAGGTACGGGTCGCGACCGCCGCTCTCACCGGCGACCTCGCCACCGTCCCGGTCCGCCCCTACCTGGCCGCCGACGACCACGTCGAGTGCCTGATCGCCCTCGCCGAGGACGGGCTCCGCCGCCCCTTCGGCCCGGGCGACGTCATCGACGTGGCCCAGCTGGCCGGACAGCCCTTCGAACCCGTCGAGACCGCCGCGGTGGTCGCCGCCTACCGGCTGGCTCCGGAGGCCGTCGCCCTGCTCGACCTCGCCGCCGAGCACGTGCCGCTGGGCCCGCTGGGCGGAGTGCGCACCGTCCTGGAGGCCGAGGTCGGCCCCGAGCTCCGGCGCCGCCGCACCGAGGCCCGCCCGCTCCGGCCGCGGCACGGCACCCTGCTGCGCCGCACCGTCATCCGGCACCGCTGGGACGAGGCCCTCCTGCTGCCGGCCGGCGCCGCCACCCTGCTGCTCACCCCGGTCGCCGACTACCTGCTCACCGCGGAGGGCGACCGGCCGGCACCGGCCGAACGCGCCGCCGCCCTCGCCGCCCTCCAGGCCTGGGACGCGACGGCCCCCACCACCCCGCACCCGTCCCCCTGCCTCGGCGCCCCGCAACCCCACCGTGGCTGACCCCGCGGCCGCTGACCCCACCGCCGCTGGCCCCGCGGCCGCGGGCCGTGCCGCGGTCGGCCGGGCGCGGCGGTCAGGCGCGGCGGTCAGGCCGCCAGCGGGAACTCGCACCAGACGTTCTTGCCGCTGCCGAGCGGCTCCACGCCCCAGCTCCCGGCGAGGGCGTCCACCAGCAGCAGCCCGCGGCCGGAGGTGGCCGTCTCGCCGGGGGCCCGGCGGCGCGGCAGGACGCTGGAGCGGTCCCGGATCTCCAGGCGGATGCAGGGGGCGGTTCCGGCCCGCAGTTCGATGGTGAGCAGTGCGCCCCCGTCGGTGTGGACCAGGGCGTTGGTGATCAGTTCGTCCGCCGTGAGTTCGACGTCCGACAGCAGGTCGGTCGCACCCCACGCGGCCAGGGCCTGGCGGAGCATGGCCCGGGTCTCCGCCAGCCCCTCCGGGTCGGCCTGGTGGACGTGCTGGGTCATCTGCCGGGTGGTGTGGGCGCCGGGTACGGCTGCGCGGTGCAGCAGCAGGAGCGCCAGGTCGTCGCTGTTGTCGAGGCGGCTGGGGTGGCTGCCGCAGAGGTGGTCGGCGAGCGCCTCGGTGTCGAGCGGGCCGGCGCGCAGGGCGGCGGCGAGCGCGTCGAGGCCGTCGGTGATGTCCCGGCCGGGGTGTTCGACCATTCCGTCGGTGCACAGCAGCAGGGTGTCCGCGGGGTTGAGGTCGAGGCGGGTCTCGGGGTAGGAGTCCTGGCCGAACACCGTGGCCACGCCGAGCGGCAGACCGCCGCGGACGCCGGCCCAGGCGGTCAGGCCGGTGCCGCGCCGCACGAGCGGTTCGAGGTGGCCGGCCCGCACCAGGCGCAGTGTTCCGGTCTCCAGGTCGGCGTCGACGTAGATGCAGGTCGCGGACCGCTCGGTGTCGAGGTCGGCGAGGAACCTGGACACGCGGGCCATCACCGTGGCGGGCGTGTGTCCCTCGGTGGCGTAGGCCCGCAGGGCGATCCTCAACTGGCCCATGATGGCGGCCGCGTGGCTGTCGTGCCCCTCCACGTCGCCGACCACGAGACCGACCCGCCGGCCGGGCAGGGGGATGACGTCGTACCAGTCCCCGCCCACCTCGCGTCCGCTGTGGCCGGCACGGTAGCGGACGGCCACCTCGCCGCCGGTGATCTCGGGGATGCGGCGCGGCAGCATGGTGTTCTGGAGCGTGGTCGCGAACTCGCGCTCCTGGTCGAAGAGCATGGCGCGCTGCAGGGACTGTGCGACGGCACTGCTGAGCGCGATGCAGATATTGCGGTCCTCGGTGCTGAAGGGGCGCCCGTCCCGGTAGAACAGGCCCAGCGCGCCGATGGAGCGGGCCTGGGCGGCCAGCGGCAGGAAGGCCGCCGCCTCGATCCCCATCTCCTCGGCGTAGGGCAGCAGCCGGGGGTAGCGGGTGGTGAGCTCCTCCCTGGTGCTGACGAACCGCGGGCGCCGGGTGAGCACGGCCTCGGACAGCGGCAGGCCGTCGCCCAGGTGGGTCAGCGACAGGTCGTCCCGGGCCCTGAGCTCCGCCGACGGCTGCTCGGTCGCGGCGACGAGGCGCATCACGTCCCCGTCGACCAGCCCGAGGGCCAGTCCGTCCGCGCCGAAGCGTCGCAGCCCTTCGCTGTCGGTCAGCACGCCGGTCACGTCGCGGACGGTGATGGCGCGGGCGAGGGCCTCGGTGGTGGCGCGCACGGAGTCGGTCTGGCGGCGCCGGTCGGCGGCGAGCGTGCGCATCCCCTCGGCGTGGGCCAGCTCCTCCTCGGCGTTGCGGACGATGCCGACGATGCGGTACGGCCGGGCCTGCGGGTCCCGCAGGACGCGCCCCTGGGTGTGCGCCCAGCGCAGGGATCCGTCGCGGCAGACCAGGCGGAAGTAGCACGCGAAGGTCAGGTGCCCCTCGCGCAGCGCGAGCGAGACGGCCTCGTCGAGCCGCTCGCTGTCCGCCGGCAGCACCCTGGCGGAGAGTGACGAGGGGTGTCCGTCGAACTCGTCGGCCCGGAGGTCGAACACGTCCAGGCCCACGTCGTCGAGGTGGTAGGTGTCCTTGTCGAGGTCCCAGTCGAAGCTGCCCATGCCGTTGAGCGCCAGCCGGTCGTTGGCCGCGGTCGGCTCGGCGGCGCCCTGGCGGGCCGCCGACGGCGACGGGGCGCGGGCGGACACGGGGCGGGTGATCCGGGGGTCGTAGCCGCCCGGAGACCTGGACGCGTTTGCCATGGCAGGGCTCCCGTCCGATCGATGGCCCGCCGCCGGATCCTCCACGACCGGCTCGCCCCTGCCCGCTGCGGTCACGGAGAGTGGCGTACACGCGCGACGACGTGGCGCCGTAGGTGCTCCGCCGCCCGCGCCCGGTCCGTTCCTGGAACGCCTGGTCAGTCTATCCAGGGGGCGCGGCCTCGGCATCGACGCGCGAACCGCGGACCCGACCGGGACCTCAGCCGCCGATGTCGTACGCCACGGTGACCGGCGCGTGGTCGCTCCAGCGTTCGGGGTGGGTGTCGGCGCGTTCGACGCGGGCGTCGGTCGCCCGCTCGGCGAGGGCGGGGGTGGCGACCTGGAGGTCGATGCGCCAGCCGGAGTCGTTGTCGAAGGCGCGGCCGCGGTAGGACCACCAGGTGTAGGGGCCGGTGCGGTCGGGGTGGAGGGCGCGGACGACGTCGACGTAGCCGGCCTCGTCGTAGACGCGGGAGAGCCAGGCGCGCTCCTCGGGGAGGAAGCCGGCGGCCTTCTGGTTGGCCTTCCAGTTCTTGAGGTCCTCGGGGCGGTGGGCGATGTTCCAGTCGCCGCAGACGACGACCTCGCGGCCCTCGGCGGCGGCGCGGGTGCGGAGGGCGGTGAGGTGGTCGAGGAATTCCGCCATGAAGCGTTCCTTCTCGTCCTGGCGCTCGGTGCCGACTTCTCCGGAGGGGAGGTAGAGGCTGGCGACGGTCAGGCCCGGGAGGTCGATTTCCACGTACCTGCCCGAATTGTCGAATTCCTCGGACGCGAATCCGATGACGCTCCGCAGGGGCTCCTGTCGGGACAGGACGGCGACGCCGGCCCGGCCCTTGGCGGCGGAGGGGGCCCAGACCGCGTGCCAGCCGTCCAGGTCGCGCAGTTCGACGGGCAGTTGCCCGGGCTCGGAGCGCACCTCCTGCAGGCAGATGACGTCCGCCTCGGTGGCGGCCAGCCACTCGATGAAGCCCTTCTTGGCCGCCGCCCGGATTCCGTTCACGTTCACACTCGTCACCACGATCACCCGGGCAGCCTACCGAGCGTCCGGGCCGCGGCCGAAGCGTGACGCGCGCGGTCGCGGTATGACGTGAACGCGGCATGAATATGTGCGACAGTCGCACCAAGGCCTGCCATTGGTCTTGACCATCTCCGGACGAAGCCCCTAGGGTCGCTTACTGCAAAGACCTTTAATAAAGAAGGACGGATAAAAGCCCGCTCTCCCACCTGCCGCAACAGCGGACAGCGGGCCCGGCATCCGCCCTCCTCGGTGCAGGGCGGACAGAACCAGGTGGAGGACACGGTGGGGACGACAGGACAGCTTTCGGCGGTGCCGGAACCGAAGTACTGGCACCTGCGCACGGTGCTGCTGCGGGCCATCGACTCGGAGTTCTCCACCGGCCAGGTCCTGCCCAACGAGCGCGAGCTGTCCGCCCGCTTCGGCGTCGCCCGCGCGACCCTGCGGCAGGCCCTCGACCAGCTGGAGCTGGAGGGCCGTCTGGTCCGCCGCCGGGGCATCGGCACCCTGGTCGCCGCCCCGCGCGTCGGCGTCCCGGTCAACCGGCAGGAGGAGGGCTGGCCCGGCGCCGCCCGCAGCCACGCCTGGCGGACGGTCGACTGCACCACCGCCCCCGCCTCCGCGCAGCTGGCCAAGAACCTGGGCATCCCCGAGGGCGCCACCGTGCACACCGTCCGCCGGGTCCGCCTGGTGGAGGGCCGGGCGGTGGCCAGCGAGTCGCTGCACGTCCCGGCCGCCGCGCTGCCGCACCTGCCCGGCTTCCGGGCCGAGAGCGACCGCGCCCGCTCGGTGCTGCGCCAGCTGGAGCGCCTGGAGGTGGACGGCGAGTCCCGCTCGGTCGAGCTGGGCGTCGCCGAGGCCAGCGAGGCCGTCCTGCTGGAGCGCCCGCCGGGCTCGCCGGTACTGGTGATGACCACCCAGTACGCCGCGGCCGGCCGTCTGGTGGCACTGGCCGTCTCCACCTACCGGGCCGACACCTGCAAGCTGACCTTCGGTGAGACCGGTCTGGTGGAGGTCACCCCGGTCGCCGCCGGCTCCGAGGTGCGCACCGCCTCCTGATCCACCCTCCGAAACCCTCAGGGCGAGGCCCGGACACCCGCGCGGTGTCCGGGCCTCGCCCGTGTCGGAAACCGGTGCCCGAAGCCCGGGCCCGCCTCCCGTGCCCGAAGCCCGGCCCGGCACGCGTCAGGCGCGCCCGTTGCCGGTGGTCGGCGGGTCGACGGCGAAGAGCTGGTCCTCGACCTGGTCGAGGGCGACGCGCAGCGCGCCCATGGCCACGACCTCGGAGCCGAGCGCGGCGAGCGCGACCTCGGGGGCGCGCAGGGTGAACTGGGCCAGGCGTTCGCGCAGCGGTTCCAGGACGCCGTCCAGGCCGGCGGCCCAGCCGCCGATCACCACCAGCCGGGGGTCGATGGCCAGGACGAGCGCGGCGACGCCCTGCACCAGCCGGGTGAGGAAGCGGTCCATGGCGACCTTGGCCACCTCGTCGCCCTCCCGGGCGAGCCGCAGGACGCGGGCCACGGCGGCCTCGTCGAGCGGGTTGAGCGGCTTCCCGGTGGTGGAGAGCAGGCGCTCCGGGGTGACCTCCTGGCCGAGCAGGTGGAGGGCGCCGATCTCGCCGGCCGCGCCGCCGAAGCCGCGGTGCAGCCGACCGTCGATCAGGGAGCCGGCGCCGGGGCTGAGGCCGGCCATGACGAAGACGACGTCGCCGGCGCCGACGGCGGCGCCCTGCCAGTGTTCGGCGATGGCGGCGAGGTTGGCGTCGTTCTCGATCAGGACGGGGCAGCGGAAGGAGCGGCGCAGCCGGGCGCCGAGGTCGAGTCCGGTCCAGCCGGGCATGGCGGTGCCGAGCTGGACGGTGCCCTCGCGGTCGACGATGCCGGGGGTGCCGACGCCGACGGCCCACAGGTTGTCGCGGGAGATGCCGGCCTTGCGCAGCACCTCGGCGACGGCGGTGCGGACGGCGGCGAGCCGGTCCTCGGCCTCCAGGGTCTCGTCCACCGGCTTGAAGTGACTTCCCACCACCTCGCCGGTGAGGTCGGCGAGGACGACCCGGATGTCGTGCACCCCGATCTCGATGCCGAGGATGTGCCCGGCCTCGGCGCGGAACCGGAACCAGCGGGCCGGGCGGCCGCGGCGGCCGGCGCCGCTCTGCCCGTCGTCCTTGGGCTGCTCGACCTCGGCCACCAGGCCGGTCTCCACCAGGCCCTCGATGACGCCCTCGACGGTGGGGCGGGAGAGTCCGGTCTCGCCGACGAGCTGGGTGAGGGTCACGGAGTGGCCGGTCCGCAGCGCCCGAAGCGTGACCGCCGCGTTGATCCGCCGCAGCAGTGAGGAGTCTCCTCCGGTGAGCCGATCCGCCAATGCGATGCCCTTCGCCGTTCGCGCGACTGCCCTGGCGCGCGGTGTCGAGTGCGCGGTGCCCACCGAATGGCCCGCGGGGGTGTGCCGTCCGGTCACGGCGCGCCGGCAGGGGGCCGCCCGCGCCAGGGCCGGAGGACATGCGGGAGCCTACCCGGGGGCGGGCCCGGCGGGCGAGAATCCCCGCAGCTCATCCAGGCTTCGGTATCGAAATGGTACGCATCGGGTGGCGGTGCGTGACCCGGGCTTCACCGCTCGACCACGGACGGCCCGTACCGGGGCCCCCGGAGCGGCCCGGAGGCGGGTACGGGCGGGGCGGCGGCCCGGCACCGGGATCGGTCGGCTATGGTGCTGCCGGGTCAGGGGGTCACGGCGGCGAACAGCCGCTGCCCGAGCAGGCCCATCGGGTGGCCGTCCTCGGGCAGCACCAGGACGGTCGGGCAGCCCGCGGCGGTGAGCGCGGCCCGCCAGTGCTCCGCGGGGCGGGCGGGGTCGCCCCCGGCCCGGCCGGTGATCAGCAGGTCCAGTTGTTCGTCGGTCGGGGCGAGGAGCAGCAGCAGGCCGCCGGGTACCAGCAGGTCGGTCAGTTCGGCGAGGCCGGGGCAGGCGGGGCCCGCGAGGCCACCGGCCCCGGCCGGGTCGCCGGTGTCGCCGACGGTGGCCACGAGGACGTCGTAGCGGTCGCCGTCGGGCTGCTGGTGGTGGTCGGCGGTGCGCCGGGGGCGGGCGGCGAGGGCCCGGGCGACGGCGGAGTCGGCTCCGTCCGGGCCGAGTTCGAGCACGCGCAGCGGGGCCGGCCCGTCGTGGGCCTCGGCGAGGCCGCGGACGAGTGCGCCGAGGGCGGCGCCGAGGTAGCCGCGGGAGGCGGCCCAGCGGACCGGGGTGGCGGCGGCCCGGGGTTCGTCCTGCCCGGTGATCAGGCGGGGGAGCCGCAGGGCGCCGCGCCGGACCCGGTCCAGGGCGGTGACCGGGCCGAGGCCGTCGGTCCAGGTCTCGACGGCGGGCCGCCAGGACTCCCGGGCCTCGGCCGGGGTGGGGGCGGAGCGGCCGTGCAGGGCGTCGCCGTGGCGGGCTATCAGGCCGTGCCGGTGGAGGGCGTCGAGCCAGCGGGTGACCCGGGGGCGTTCGGCGGGGGTGGTGCCGGTGGCGGCGAGGATCTCGTCCTCGGTGTGTCCCCGCGCGGGGTCCGTGAGGACGTCGCTCTGCTGGAGGGTCAGCAGCAGGGCCGTGAGCACGGCGTGGTCGAGCTGGGCGCCGAAGGCCCGGACCTGCTCGGGGGTGATGCCGATGGTGTGCTTCCACGCGGCGGCCGAGGCGGTGGCGACGGCGCCGCGCAGGCGCCGGTCGGCGGCCTCGGCGGGGCTGTGCGGGGCGCGGACGTGGGCGAGGACGGCGCCGAGCGCGTCGACGGCGGCGTACACGTCGTCCTGCCGGGGTTCGGGGCCGACGTGCAGGACGAGCCGCAGCGCGCCGAGGTCGTGGCCGGGGAGGCCGGGGTCGCGGCTGAGGCGCCAGAGCAGGGTGGAGGGCAGGCTGAGGTGGGTGGTGGCGCTGTCGGCGAGAGCGGTGAGCTGCTGGTGGGGCTCCTGGTCGAGGTCGCCGCAGTGGACGGTGCCGCCGGCGAGGAGGGTGGCCAGGGCGAGTTCGACGGCGAGGTCGGTGGCGGGGTGGAGGACGGTGTGCCGGATGGGCGGGGCCCCGAGGACGCCGGCCCAGTGCCGCAGCCGTTGTTCGGCGGTGCGGGCGGCGGAGGGGGCCAGCGCGGCGTGGGCGGCGACCCGCTCGGCGAGGGCCCGGGGCAGGCCGCCGGGCGGGGAGACTCCGAGCAGCAGGCCGATGCCGCTGATCGCGCGCCCGCCGGCGACGACGGCGGGCCGGTCGCCGAGTTCGCGCAGCGCGCTGACCAGGGCAGGGGTCGGGGGCACGGTGATCACTCCGGGGTGTGGGGGGAAGCCGCACTACTGAACCATGCGGCCGGGTCGGGCGCTGCCGTGCACGGGTCAAGATTCCGTAATGATTTTCATATCGGCCAGCCAAAGCGGTCGGACGATCTCCGCCCGAAGCGGATGGAACTCCGCATTCCGGAAGGGTGATCGACTCCTTGACAGGCGCTCCGGGCGCTGGGTTACTTGGCCGTGGGAGCCTGACCGAACGATCGGTAGGCACCCGGATCGGCCGACCCGTGGAGGAGCGACGATGACCGGCACCCCGCCCGACCCGCACCGACGGCTCGGGGAGCCGATCCCGCCCGCCCTGCTGGACGACGGCGAACGGCTGGGCCTCGACGAACTGCGCGCCCTCCAGCTCGAGCGGCTCCGGGCCACCCTGCGCCACGCGTACGGGGAGGTCGAACTGTACCGCCGGAAGTTCGACGCGGCCGGCGTCCGCCCCGAGGACTGCCGCACCCTGGCCGACCTCGCCCGCTTCCCCTTCACCACCAAGGCCGACCTGCGCGAGGGCTACCCGTTCGGGATGTTCGCCGTCCCGATGGAGCGGGTCCGCCGGATCCACGCCTCCAGCGGCACCACCGGGCGCCCGACCGTCGTGGGCTACACCGAGGCCGACCTGTCGATGTGGGCCGACGTCGTCGCCCGCTCGATCCGCGCCGCCGGCGGCAGGCCCGGTCACAAGGTCCACATCGCCTACGGCTACGGGCTGTTCACCGGCGGCCTGGGCGCGCACTACGGCGCCGAGCGGGCCGGCTGCACCGTCATCCCGGCCTCCGGCGGCATGACGGCCCGGCAGGTGCAGATCATCCAGGACTTCCGCCCCGAGATCATCATGGTCACCCCCTCCTACCTGCTGACGCTCCTCGACGAGTTCGAGCGGCAGGGCGTCGACCCGCGCGACACCTCGCTGCGCATCGGCATCTTCGGGGCCGAACCGTGGACCGAGGAGATGCGCCGGGAGATCGAGGACCGGCTCGACCTGCACGCCGTCGACATCTACGGCCTCTCCGAGGTGGTCGGTCCGGGCATCGCGCAGGAGTGCGTGGAGACCAAGGACGGGCTGCACATCTGGGAGGACCACTTCTACCCGGAGGTCGTCGACCCGTTCACCGACCGGGTGCTGCCCGGGGGCGAGGGCGGCGAGCTGGTCTTCACGTCGCTCACCAAGGAGGCGCTGCCCGTCGTCCGCTACCGTACCCGCGACCTCAGCCGGCTGCTGCCCGGCACCGCGCGGCCGGCCTTCCGGCGGATGGAGAAGGTGACCGGGCGTAGCGACGACATGATCATCCTGCGCGGCGTGAACCTCTTCCCGACCCAGGTCGAGGAGATCCTGCTGCGCACCCCGGGCGTCGCGCCGCACTTCCAGCTGCGGCTCTCCCGGCAGGGGCGGCTGGACGCGATGACCGTCCGGGTCGAGGCGCGCCCGGACGCGCCGGCCGAACGACGGGCGGCCGCGCGGGAGGAGATCGCCCGGGCGGTGAAGGACGGGGTGGGCGTCACCGTCGAGGTCGAGGTGGTGGACCCGTACACGCTGGAGCGGTCGGTGGGGAAGATCAAGCGGGTGGTCGACGAGCGCGGCTGACGGTGCGGGGCCGGGGCGCCGTTCGCGCTGCTCGCGGCGGTGCGGTGCGGTGCGGCGTGGTGTCGGCGGTAGGCGCGGCGCACGGTGCGCGGGGTGCGCGAGGAGGTCGGAGGCGCACGGCTGTCCGGGGGGTGATGCCGTACGCCTCCGACGTCTACAGAAATGTAGACGGCTGGTCCGGGTGCCGTCCAGCCACCGCGCGCCGTTCGTCCGCCGAGCGTCCGCCGCCACCGCGCGCCGGCCGGGGGCTCACCGGTCCCGTCCGTCCCGGAGCCGGGCCGTCCCGCAGCCGGTCCCGTCCCGGAGCCGGTCCCGGCTCACTCTCCCCGGGCACCCCGACCGTTCCCTCCCCGGCCGGGGCGTCCGGCGTGCCGGGTCGCCTCAGCGCCCGGAGCCGTCGACGACGGTGTTCCCGGTCAGCTCGCCGCTGGTGCCGTCCACCGTCACCCGGTGGCGCACGCCGTCCGGGCCCATGACCACGACGGCCCAGGCCGCCGAGCCGCCCTGCGCGGTGACCCGGTTCAGCGACTCGGCCCGCCCGCCGGGCACGGCGGCCTGCGCCTTGTCCAGCGCGGCGGAGGCGCCCAGCGACGGCAGCGGTGCCGGGGCCGGGCGGCCGGCGTCGGCGCCCGGCCCGTCGCCGCGCCCCTCGCCCTGCCCGCCGCCGTGGTGCCGGCCGGCACCGGCCCGGTGCTCGTCGCCGCCGCGGCCGCCCAGGTCGCCGTGGTCGTGCGAGCCGCCCTCGTCGCCCCGGCCGTTCTCGCCCCGGCCGCCGTGCGACCAGGGGCCCTTCCCGACCGGACCGTCCCCGGCCCGGTCGAGCGCGCCGTGGTGCCCGCGCGCCATCCCCTCGTGCGCGACGGAGACCACCACCGCGCCCGCGCCGACCAGCGCGACCGCGGCGACCCCGGCGGCTATCCGCTTCTCCTGACCGCTCGCCCAGCCGCGCAGCCGGGCCGCCCGGGAGCGCTTCGGCGCCGGTTCGGGCTGCCACTCCGGGCCCTCGGGCAGCGGGGTGGTGGAGGACGTGGCGTCGCTCATCGGGCGTTCTCCTTGCCTGGGCTGTTCATCGCGCCCGGAACCCCCGGGTCGCGCCCGGCGATCATGGCGGACCCTTCCTGAACCCCCGCTTAAGACCGCCCCGCCCCCCGTTGGGACCCGCCCCCCCGTTGGGACCCGCCCCCCCCCGGTGGGACCCGCCCGGCGGCGGGGCGCGCGGGGCCACCTGGCACCCTGAGCGGATGCACATACTCGTCGTCGAGGACGAACACCGGATGGCCACGGCGCTGCGCCGGGGCCTGGAGGCGGACGGCCACACCGTCGACACCGCCGCCAACGGGCCCGACGGCCTCGTCCTCGCCGGCCGCCACCCCTACGACGTGATCGTCCTCGACATCATGCTGCCCGGCCTGGACGGCTACCGGGTCTGCGCCAGGCTGCGCGCCGACGGCTGCCGGGCCGGGATCCTGATGCTCACCGCCAAGGACGGCGAGTGGGACGAGGCGGAGGCGCTGGACACCGGCGCCGACGACTACCTCTCCAAGCCGTTCTCCTTCGTCGTGCTGCTCGCCCGCCTGCGCGCCCTGCATCGCCGGGTCGACCTGCGGCGCCCGCGCCTGCACACCCTCGGCGACCTCGTCCTGGACGCCAACGCCCTCACCTGCACCCGGGCCGGCACGCCCGTCCACCTGACCGCCCGGGAGTTCGCGATCCTGGAGTGCCTGGCGGCGCGCGCCGGGACGGTGGTCTCCAAGCGGGAGATCCTCGACCAGGTCTGGGACGCCGACCACGACGCCGACCCGAGCGTCGTCGAGGTCCACGTCCACGCGCTGCGCCGCAAGATCGACGCCCCGTTCGGCCGGACCGCGCTGCAGACCATGCGCGGCGCCGGCTACCGGCTCGCCCCGGACGGCGGCTGAGGTGCACCCGCGCGTCCCCCGGCTCCGGAGCGCCCTCCGTGCCCCGCGGCTCCCGCGGCTCCCGCGCCGGCTGCACCGGTTCGTCCCCCGGTCGGTGCGAGCCCGGGCCACCGCCGCCGCCGGGACGGTGCTCGCCGCGGCCCTCGCCCTGGCCGGCGCCGGACTGCTCGCCACCGTGCGCGCGGACCTGGTCGCCTCCGCCGCCTCGGCTACCCGCCAGCAGGCCGAGACCGTCGCCCAACTCGCCGCCCAGGGGCGGCTCACGCCCGTGCTGCACGCCGGACACGGCACCGACTTCCTGCAGGCCGTCGACGCGCACGGCACCGTGCTCGCCGCCAGCCCGGACCTGAGCGGCCGGCCGGCCCTCACCGCCGCCCGCCGGGCCGGCTCGCACACCACCCACGACGTCGATCCGCTGCACGACCACCACCGCCAGCGGCTCACCGCCGTCACCACCGACACCCCGGACGGGCCGGTCACCGTCTACGCGGGCACCTCGCTGCGGGCGGCCGACGAGGCCCTCGACACCACCCGGGCCGCGCTCGCCGTCGGCTGCCCGCTGCTGCTGCTCACCGGGGTCGTCGTGACCTGGCGGGTGACCGGGCACGCGCTGCGGCCGGTGGAGGCGATCCGGGCCGAGGTCGACGCGATCACCGGGCAGGACCTGCACCGCCGGGTGCCCGAACCCGGCACCGCCGACGAGATCGCCCGGCTCGCCGCCACCATGAACGCCATGCTCGACCGGCTGGAGGACACCGGACGGCGCCAGCGCCGGTTCATCGCCGACGCCTCGCACGAACTGCGGAGCCCGCTGGCGGTGCTGCGCACGCAGCTGGAGGTCGCCGACACCCACCCCGACCCGGCGGTGCGGGCCGAGCTGGTGCACGGCGCGCTCCAGGACACCGACCGGCTGCAGGGCCTCGCCACCGACCTGCTGCTGCTCGCCCGGCTCGACGCGGGCGGCGGGGCCGAGGAGCGGCCCCGGCAGCGGACCGACCTCACCGGGCTGGTCGCCGCGACCGTGCTGGGCCGCCCGGCCGGGGCGCACCGGCGCACCACCGACCTCGCCCCGGGGGTGGCCGTCGACGGCGTCCCGCTCTGGCTCGGGCGGCTGCTCACCAACCTGCTCGACAACGCCGACCGGCACGCGGCCGGCGCCGTCCACGTGCGGCTGGCCGCCGACCCCGGCCGGGGCGTGGCCGTCCTGGACGTGGAGGACGACGGCCCGGGCATCCCGCCGGCCGACCACGAGCGGGTCTTCGAACGCTTCACCAGGCTGGACGACGCCCGTAGCCGGGACGAGGGCGGCAGCGGACTCGGCCTCTCGATCGCCCGGGACATCGCCCGCCACCACGGCGGCACCCTGGCCGTCGTACCGGCGCCGTCCGGCACCCGGCTGAGGGCGGAGCTCCCGATGGCGGCCCCGCACCGGTGACCGCGGGACGGTGACCGGGGGACCGGTGACCGCGGGACGGCGATCGCGGGACGGTGACCGCCGCGCGGTGAGCGCGGAGCGAATGCTGACGGTCGGACACCGGACGCGCCGCCGGCCCCGCCCGGCATCGTCGACGGCCGTCGACGGCCCTCGGCGGGCGCCGACGGGTGCGCGGCTCCCTCCGACGGCCGAGCCCGGACGCTCCCGGTGACCCGTTCGGCCCAGCCGGGATCGTGGTGACGGCCGGAGGTTCCCAGACTCGGAGGAGCGGGGGCGAACTCAACCGGAGAGGCTTCCTCATGAGCATCGGGCTTCGCCGCGTCCTCGCGGTGACCGCAGTGGTTTCCCTCGGCCTGGGCGCGGCGTCCTGCGGCAGTGCCAAGCAGTCCACCACCAGCAGTGGCGGCTCCTCGGGCAGCTCGGGCGGCGCGAGTGTGAGCGGCAGGGGAGCCGTGCGGATCGGCCTGCTGCTGCCGGAGAGCAAGACCACCCGCTACGAGCAGTTCGACCGGCCGCTGATCGAGCAGAAGATCAAGGAACTGGCCCCGGACGCGCAGATCGACTACTACAACGCCAACCAGGACGCGACGCTCCAGCAGACCCAGGTGGACACCGCCCTGACCAAGGGCGACCAGGTGCTGATCCTGGACGCGGTGGACTCCAAGTCGATCCAGTCCTCCGTCCAGAAGGCCCACGACGCGGGCGTGAAGGTGGTCGCCTACGACCGCCTCGCCCAGGGCCCGGCGGACGCCTACGTGTCCTTCGACAACCACAAGGTCGGCCAACTCCAGGGCCAGGCCCTGGTGGCGGCGGTCGGGGACAAGGCGAACAGCGGCCAGATCATCATGATCAACGGCTCGCCCACCGACCCCAACGCGGCCGACTTCAAGGCCGGCGCGCACAGCGCCATCGACGGCAAGCTGAAGATCGGCAAGGAGTACGACACCCCGCAGTGGGACCCGAACACGGCCAACCAGGAGGCCGCCGCCGGCATCACCGCGATCGGCCCGAACAACGTGGTCGGCATCTACTCCGCCAACGACGGCATGGCCGCCGGTATCGCCACCGCGCAGAAGGCCGCCGGGATCAACACCCCGCTCACCGGGCAGGACGCCCAGCTCGACGCCATCCAGCGGATCCTGGTCGGCACCCAGACCATGACGATCTACAAGCCGTTCAAGCCGGAGACCGACGCCGCCGCGCAGATGGCCGTCACGCTGGCCCAGGGCCAGTCGCTGCCCTCCACCGTGGTGCCCACCTCGTCGACCAGCGGCAGCGGCAACAAGGTGCCGTCCAACCTCATCACGCCGATCGTGGTCAACAAGGACAACGTCAAGACCACCGTGGTCCAGGACGGCCTGTACACCGTCGCCCAGATCTGCACCCCGGAGTACGCCGCCGCCTGCACCGCGGCCGGCCTCCAGTAGTCCGCGGCGTCCCGTAACGAGCAGGCCCCGCCTCCACACCGGAGGCGGGGCAAGGGAGTTGGTCACTGTGGCAGGTGAGACCGTACTGGCCCTGCGCGGGGTCTCCAAACGGTTCGGCGCCGTCCAGGCGCTCACCGACATCGAACTGGAGGTGCACGCCGGAGAGGTGCTGGCCCTGGTCGGCGACAACGGCGCCGGCAAGTCCACCCTGGTGAAGTCGATCGCCGGCGTGCACCAGCCGGACGACGGGTCGATCGAGTGGCAGGGCCGCCGGGTGTCCATCCACCGGCCGCAGGACGCCCAGCACCTGGGCATCGCGACGGTCTACCAGGACCTCGCGCTCTGCGACAACCTCGACGTGGTCGGGAACCTCTTCCTCGGCCGCGAGATCCGGCGCTTCAGCATCCTCGACGAGGTCGCGATGGAGAAGCGCTCCCGGACGCTGCTGGACACCCTCTCCATCCGCATCCCGAGCGTGCGCATCCCCGTCGCCTCGCTCTCCGGCGGCCAGCGCCAGGTGGTCGCGATCGCCCGCGCGCTGATCGGCTCGCCCAAGGTCGTCATGCTGGACGAACCCACCGCCGCCCTCGGCGTCGAGCAGACCGCCCAGGTGCTCGACCTGGTCGAGCGGCTGCGCGAGCAGGGCCTCGGGGTGATCCTGATCAGCCACAACATGGCGGACGTGATGGCCGTCGCGGACACCGTCGCGGTGCTGCGCCTCGGCCGCAACAACGGCGTCTTCGACAAGCGCTACACCAACCAGGAACAGATCATCTCGGCCATCACCGGCGCCACGGACAACGCCGTGACCCGCCGGCAGGCCCGCGGCACGGAGGGCTCCCAGTGACCGAGAACTTCCCCGGGGGCGCCCCCGGCGGCGAGCCCGAGCGCCAGCACGTCCCGCTGCCCGAGGACAGCATGCCCAAGGGCGGCGTCAACGCGCCCGTCCCGGTCGCCCCCGAGGCGACCCCGGCCGTCGACCCGCGGCTGATCGTCCGCCAGGAGGGCGTCAAGGGCTACGTCGGCGAGTTCCGCCGCCGCCTCAGCAGCGGCGAACTCGGCTCGCTGCCGGTGGTGCTGGCCCTGATCGTGATCTGGGCCGTGTTCGGCAGCCTGAACAGCAGCTTCCTGTCCGCGCAGAACCTCTCCAACCTGTCCCAGCAGATCGTCGGGACCGGCATGATCGCGATCGGCGTGGTCTTCGTGCTGCTGCTCGGCGAGATCGACCTCTCGGTCGGCTCGGTCAGCGGCCTGTGCGCGGCGATCTACGCCGTCCTGCTGGTCACCCACGGCGTCAACCAGTGGGTGGCGCTGCTGGTCGCCCTCGCGGGCGGTGCCGTCGTCGGCCTCATCCAGGGCGTCTTCTTCGCCAAGGTCGGCGTCCCGGCGTTCGTCGTCACCCTCGCCGGCAACCTGGGCTGGAACGGCCTGATGCTCCAGGTGCTCGGTGCGACCGGCACCGTCAACCTCCCCGGCACCGACATCGTCTCCCGGCTCTACAGCACCATCTACGGGCAGCAGGCCGCCGCCTACGGGGCGGCGGTGGTGGGCGTCGCGCTGTTCGTCCTCGCCTCGCTGCTGGACGCCCGGCGGCGCCGCGCCGCCGGGGTGCCGTACCGGCCGGTGGCCGACGTCGTGCTGCGCACCGTCCTGTTGGCGATCATCGCCTTCCTGGCCGCCTACACGCTCAACCAGTACAAGGGGCTGCCGCTGGCCCTGCTGATCTTCCTGGTCTTCATCGTGGTGCTGGACTTCGTGCTGCGCCGCACCGCCTACGGCCGCCAGGTGTTCGCGCTCGGCGGCAACATCGAGGGCGCCCGCCGGGCCGGCATCAACGTGTCCTGGATCCGGATCAGCGTCTTCACCATCTGCTCCACCATGGCGGCGGTCGGCGGCCTCTTCCTCGCCGCGCAGATCCAGTCCGCCAGCCAGACCTCCGGCGGCGGGAACCTGCTGATGAACGCCATCGCGGCGGCCGTCATCGGCGGCACCAGCCTGTTCGGCGGCCGCGGCAAGACCTGGTCGGCGCTGCTCGGTGCCCTGGTGATCGGCTCGATCCAGTCCGGCATGAACATCCAGGGCCTGAGCAACGCCATCCAGTTCATGATCACCGGTCTGGTGCTGCTGGCCGCCGTCGTGGTCGACTCGCTGGCCCGGCGCACCCAGAAGGCGGCCGGCCGGGCGTGAGCACCCCGGCGCGGGCCCTATGCTGCCGACATGCCGAGTGAGCTGCGCACTCTTCAGCCGGAGACCGACCTCGCCTTCGTGCGGAGCGCGACCGAGCTGAAGCCCGTCCCGTTCGTCCCCGAGGTCCGGCTGCACATGGCCGAGGACGCCATCGCCCTGTGGGAGACCACCGAGCGGGCCCGCGGCGAGGTGGGGCTGCCGCCGCCGTTCTGGGCCTTCGCCTGGGCCGGCGGGGTGGCCGTCAGCCGCCACCTGCTGGACCACCCCGAGCTCGTCGCCGGGCGGACGGTGCTCGACGTGGCGGCCGGGTCCGGGGTGGTCGGGGTCGCCGCCGCCCTGTGCGGGGCGCGGTCGGTGTACGCCGCCGAGATCGACGCCTACGCGGTGGCCGCGATCGGTCTGAACGCGCGGGCCAACGGCGTGCGGGTGGAGGCCGCCCTGGTGGACCTGGTCGACGGCGACGGCGCCCCGGCCGACGTGGTGCTCGCGGGGGACGTCTTCTACGAGCGGGAGATGGCCGCCCGCTTCCTGCCCTTCCTGGAGCGGGCCGCCGCCCGCGGCGCGACCGTCGTCGTCGGCGACCCCGGGCGGGCCTACCTGCCCCGGGACCGGTTCACCGCGCTCGCCGACTACCGGGTGCCGGTGGTCGCCGACCTGGAGGACACCGCCGTCAAGACCACCACGGTGTGGCGGCTCGGCTGACGGGTGCTCACCCGGTGCCGGAGCGACGGGCTTTCGGTGCGAGGGGTTTCGGAGCGATGGGGTTTCGGTGCGGGTGTGGTGCGGGTGTGGTGCCCGGGCACCGGTGGTGCCATCGGTGACGCACGGTCATGCCACCATGGTTACCGGCCGGTAATCAGATGGTTCCCGGCCAGTGAAACCGCACCACCGTAAGGAGTCACCATGCGTCGACGCATCTCGGCCCTCGTCCTGACCGCAGCCCTGGCCGGGGGCGCCCTGGCGACGGTCGCCCAGGTCGCCGCCGCCCAGCCCGCGGCGGCCGCCTCCGTCACCGTTGACCTCAACAAGATGCGCCAGCAGGTCCAGGACCTCCGCCAGAAGGCCAACCGCCTGGACCACGAGGGCGAGCGGGACGCCGCCCGCAAGGCCCGCGCCCAGGCCGATCAGCTGCAGCGCCGGATCGACCAGATCGAGAAGTCCGAGCGGGAGTCCGGCCGCCACTTCTGACGGCCGCCACTTCTGACGGCTGCCACTTCTGACGGTCGTCGCGTTCGCGCCGCCGCCCGCCCCGCCCGTCGACCGGGCCGGGGCGGGCGGCGCCGTCGTCCCCGCCGAGGGCCGTCCGCGGAGCGGAATTCCCGGTGGCGGCCCGGGGCCCGCTGCTAGACAGGCCCGCATGACCGAACAGATCGCCCTGCGCACCGCCACCCCCGACGAGATCCCCGCCCTGTTGGCCCTCTGGGCCAGGGCGGCCAAGGGCGCCAGCATCACGGACGACCCGGCGGGCGTGGCCGCGCTGCTCGCCCGTGACCCCGAGTGCCTGATCGTCGCCACCCCGGCCGGCGACCCGGCGACCGTCCTCGGCACCGTCATCGCCGGGTGGGACGGCTGGCGCTGCCACCTCTACCGGCTCGCCGTCGACCCCGACCACCGCCGGCGCGGCATCGGCGCCGCCCTGCTGGCCGCCGCGGAGCGGCGCTTCGCCGCGCTGGGCGGCCGCCGTGCCGACGCCATGGTGCTCGACGACAACGCCCTGGGCCACCGCACCTGGCAGGCCGCCGGGTACCGGCCGGAGCCGCAGTGGAGCCGCTGGGTCAAGCCACTGCCGGCCTGATCCGCCCCCGGCCCGGTCCGCCCCGGCCGCCGCCCGCCCCCGCCCGTCGACCGGGCCGGGGGCGGGCGGCGCCTCCGTCAGCCGCGCAGGGCGGCCAGCCAGGCCTCGACCTCGTCGGAGCGGCGGGGGAGGGCTGCGGAGAGGTTCTCGTTGCCGTCCTCGGTGACCAGGATGTCGTCCTCGATCCGGACGCCGATGCCGCGGTACTCGGCCGGCACCGTCAGGTCGTCCTGCTGGAAGTAGATCCCCGGCTCCACGGTGAGCACCATGCCCGGGCGCAGCGGGCCGTCGACGTGGATCTCGGTGCGGGAGTGGGCGCAGTCGTGGACGTCGATGCCGAGCATGTGGCCGGTGCCGGCCAGGGTGAACCGGCGGTGCAGGCCCAGCTCGTAGACCTTGTCGGCGGTGAGGTCGCCGAACAGGCCCCAGGAGGTGAGGTGTTCGGCGAGCTCGCGCTGCGCGGCGCGGTGGAAGTCGCGGAAGTCGGCGCCGGGCCGCACCGCGGCGATACCCGCCTCCTGCGCCGCGTACACGGCGTCGTAGACCTTGCGCTGGAGGTCGCTGAACCGGCCGTCGACGGGCAGCGTGCGGGTGATGTCGGCGGTGTAGAGGTGGTGCGTCTCCACGCCCGCGTCGAGCAGCAGCAGCTCGCCCGGCTTCGCGCGGCCGTCGTTGCGGACCCAGTGCATGGTGGTGGCGTGCGCGCCGGCCGCCGCGATCGTGCCGTAGCCGACGTCGTTGCCCTCGACCCGGGCGCGGACGAAGAAGGTGCCCTCGATCAGCCGCTCCGCCGTCTCGGTGTCGGCGCCGAGCACCCGCACGACGTCCTCGAAGCCGCGGGCGGTGGCCTCGCAGGCGAAGCGCAGCTCGGCGATCTCGAACGCGTCCTTGACCAGGCGCTGGCCGGACAGGAAGACCCGGAACTCCTCGTCCCGCTCGGCGGTGGCCCGCTCGCGCAGGGTCTCGTCGACGCCCGCGTCGTGGCCGCGCAGCACCCGCACCGGCGCGGTGGCGGCCTGCAGGTCCGCCCGGACGCCGCGGACGTCCCGGCAGGGCAGGCCGAGCAGGCGCTCGTTCTCGGTCAGGCTGTTGCGGCGGCCGTCCCACAGCTCGCCGTGGGTGTCGAGCCAGAACTCGCCGTTCTCCCGGTCGGAGCGGTTGCGCAGGTAGACGGCGGCGCGGTGGCCGGTGTCGCCGGTGGGCTCCAGGACCAGCACCGCGTCCTCGGAGCGGTCGCCGGTGAGGTAGGCGTAGTCCGAGGTGGGGCGGAACGGGTAGTCGGTGTCGTTGGCCCGCACCTTGGGGTTGCCGGCCGGGACCACCAGGAGCTCGCCGGGGAAGGCGGCGGACAGCTCGGCGCGGCGGCGGGCGGTGTGCCCGGCCTGCGGGAGCGGCGCGAGGTCCGACCGCTCGGTGTCGGCCCAGCCGTGCTTCATGCTCTCGGCGAGCTCCTCGGTCACCCCGCGGGTCAGGCCGTTCTTCCGGTACGTGATGGTGTCGGCGGACTCGGTCACTGCGGTCTCCTGGTGAGGGTGGTGGACGTGGGGTGTCTCGCTACGCTGACCCGTCCGTCGGCATGCGTCCCGTACGGTATATCGAACAGAGTCCGAAGAGAAGAGGTCGAGCGTGAGCGACTCCGAGGGATCCGTCCGGGGCGTCCTCGCCGCCAACCTGAAGCGTGTCCGGGCCCAGCAGGGGCTGTCGCTCTCCGAGGTGTCCCGGCGGGCCGGGATCGGCAAGGCGACCCTCTCCCAGCTGGAGTCCGGCACCGGCAACCCGACCCTGGAGACGGTGTTCGGGCTCTCCCGGGTGCTCGGCGTGCCGATCTCCGACCTCGTGGAGGGGCGGCCCGCCGAGGAGGTCACCGTGGTGCGGGCGGCCGACGCCGAGGTGCTGAGCGGGCGCGGCGTCGACCTGCGCCCGCTGCGCCGGATCGAGGCGGAGGGCGTGGTGTTCGAGGTCTACGACCAGCAGGTGCGCACCGACGGCACGCAGATCTCCGCCGGCCACACCGGCACCGAGCACACCGTCGTGCAGTCCGGCCGACTGCGGGTCAGGGCGGGCCGCCGCGAGTTGGAGCTGGGCCCCGGCGACTACGTCGGCTTCGACGCCTCCCTGCCGCACTCCTACACCGCCGTCGGCGGCGAGCCGGTCCGTTCGGTGCTGCTGCTGCAGTACCGGGCGGAGCAGCGGCTGCACGTCACGGACGGCGGAGCGGGTCCGGACGGAGCGGTGCCGGACGGGGCGGCCGGGCGGGCGGCGCTGGAGCCCGCGGCCCGACCGGCCCTGGGGTCGTCGCCGGGGAGCGCGCACTGAACCGGTGCGGTTCGCCAGGGCCGCCGTTCGTTCGCTGAACCGAACGGGCGGCCGGGGATGCTCCGGCCCCCACTCCCCTCGCGGTGGGGGCCGGAGCGGGTCCCCGTCGCGCCGACGGGACGAGCATGCCAAGGGCGGCCGCCGGACGGCCATGTATTAGCCTCTGGGCCTAATAGTCAAGATCGCGCCAGGTCAGGGGTGGCTGCGGGGAGCCGGAGGAAGGTTCGTGATCGCACTGAGGTTCGGGGTCGCGGACCTCGCGAGGACCCGCTTCGTCATATCGCCGCTCGACCACCTGATGGCCGGCTCGGCCCGGCAGGGCGTGCACCAGGGCACCGGCTCGCGCAGCGAACGCTGGTGGCGGGACGCCCGCCGCCACGTGCCCGACCGGGCCCGGCGCTTCCTCGACGTGGTCAACGCGAGTGCGATCGGAGTCCCCGACTTCATGGTGGCGGACCTCGACGCCGTCCGCCGGCAGCTGGACGACGAACTCGACGCCCTCCTCGCCGTCCCCCAACAGGCCGTCGAGGAGGGCGTCGCGATGTTCGGCAGCGGGGCCGGCCTCCCGACCGCCCTCGCCCGGCTGCGCGACGACGGCGCCCGGGGCCTGCGCGAGGTCGGCGACGGCGCCTGGGCGCTGTTCCGCTCCTGCCTCGCCCCGGACTGGCCCGACATCCGCCGCGCCCTGGAGGCCGACATCGCGGTGCGGGCCCGCACCGCAGCCCGCTCCGGGATCGGCGCGATGCTCGACTCGCTCCACCCCAACGCGGTCTGGCGGGACGAGGGCGTGCTGGAGTGCACCCTCGGCGAGCTGGAGGGCTCCTTCGACCTGGCCGGCCGGGGCCTGGAGCTGCGGCCCAACTACTTCGTCCAGCAGAGCATCGGCCTCCTGGCCGGACCGGACCGCCAGAGCCTGCTGCTGCACCCGCTCGGCGCCCCGGCCGCCGAGCCCGCGCCCCGGCCGCAGGCCGCCGACGGACTCGCCGCGGCCCTCGGCCCCGCCCGGGCCCGGGTCCTGCGCGCCGTCGCCGGGGGCTGCTCCACCACCGAACTCGCCCGGCGCCTCGGCGTCACCCCGCCCTCGGCCTCCGCCCACGCCGCCGCGCTGCGCGCGGCCGGCCTGATCGGCACCCGGCGTGAGGGCAAGCAGGTCCGCCACACCGTCACCGAGGTCGGCCACGACCTCCTGCGCGACAACCCGCCGCCCCGGGTGTCGGCCTGACCGCAGGAAGGGCAGGCAGGACAGGCGGGGCGGGGCAGGCCTGTGGCGCCGACCCATCCGGCCGGTGCTCAGGGGTGGGCGAGGGCGTAGCTGCGGAAGGTGGCGAGCAGCGGCAGGACCTCGGTCCGGCTCGGGTCCTCCGTGACGGCGCGCATGGCGTCGATCACGGCGTGGGCGATGGCCCTGGTCGCCGTGAGGTCGTCCCGGTCGGCGAGCTCGCCCCAGGTCTTGAGGGCCCGGGTGAGCAGGGTGCTCATCCGGGCGCCGATGGTGGAGCCGACGGCGTCGGAGAGCTCCGCGATCTCCTCGTCGCTCATGCTGGAGCGCAACCCGAGCGCCAGCGCCATCAGGGTGTCCATCGCGTGCTCGCCGTACGCGGCGACCAGCGCCGGGAGCGCGCGCTCGTCGGCGCCGCCCGCGGCCAGGGCGGCCAGCGCCTCGTCGTCGTCCTTCCACGCCGCCTCCAGGGCGGCCAGCGCCCGCAGCGACTCGTCCACCGTCATCCCGTCCGTCATGCGAGCACGGTAGTGATCCGCCGCCCGTCCGGTCCCCGGTTCGGGGCGGGGCGTCACCCCTTCGAGCGAAGCGGCGGCGGTTCGGGCCGGTGGGCGTCGGCGAACTGCTGGGCGTCCCAGGTGCCGCCCAGTCCGGGGGCCAGCGAGGCGAGCGCGAGGGCCGGGAAGTCGGCGGCGGCGCCGGCCCGTTCGGGCAGTGCGCCGAGCAGCGGGGCGCCGGCCGAGCGCGGCAGGTCGGCGAGGTTGCACCGCTCGGCGAGGCCCGGCCGCTCCGGCCAGGAGCCGACCAGGACGCCCGCGAGCGGGAGCCGGCGGGCGGCCAGGGCCTCGGCCGTGAGCGAGACGATGTTCAGCGTGCCCAATGCGGCGGCGGCCACCAGCAGCACCTCGGCCGGCAGTCCGGCGTCCAGGACGGCCCGGGCCTGGTCGGCGAGGGTGCGGCCGTCGTCGTCGTAGCGGACCAGCAGCCCGCCGGCGCCCTCGACCAGGACCAGGTCGTGGGTGGCGGCCAGCTCGGCGACGGCCCCGGCCACGTCGGCGGGGGAGAGGAAGGGCAGCCCGGCCCGCCGGGCGGCGGTGTCCGGCGCCAACGGCTCCGGGTAGCGGGCCAGTTCGGTGGTGGTCAGCGCACCGGTCGCCGGCTCGCCGGTCGTCGGTGCGCCGGCCAGCCGCCGGACCTCGGCGGCGTCGCCGGGCTCGTCCGGGGTGACGCCGGTCTGCCCGGGCTTGAGGACGGCGACCCGCAGGCCGCCCTGCAGCGCCGCCGAGGCGACGGCGGCGGTCGCGACGGTCTTGCCGACGTCCGTGTTGGTGCCCGTGACGAACAGGACGCGCGCGCTCACCCCGCCACCGCCGCGGCGGTCACGGCGGCCGCGATGCGGGCCACGTCCTCGTCCTGCGACACGTAGGGGGGCATGGTGTAGATCAGGTCCCGGAAGGGGCGCAGCCACACGCCCTCGCGGGCGGCGGCCCCGGTGGCGGCGGCGACGTCCACCGGGTGGTCCAGCTGCACCACGCCGATGGCCCCGCGGACCCGCACGTCCCGCACGCCCGGCAGTCCGGCCGCCCCGGCGAGGCCGGCCCGCAGCCCGGTCTCGATCCGCTTCACCTCGACGGCCCAGTCCTGGCCCAGCAGGAGGTCCAGCGAGGCGTTGGCGGCCGCGCAGGCCAGCGGGTTGCCCATGAACGTCGGGCCGTGCGCGAGCACCGGCACCTCGCCGCGGCTGATGCCGTCGGCGATCTCGCCGGTGCACAGGGTGGCGGCCAGCGTCAGGTACCCGCCGGTGAGCGCCTTGCCCAGGCACATCACGTCCGGGGAGACGCCCGCGTGGTCGGCGGCGAACAGCGCGCCGCTGCGGCCGAAACCGGTGGCGATCTCGTCGAAGACGAGCAGCACCCCGTAGCGGTCGCAGAGTTCGCGCAGCATCCGCAGGTAGGCGGGGGAGTGGAACTGCATCCCGCCGGCGCCCTGGACGACCGGCTCGACGATCACGGCGGCCAGCTCGTCCGCGTGGCGCGCCATCAGCTCCTCGAAGGACGCGGCGTACCCGGCGTCGAACGGCGCGTCGAAGCCGGCCGGCGGCTGCGGCGCGAAGAGCTGCCCGGGCAGCACCCCGCCCCACAGGTGGTGCATGCCGCCGTCCGGGTCGCAGACGGACATCGGGTGGAAGGTGTCGCCGTGGTAGCCGCCGCGCCAGGTGAGCAGCCGGTGCTTCTGCGGGCGCCCGGTGGACCGCCAGTACTGCAGGCACATCTTCATCGCGACCTCGACGGACACCGAGCCCGAGTCGGCGAGGAAGACGTGCTGCAGCGGCTCCGGGGTGATCTCGACGAGCCTCGCCGCGAGCCGCACGGCGGGCTCGTGGGTGAGCCCGCCGAACATCACGTGGCTCATCCGCCCCAGCTGCTCGCGCACGGCCTCGTCCAGCACCGGGTGCCGGTAGCCGTGGATGGCCGCCCACCAGGACGACATCCCGTCGACGAGCTCGCGGTGCCCGCCCGCGACCGGCTCGGCCAGGCGCAGCCGGACGCCGGACGCGGACTCGACCACGTACGGGGTGGCGGTGCCGGGCATCGGTCCGTACGGGTGCCAGACGTGGGCGCGGTCGAGGGCGAGCAGCGAGTCCGCGGGGAGCGGGGGCATGGTGGGCGACTCCAGGGTGGTGGAACGGTCAGGCGTTGGGCGCGAGTTCGGTGCCGGCGCCGCGACGGCGGACCTTGACGAGGTCGTCGCGCAGCTCGTCGACCGGCTCCGCGGCCGGGGCGTCCGCGGCCGGCTCGGCGTGGCCGTGGCCGCCGCACGGCCCGCAGCCGCCGCCGCTGCCGCAGGCGGACGCGGCGGTGCCGCAGGGGGAGGAGGCGGTCGTCCCGCAGCCGGAGGCCGCCGCCGCGACGTCGGCGCGGTGGCGCGGCAGGGTGGCCTCGCCGGCGCCCTCGACCTCGAAGCCGGCGTCCTTGATCATGTCGAGGTCGGCCTGCCCGGCCTGGCCCTCGCTGGTCAGGTAGTCGCCGAGGAAGATCGAGTTGGCGACGTGCAGGCCGAGCGGCTGCATCGAGCGCAGGTGCACCTCGCGCCCGCCGGCGATCCGCACCTCGGTGTCCGGGTTGACGAAGCGGACCATCGCCAGGATGCGCAGGCAGCGCTGCGGGGTGAGGTTCCACTCCTTGGCGAGCGGGGTGCCCTCGAAGGGGATGAGGAAGTTGACGGGGACGGAGTCCGAGCCGAGCTCGCGCAGCGCGAACACCACGTCGACCAGGTCCTCGTCGCTCTCGCCCATGCCCGCGATCAGGCCGGAGCAGGCCGACAGGCCCGCGCCGTGCGCCTTCTGCACGGTGTCCACCCGGTCCGCGTAGGTGTGGGTGGTGGTGATGTCGCCGTAGGTGGCCTCGGAGGTGTTGAGGTTGTGGTTGTAGGCGTCCGCGCCGGCCGCCTTCAGCCGCTCCGCCTGGTTGTCGGAGAGCAGGCCCAGGCAGACGCAGATCTCGACCGCCGGGTCGGCCTCCTTGATGGCGGCCATGGTGTCGGTGACCCGGTCGATGTCACGGTCCGTCGGGCCGCGGCCGCTGGCGACCAGGCAGACCCGCTTGGCGCCGCCGGCCACACCGGCGCGGGCGGCGTCGGCGGCCTGGTCCGGCTTGAGCCAGGTGTACTTGAGGATCTCGGCCTTGGAGCCCAGCCGCTGCGAGCAGTAGTTGCAGTCCTCCGGACAGAGCCCGCTCTTCAGGTTCACCAGGTAGTTGAGCTTGACGCGGCGGCCGAACCAGCGGCGGCGCACCTTGCCGGCCGCGGCGACCACGTCCAGCAGCTCGTCGTCGGTGGTGGCGAGGACGGCCAGCGCCTCCTCGCGGGTCGGGACTTCGCCGCGCAGGCCCTTGGCGGTGAGGGTATCGAGCAGATCCATGGGGCGATCCTGCCTGGTGCCGCTCGAATGACGCCAGAGGAAACCCGCCAGAAGATCCGTGGAAGGATGTGCCACTTGCCACAGTGTCGAAGCTCACGGCGTCGCCCCTGGTCACGCGCTTGACGCCGGCGCGGAGCCGGGGCTACCGGCGGGTAGTCCGCGCGGGCCGGCAGGGACGGCGGGCGGCCCGGCCCGGGGCTCCGCCGACGATGATCGACAACCGCCCACCCCGTGACCTGGGCCACCCGGCGGTTGCTTAGAATCTGCGCCATGACCACGCAGGGGGAGCGCACCCCGACTCCGGGAGAGGGCCTGAACGGCCAGGCAGGGCGGCGGACCGGCGGGGCCGCCGGCGCGGGCGCGGAGCTTGCGGGCGGGGATGCCGCCGGCACGGAGCAGGACCTCACCGGCGGCCGGTCACCCGGCCGGACCGGCGGCCGCAACCGGCGCCTGACGGCCCGCCGGGCGGTCGGCTGGGTCGTGGTGGTCGGCGTGGTCGCCGCCGGCGGATGGATCATCACCCGCCCGATGCCCGGTGACTACATACCCGGGCTCGGCCCCTCCAGCAAGGACGCGTCCAGGACCCCGCCGGTGGTCGGCGCCCCGCCGCCGCGCACCGACCCGGAGGGCCTCGTCGCGGACGCCTACTTCCCGCCCCAGCGCCCGATCGAGGCGGGCGCGTACAAGGCCCGGCGCAACGGCATCCGGCAGGGCGAGAACTGCACCGAGGTGCTGCAGGACCGCACCCAGGAGCTGCTCAGGGACAGCGGCTGCCAGGCCTACCTGACCCTCAGCTTCACCGGCCAGGACCGCCCGGTGCTCAGCAGCGTGACCGTGCTGCGCTTCGGCGACCAGGCCGCCGCCGTCAAGGCGGCGGAGACCCTGCGGGGCAAGCCCGGGGCGCTCGCCTTCATCCTCCCCGACGCCTCCGCCGCTCCCGTGGCGCCGTCCGGTGCGCCCAAGGCGGCCGTGGAGCCGCGGGTCGCGGCCGTCGGGCACTACGTGACGGTGACCAACTCGCGGCTGAGCGACGCCCGGACGCCCGGCGCCGGCGCCTCGCCCGTCCCGAGCGCTCCGGTCCCGGTGCCGTCGGGGCCGGCGCCCAGCAACGAGCAAATCCTGGACGAGGCCAACCGGGCGCTCTCCTACGCCGCGGGCGCGCCGTTCGTCTGGATGTGACGGCGGGCCGGGACGAGAGCCCGGACCTGACGAACGGCCGGGGCCCGGAGGGGGTGCGTCCCCTCCGGGCCCCGGCCGTTCCACGAGCGGTCGGCCGGGGCGGCTGCCGGTCAGCCGCCGAGCCGGTCCACCGCGGTGACCCGCAGCACCGCGCGGCCCTCCTCGTCCGAGCCGAACAGGTCGACCTCGGCGCTGATGCCCCAGTCGTGGTCGCCCTCCGGGTCGTCGAAGATCTGCCGGACCCGCCAGGCGGAGTCCTCCTCCTCGATGAGCAGCATCTTCGGGCCGCGCGCGTCCGGGCCGGTGCCCAGGTCGTCGTACTCGTCCCAGTAGCCGTCCATGGCGTCCGCCCAGCGGTCCGCGTCCCAGCCGTAGGAGCCGTCCAGCTCGGCGAGCTCCTCGTAGTGCTCCAGCGCGCACAGTTCCACGCGGCGGAACATCTCGTTGCGCACCAGCACCCGGAACGCCCGCGCGTTGGCGGTGACCGGCGCCGGCCGGTCGTCCAGGGTCACCTCGGGGGCCTGCGGGTCGGTCGGGTTGGCCAGCTGCTCCCACTCGTCCAGCAGGCTGGAGTCGACCTGGCGGACCAGCTCGCCGAGCCAGGCGATGACGTCCTTCAGGTCGTCGGTCTTCACGTCCTCGGGGACGGTCTGCTCCAGCGCCTTGTAGGCGCCCGCCAGGTAGCGGAGCACGATGCCCTCGGTGCGCGCCAGCTCGTAGAAGCCGACGTAGTCCGAGAAGGTCATCGCCCGCTCGTACAGGTCGCGGACCACGGACTTGGGCGCCAGCTGGTGGTCGCCGATCCACGGGTGCGCCCGGCGGTACACCTCGTAGGCGTGGGTGAGCAGTTCCTCCAGCGGCTTCGGGTAGGTGATCTCCTGCAGCCGCTCCATCCGCTCCTCGTACTCGACGCCGTCGCGCTTCATCTCGCCGACGGCCTCGCCGCGGGCCTTGTTCTGCTGCGAGGCGAGGATCTGCCGCGGGTCGTCGAGGGTGGCCTCGACCACCGAGACGACGTCCATCGCGTACGAGGGCGAGGTCGGGTCGAGGAGCTCGAAGGAGGCCAGCGCGAAGGTGGAGAGCGGCTGGTTGAGCGCGAAGTTCTCCTGCAGGTCCAGGGTGAGGCGGACGATCCGGCCCTCGGGGTCCGGCTCCGGCAGCCGCTCGACCACGCCGCCGACCAGCAGGGAGCGGTAGATCGCGATCGCGGTGCGGATGTGCCGGCGCTGCGCCGGCCGGTCCTCGTGGTTGTCGGTGAGGAGCTTGCGCATCGCCTCGAAGGCGTTGCCCGGGCGGCCGATCACCGACAGCAGCATCGCGTGGCTCACCTTGAACCGGGAGACCAGCGGCTCCGGGTCGGCCGCGATGAGCCGGTCGAAGGTCTCCTCCGTCCAGCCGACGAAGCCCTCCGGGGCCTTCTTCCGCACCACCTTGCGCTTCTTCTTCGGGTCGTCGCCGGCCTTCGCGATCGCCTTGTCGTTCTCGATCACGTGCTCCGGCGCCTGCGCCACCACCTGGCCGACGGTGTCGAAGCCGGCCCGGCCGGCCCGGCCGGCGATCTGGTGGAACTCGCGGGCGCGCAGGATCCGCACCCGGTTGCCGTCGTACTTGGACAGCGCCGTGAACAGCACCGTGCGGATCGGCACGTTCACGCCGACGCCCAGGGTGTCCGTCCCGCAGATCACCTTCAGCAGGCCGGCCTGGGCGAGGCGCTCGACCAGCCGGCGGTACTTCGGCAGCATGCCCGCGTGGTGCACGCCGATGCCGTGCCGCACGTAACGGGACAGGTTGCGGCCGAACTTGGTGGTGAAGCGGAAGTTGCCGATCAGGTCGGCGATGGCCTCCTTCTCCGCCTTCGAGCACATGTTGATGCTCATCAGCGACTGCGCCCGCTCCACCGCCTCCTTCTGCGTGAAGTGCACGACGTAGACCGGCGCCTGGCCGGTCTGCAGCAGCTCCTCCAGGGTGTCGTGCAGGGTGGTGCGGCGGTACTCGTAGAACAGCGGCACCGGACGGGTCGCGTTGCGCACCACCGTCGTCGGCCGGCCGGTGCGGCGCGTCAGGTCCTCCTCGAACCGGCGGACGTCGCCCAGCGTCGCGGACATCAGCAGGAACTGCGCCTGCGGCAGCTCCAGCAGCGGGATCTGCCAGGCCCAGCCGCGGTCCGGCTCGGCGTAGAAGTGGAACTCGTCCATCACGACCTGGCCGATGTCCGCCCGGGAGCCGTCCCGCAGCGCGATCTGCGCCAGCACCTCGGCCGTGCAGCAGATGATCGGCGCGGTCGGGTTCACGCTCGCGTCGCCGGTCATCATGCCGACCTGCTCGGTGCCGAAGATCTTGACCAGGTCGAAGAACTTCTCCGACACAAGCGCCTTGATCGGCGCCGTGTAGAAGGTCCGCTGGCCCTCCGCCAGGGCCGCGAAGTGCGCCCCCGCCGCCACCAGGCTCTTCCCCGACCCGGTCGGCGTGGCCAGGATGACGTTGTTCCCCGACACCAGCTCGATCAGCGCCTCCTCCTGCGCCGGGTAGAGCGTGATCCCGCGCTCCTCCGTCCACGCGGCGAACGTCTCGTACAGCGCATCGGGCGTGGCGGGCTTCGGCATCAGATCAAGGAGGGTCACCCGGCTATCTTGCCTGCTGGCCGCCACCGCGGGCAAAGCCCGGCCCGGGCACGACCGGGCCGCGACCGGGGCACGACCGGGGCACGACCGGGCCGCGGGCCGGGGCGGGCGCCGCGCGGCCCCGGACGGGCGGTGCGCGGGCTGTGCGGAGGCGCACATTGATCGGGGGTGCCGGGCGTGCCAGAGTGCCGGGCATGGTCCACCCGCTCGCGTCCCCGACGCACACCACTGACCTGGCCCCGGAGGCCGTGTTCGACTGGCTGGACGAGGCCGCCGGGCTGCGCGCCGACGCCGGGCTGACGCGCACCCTGCGCAGCCGGTCGGCCGAGGACGCGGTGCTCGACCTGGCGGGCAACGACTACCTGGGGCTGACCCGGCACCCGGCGGTCACGGCCGCGGCGGCCGAGGCGGCCCTGCGCTGGGGCGGCGGGTCGACCGGATCGCGGCTGGTGACCGGCACGACGGCCCTGCACACCGAACTGGAGCAGGAGCTGGCGGACTTCTGCGGGGTGGAGGCCGCACTGGTGTTCTCCTCCGGGTACACCGCCAACCTCGCCGCGCTGACCGCGCTCACCGACCCGGACACCCTGATCGTGTCGGACGCCTACAACCACGCCTCGCTGATCGACGGCTGCCGGCTCGCCCGCGCGGACGTCCACCGGGCCCCGCACAGCGACCCGGACGCCGTCCGGGAGGTGCTCGCCGGCCGCACCCGGCGGCGGGCGCTGGTGGTCAGCGACTCGGTGTTCTCGGTGGACGGCGACGCCGCGCCGCTGGCCGGGCTGTCCGCCGCGGTCCGCGCGCACGGCGCGGCGCTGCTGGTCGACGACGCGCACGGGCTGGGCGTCCTCGGCCCCGGCGGCAGCGGGGCCCTGGCGGCCGCCGGGCTCGCCGGGCAGCCGGACACCGTCGCCACCGTCACCCTCTCCAAGTCGCTCGGCTCGCAGGGCGGCGCCGTGCTCGGGCCGCACCGGGTGATCCGCCACCTCACCGAGACCGCCCGCACCTTCATCTTCGACACCGGCCTCGCCCCGGCCGCCGCCGGCGCCGCGCTCGCCGCGCTGCGCCTGCTGCGCGCCGAGCCGCACCGGGCCGAGCGCACCCGCGAAGTGGCGCGCGCCCTGGCCGCCCGGCTCACCGCCGCCGGGCTGCGGGCCTGCGAGCCGGACGCGGCCGTGGTGTCGGTCCGGGCCCCGGGGCCGGAGGCCGCCGTGGCCTGGGCCGCCGACTGCCGCCGGGCCGGCCTGGCCGTGGGCTGCTTCCGCCCGCCGTCCGTCCCGGACGGGGTGTCCCGGCTGCGGCTGACGGCGCGCGGCGACCTGACGGACGCCCAGGTCGCCGACGCGGTGCGGATCATCGCGGAGCTGGCCCCGGCGGGCGCCCGGGAGCACTGACCGGGGCGGCCCCGGCGCCCCGCGGGGTGCCGGAACGCCGAAGGGGCGGACACGCGTTGCGTGTCCGCCCCTTCGGGCTACGTGGTAGCGGGGACAGGATTTGAACCTGCGACCTCTGGGTTATGAGCCCAGCGAGC
The DNA here is from genome assembly GCF_042873275.1 of Kitasatospora sp. NPDC004745. Lineage (NCBI taxonomy): Bacteria > Bacillati > Actinomycetota > Actinomycetes > Kitasatosporales > Streptomycetaceae > Kitasatospora > Kitasatospora sp. NPDC004745. Next base: position 26,843 of record NZ_JBIALK010000004.1, on the reverse strand, counting down.
TACCGAGCTGCTCCACCCCGCGTCGGTGAGACCGACTGTACGGCACCGGGCGGAGATCACCAACCCGGTTCCCGGCCGGCGCCCCCGGCGGCACGCCGGGCCCGGGGCTGGCGGGATCTTCACGACCTCAGGCGTTCACGCCACTCGTGGGGGCGGGGCCCGGGGTCGGAGGATGGAGCCGTCGCCGACCGGGAAGCCCGGAACGGCCCGGCGAAACCCGCCCTGACCAGCGAGAACACGAGGTGCCCGGATGTCTTCGACCGCTTCCGCCGAGATCGCCAGTGCCGTCCTGAGCGTGCCCGCCGCCGCCCCGGCCGAGGCCGCCGCCCACTACGCCGCCCGGCTCGCCTTCGAGGCCGACGTCTCCGACGTGCACGCCGACCTGCTGGCCGGCGTGCCCGGGGTCGTGGTGGTCGACACCCGCAGCGAGGCCGGCTGGAACCAGGGCCGCATCCCCGGCGCCCTGCACATCCCCACCGCCCGGATCGCCGAACTCGCGCCGCAGCTGATCGACCCGGCCCGGACCGTGGTCACCTACTGCTGGGGCCCCGGCTGCAACGGCGCGACCCGCGCGGCGCTGGCCTTCGCCCGCCTCGGCTACCAGGTCAAGGAGATGCTCGGGGGCTTCGAGTACTGGGTGCGCGAGGGCTTCGCCTACGACAGCGCCGCCGGGGCGGAGCAGCGCCCCGTCGACGACCTGACCGCCCCGCGCTCGGGCATCTCCTGCGCATGCTGACGGACACCGCGCGGCCGGGCGGTGTGATCCGCCCGGCCACCGCCGCCGACCTGCCCGCCCTGGCCCGCCTGTGCGCCGCCCACGCCGCCCACGAGCAGGCCGGACCGGTGCCCGCCGACCTCGCCGACCGCCTGGCGCCCGCCCTGTTCGCGGCGCGCCCGAGAGCCTGGTGCCTCGTCGTCGACCACGGCGGCGAACCGGTCGGCTACGCCACCTGGTCCCTGGAGTTCTCCACCTGGCAGGCGGCCGACCACGCCCACCTGGACTGCCTGTTCGTCACCGAGCCGCACCGGGGAGCGGGCTGGGGCCGCGCCCTGCTCGACGCCGTGCGGGACGCGGCGGCCGCCCGCGGCGCCGGGGAGCTGCAGTGGCAGACACCCGACTGGAACGCCGACGCCATCCGCTTCTACCGCCGCGCGGGGGCCCTGGCCCGGCCCAAGGTCAGGTTCTCGCTGCCCCTCCGCCCGGCTGGCGGCTGATCCCGACGCCGGCGGGCGGTCACCCCGTCGGCTCGGCGGTGCCGTTCCCGCCCCGCCGGTGCAACCGTCCGGGCGTCCGCGGCGTCACACGCACGGGGTGGGCGGACCGGGGGGTGGCGGATGGCGGTGACGGCTCGGCGCTGGGGGCCGGTGATGGCCGGGATGGCGCTGGTGTGGCTGGCCGTGTGGCTCGCGGGCGGCCCGGTGCGCCAGTTCGGGCAGGCGGCCGGCTGGGTCGGCGTGCCCGGGGTGTTCCGGGCGGAGCGGTGCCTGATCCCGGCCTACGAGGACGGGCCGCCGCCCTCGGACTGCCGGGGGGTGTTCCACCCGGACGACGGCGGACCGGCGCTGGAGCAGGCACGGGTGTTCGCCGGGGCGACGGTCGGCTCGGACGTCCGGGTGGGCTGCCGGGGCGACGACTGCCACGTGGTCTCGGACGCCGAGGTGGCCCGCACGCTGACGCTGCTGGCGCTGGCCCTGGTGCCCGCCGTGGCCGGGGTGCTCGCCGCCGGCGCCGGGCTGTACGCGTGGCCGGTCGGGCGGGGGCTGGTGCTGTCCGGGGTGGTGGCGGGCGTCCTGCTGGCGACCCTGGTGGCGCTGGGGGGCGTCTTCTGGTTCGCGCTGACCATGACCGGTCAGTGAGGCCCGCCGGGCCGGGCCGGGGCGGCGCCGGGGTCGGCGGCCGGGTGCGTCACGGGTCCACCACCAGCAGCGTCTCGGCGCCGACGGGCCGGTAGCCGGCGGCCTGGAAGGCCCGGACACTGGTGGCGTTGCCGGGCGCCTGCTGCGCCCAGACGACGTCGCCCTCGGGCAGCAGGTGCCGGGCGCCGGTGGCCAGGGCCCGGCCGAGGCCGCGCCCGCGCGCCTGCGGGTCGACCTCGACCGCGCACTCCCAGCGCCCGGCGACGCCGCGGCCCAGGACCAGCACGCCGCCGTCGGTGGTGTACACCCGGACGTCGTCGCGGTAGCGCAGCGCCCGGACGACGCGCGGGTGCTCCCGGTCCTCGACCGGGGTCAGCGGCAGCGGCGGCGGGCCGGGCAGCCGGGGGGCCACGGTCAGCAGGTCGATGTTGTTGACGACCCGGCCGGTGCGCCGGGCGAGGGCGGTGAGGAACGGCGGGCAGAGCGGCGCCGCCAGCCGGTCGCCGGGGGAGTCCGCGAGGGCCCGGTGCACCCAGGCCGGGTCCTCGTCGGTGAAGACGACGGCGTGGGCGGAGAGCGACAGCACCCCGGCCTCGCGCGGGGACGGCTGCGGCACCACCGTCACGGTCCCGTCCGGGGGCGGGAACACGCCGCCCGCCGCGTCCGCCAGGATCCCCGCCAGCCCCCGCGTGCCCATCCGCACCCCTCCGTCGCCCCGTCACCCGGTCGTCCCGACGCCCGGCCGTCCCCCCGGGCGGCGTCAGCCTAGTCGACCACTCGGTGGGCGCGGCCGGTCACTGCTTCCTGGCGCGGCTGGGCTGGACCCTGGTCGGTTCACCGGCGGCCTTGGGGTGGTCGGGCGGGTAGGGCAGCTCGCCGAGGCCCTCGTCGTGGAGCTGCTTGTCGTAGAGCTCCAGCAGACCCTCCAGCCGGAACGCCTGGCCGTCCATCTCCGCGTTCAGGTCGCCGAGTTCGGCGAATCGGGCGGGGACGGTGCGCAGGTCGAAGTCCTCGGGGGAGGCGTCGTCGAGCTCCTCCCAGCGCAGCGGGGTGGAGGCGGTGGCCCGGGGGCGGGCGCGCAGCGAGTAGGCGGAGGCGATGGTGCGGTCGCGGGCCATCTGGTTGTAGTCGACGAAGATCCGCTCGCCGCGCTCCTCCTTCCACCAGGCGGTGGTGACCCGGCCGGGCATCCGCTGTTCCAGGACGCGGCCGAGCGCGATCACGGCGTGCCGCCCGTCGGTGAAGGTCCATTCGGGTGCGAGCGGCACGTAGACGTGCAGGCCGCGGCCGCCGGACGACTTGGGCCAGCCGCGCAGTCCGAACTCGCCGAGCAGGGAACGCAGTTCGTGGGCGGCGCGGACGGCGTCACGGAAGTCGGTGCCGGGCTGCGGGTCGAGGTCGACGCGCAGTTCGTCGATGTGCTCGGTGTCGGTGCGGCGGACCGGCCAGGGGTGGAAGGTGAGGCAGCCGAGGTTGGCGGCCCACAGGACGGCGGCCGGTTCGGTCGGGCAGATCTCGTCGGCGGAGCGTCCGCTGGGGAAGCTGATCCGGGCGGTGGGCAGCCACTCCGGCAGGCTCTTGGGGGCGCGCTTCTGGTAGAAGAACTCGCCCTCCACGCCGTCCGGGAAGCGCTGCAGCGTGGTGGGCCGGTCGCGCAGCCCGCGCAGGACCCCGTCGGCGACGGCCAGGTAGTACTGCGCGACGTCCAGCTTGGTGAAGCCGCGCTCCGGGTAGTACACCTTGTCCGGGTTCGACAGCCGGACGGTGCGCCCGGCGACATCCAGTTCGACGGCTGAGCCCATGCCTCTCACGCTAAGGGCGCCGCGCCCGGCGCGCGCCTTTTCGCCCGCCGCCCGCCGCCCGCAGCCCGCCGCCGCCAGGTGCCCACCGCTCGCCGGCTGCCGCCCGGCGCGCGGCTTCGCACCGGGCGCGCGAGGATCGGAGCCATGGACCTGCCCGTGATGCCGCCGGTGGCGCCGATGCTCGCCAAGTCGGTGGCCAGGATCCCGCCCGGGATGCAGTACGAGGCCAAGTGGGACGGCTTCCGCACGATCGTGTTCCGCGACGGCGACGAGGTGGAGCTCGGCAGCCGCACCGGCAAGCCGTTGACCAGGTACTTCCCCGAACTGGTCGAGGCGCTGAAGCGCGAGCTGCCGCCCCGCTGCGTGCTGGACGGCGAGGTGGTGATCGCCCGGGACGGCCGGCTGCGCTTCGAGGAGCTGCTGGAGCGGATCCACCCGGCGGCGAGCCGGGTGCGGCTGCTGGCGGAGCGGACACCGGCCTCCTTCGTCGCCTTCGACCTGCTCGCGCTCGGGGACGTCCCGTTCCTGGACGAGCCGCTGTCGGTGCGCCGGGAAGCGCTGGAGGCGTCGCTCGGCGGGGCGGCGGACCCGGTGTTCACCGCCCCGGCCTCCACCGACCGCGACGTGGCGCAGACCTGGTTCGCCGAGTACGAGGGCGCCGGGCTGGACGGCGTGGTGGCCAAGCCGCTGGACCAGCCCTACCGGCCGGGCGAGCGGACCATGTTCAAGATCAAGCACGAGCGCACCGCCGACTGCGTGGTGGCCGGCTACCGCGAGCACAAGAGCGGCCCGGTGGTCGGCTCGCTGCTGCTCGGCATCAACGACGCCGAGGGGCGGCTGCAGCACGTCGGCGTCTGCGCGGCCTTCTCGATGGCCCGGCGCCGCGAACTGGCCGAGGAGCTGGCCCCGTTGCGGATGGCCGAGCTCTCCGGGCACCCGTGGGGGGCCTGGGCGGACGAGGCCGCCCACGCCGAGGGGCGGCTGCCCGGCGCGGTCAGCCGGTGGACCGGCGGCAAGGACCTCTCGTGGATCGCGCTGCGCCCCGAGCGGGTGGTCGAGGTGGCCTACGACCACCTGGAGGGCACCCGCTTCCGGCACACCGCGCAGTTCCGCCGCTGGCGGCCGGACCGCACGCCGGAGAGCTGCACCTACGCGCAGCTGGAGGAGCCGGTCTCGTGCGACCTGGCGCGCGTGCTGGGGATCTGACGCCGCGGCGCCCGGCCCCTCCACCGGGAGGGGCCGGGCGCCGCGCCGACTGCCGCCGGACCGTCAGGTCCGCACGGTGGAGGGGGATCCGGTGCCGGTCGGCGTGCCGGAGCCGGAGCCCGAACCCGAACCCGACCCGGAGGCCGGCGGGGACGGGGCGGCGGTCGCCGGCGGGATCGAGTAGGGGTTCCTCGGCGAGATGATCTTCGTGATCTCGTTCGCGAACAGCGAGGACGGCTCCGAACCCTGGTACAGCACGTCGGTGTTGAGCAGGATCGTCAGCGTGCTCTGCGCCTGCGGCAGGTAGACCGCCACGCTCTCGTAGCCGGGCAGCGAGCCGTTGTGCCCGATCCACCCGTTGTTGTCGAAGATCCCGAAGCCGTAGCCGACCCCGGGGTCGCCGGTCGGCAGGGTCTTCAGCCGTTCGGCCTGGGTGGCCGGCTTGAGGAGGGTCCCGGTCGCCACGGTCTTCGCCCAGCTCTGCAGGTCGGCGAGGGTGGAGATGATCGCCCCGGCGGTCCAGGCCCAGGACGGGTCCCAGTCGGTGGCGTCCTCAATCGACCCGTCGGGCGTCTGGTCGGTGTAGCCGTGGGCGTGCGGGTCGGGGAACTCCGCGCCCACCGGGAAGAGCGTCTGGCCGAGCCCGGCGGGGGTGATCGCCTGGTCCTTGATGAACGGCCCGGCCGGCTGCCCGCCGACCTTCTCCAGCAGCTTGCCGAGGATGATGTAGTTGCTGTTGTTGTACTGGAACTGCGCGCCGGGCGGGAACACGGCCGGGTGCTTGTACCCGTACGCGAGCAGCTGGTCCGGTGTGAACACCCGGTTCGGGTCGCTGATCAGGGTGTTCACGAAGTCCGGGTCGGAGGAGTACGGGAACAGCCCGCTGCGCATCTCGCCGAGCTGGCGCACGGTGATGCCGTCGCCGCCGGGCACGCCGTCCACGTACTTCGCGATCGGGTCGTCCAGGCGGACCTTGCCCTGGTCCACCAGCCGTAGGACGGCCGTCGCCGTGAAGGTCTTGGTCTCGCTGCCGATCCGCATCCGCAGCCCCGGGTCCATCGGCGTCTCGGAGACCTTGTCGGCGACGCCGAAGGACTTCACGTAGGTGCCGGTGGGCGTGGTGATCCCGACGCTGACGCCGGGGACGGCGGCCTGGCTCATCACCCGGGTGATCGCGGCGTCCAGCTGCTTGGTGACGTCGGCCGTCAGCGGCACCACGGCGCCGGAGGAGCCCGCGGCGGACGGGGCCTGCGAGCCGGGGGTGCCGGCGGACGGGCTGACCGCGACGGGCTCGGCGGTCACGGCCGGCTCGCCGGACTGCCGGGCGGTGGTCGACCCGCCGGAGCAGGCCGCGGCGGCGAGCAGCCCGGTCAGGGCCAGCGCGGCGGCGCTCACGCGGCCGGTGGTGCGGGGTGCGGCCGGACGCGGCCGTCGGGTGTCGGTCATCTGCGCGGGCGCCTCTCTGCGGCCGGGAGCCCCGGAGCGCTGCGCCACGGGGCCGTGGGGGAGCCCCGCCACGGTAAGCACCGCCGGCGGGCGCCCGCGCGCCGGCGGCGGCGGCGCTGGCCCGAACGGCTGCCCCGGTCAGCCGGGTGTCCCAACCGGGCGGCCGGCCGGGCCGCCGTCCGGGTGCCGGGCACCGGGGCCCGCCGGGCGGTCGGTGTCGCGGGTGGCGCCCCGCGCTCGGCCGGACGGGTGAGCACCGGCACGCCGCACCGGCCCCCGTCCCCAGCTCGGGCACGATCGTTTAGCCCAGCTGTGGCCGCCCTTAAGAATTCCTCGATGGACCGCACCCCCTCCCACCAGGCAGATTGCTGCCTGCCCGGAGGACGTCCGCGAGGACGGCCGCACCGGCGCCCTCCGGCCTGCCCACCCCGAAGGCCGTCCACTCGCACGTCAGGAGCCGTCGCCCGTGAAGGCACTCGTCAAGCAGCAGGCCGAGCCCGGCCTCTGGCTGGTGGACGTCCCGAAGCCCGAGATCGGTCCCGGCGAGGTGCTGATCAAGGTGCTGCGGACCGGCATCTGCGGCACCGACCTGCACATCCGCAAGTGGGACGGCTGGGCGCAGCAGACCATCAGGACCCCGCTCGTCCTCGGCCACGAGTTCGTCGGCGAGGTCGCCGAGCTCGGCGCCGGCGTCGCGGACATCTCGGTCGGCGACCTGGTCAGCGGCGAGGGCCACCTGGTCTGCGGCAAGTGCCGCAACTGCCTGGCCGGCCGCCGCCACCTGTGCCGCAACACGGTCGGTCTGGGCGTCAACCGCGACGGCGCCTTCGCCGAGTACGTGGCGCTGCCCGCGTCCAACGTCTGGGTGCACCGGGTGCCGGTCGACCTGGACGTCGCCGCGATCTTCGACCCCTTCGGCAACGCCGTGCACACCGCGCTGTCCTTCCCGCTGGTCGGCGAGGACGTGCTGGTGACCGGCGCCGGTCCGATCGGCATCATGGCCGCCGCCGTCGCCAAGCACGCCGGCGCCCGCAACGTGATGATCACCGACGTCTCCCCGTACCGCCTGGACCTGGCCCGCGAGGTCGGCGTCACGCTGGCGCTGAACGTCGCGGAGCACACCATCGAGGAGGGCCAGCAGAAGCTCGGCCTGCGCGAGGGCTTCGACGTCGGCCTGGAGATGTCCGGCCGCCCCGAGGCGATGCAGTCGATGATCGCCAACATGACGCACGGCGGCAAGATCGCCATGCTGGGCCTGCCCGCCGAGCAGTTCCCGGTCGACTGGGCCTCGATCGTCACGTCGATGATCACCATCAAGGGCATCTACGGCCGCGAGATGTTCGAGACCTGGTACGCGATGTCGGTGCTGCTGGAGGGCGGCCTGGACCTCAGCCCGGTGATCACCGGCCGGTACGCCGCCACCGACTTCGAGGCCGCGTTCGACGACGCCGCCAGTGGCAACTGCGGCAAGATCATCCTCGACTGGACCGCCTGAGCCACCCCGCCGACTTGTGAGGAGTCCGCAGTGTTCGACAACGTGCGCGCCGACATCGCCACCACCATCGACGAGATCCGCGAGGCGGGCCTGTTCAAGCCCGAGCGCGTCATCGGCACCCCGCAGAGCGCCGCGGTCACCGTCACCGGCGGCGGCCGCCCCGGCGAGGTGCTGAACTTCTGCGCCAACAACTACCTCGGCCTGGCCGACCACCCCGAGGTGCTGGCCGCGGCCAAGGACGCGCTGGACCGCTGGGGCTACGGCATGGCCTCGGTGCGCTTCATCTGCGGCACCCAGGACGTCCACAAGGAGCTCGAGGACCGCCTGTCGGCCTTCCTCGGCCAGGAGGACACCATCCTGTACTCCTCCTGCTTCGACGCCAACGGCGGTGTCTTCGAGACCCTGCTCGACGACCGCGACGCCGTCATCTCCGACGCGCTCAACCACGCCAGCATCATCGACGGCATCCGCCTCAGCAAGGCCCGCCGCCACCGCTACGCCAACCGCGACATGGCCGACCTGGAGAAGCAGCTCCAGGACAGCCAGGACGCCCGCCGCCGCCTGATCGTCACCGACGGCGTCTTCTCGATGGACGGCTACGTCGCCCCGCTGCAGGAGATCTGCGACCTCGCCGACCGCTACGACGCGATGGTCATGGTCGACGACTCGCACGCCGTCGGCTTCGTCGGCGCGGGCGGCCGCGGCACCCCCGAACTGCACGGCGTGATGGACCGCGTGGACATCATCACCGGCACCCTCGGCAAGGCGCTCGGCGGCGCCTCCGGCGGCTACGTGGCCGCCCGCCGGGAGATCGTCGCCCTGCTGCGCCAGCGCTCCCGCCCGTACCTGTTCTCCAACTCGCTCGCCCCGGTGATCGCGGCGGCCTCGCTGAAGGTGCTCGACCTGGTCGAGAACTCCAACGAGCTGCGCGAGCGGCTGGCGGCCAACACCGCGCTGTTCCGCTCGAAGATGACCGAGGCCGGCTTCGAGATCCTCCCGGGCGACCACCCGATCGCCCCGGTGATGATCGGCGACGCGGCCCGCGCCGGCCGGCTCGCCGAACTGCTCCTGGAGCGCGGGGTGTACGTGATCGGGTTCTCCTACCCGGTCGTCCCGCACGGCCAGGCCCGGATCCGGGTGCAGCTGTCCGCCGCGCACTCCACCGAGGACGTCGAGCGCGCCGTCGCCGCCTTCGTGGACGCGCGCGCCGCACTGGGCGAGTAACGCCCCACCGGGCCCGGCAGGGGCCCGCACGGACGCCCGCGGGCCGGTCCGCTCGGAACCGGACCGGCCCGCGGGCCCACCACCACGAACCACCTGCCCCACCGTCCCGCCGCGGGGGCGGGACGCCGGCCCGGCCGACGTCCCGCCCCCGTCGCGGTTCCCCGGGAGCCGTTCTCCGGGAGTCGTTCCCCGGGGCCGTCCGCCCGGCGCGGTCCGCCCGGAGGGCGCCGCCGCGGGGCGGGGCCGGTCAGTCGTCCTCGTCCTGGCCCTGGTCGTCGCCGTCGCCGTGCTGCCCGGTGGTGCGGGCGAAGACCTGGTAGCCGGTGCTCTCCGGGCCGCCCGCGCCGGCGGTCAGGTTCCCGCTGGTCGAGCCGAAGACCACGGTGTCCCCGTCGGCGTCCACGAAGGGGTCGACCGAGGAGCCGTTGCCCAGGGAGCCGTCCGGGGCGGTGGAGACCCGCTCGGTGCGGCCGGTGCGCAGGTCGTGGCGGTACACGTCCCACCCCGCGTGCTGCGGGCCGGCCACCAGGTTGTCGGCGGCGGAGGAGAAGTACACCCAGCGGTTGTCGGCGGTGATCCGGCCGTGGTCGGAGGTGCCGACCGAGCTGGTGCCGGGCAGCCCGCCGCTGACCTTCGTCACGGTGCCCGTCCTGAGGTCCCGGACGTACAGCACGAGGTGGTACCGGTGGCCGTTGGTCGACCCGCCGGGCTCGGGGAGGGCGTAGACCGCGCGCCGCCCGTCCGGGCTGATCGTCGCGTCGAAGCTCGCGAAGCCGAGCTTGCCGTCCTGGTCGAGGCTGGCGGCGGAGATCCGGCCGGAGGCCACGTCGTAGGTGTAGTAGGCGCCGGTCGTCGGCCGGGCGAGGTTCGGCCGCGCCACGCCCTCGCGGGCGCCGCGGGGCAGGGCGGGGGCGGTGCCCGGGGCCGGCTCGACGTCGGCGGCGCCGCCGGCCGCGGCGCCCGCGGCGGCCGGGGCGGCGAGGGCCGGGGTCTGCCCGGCCGGCAGCAGGTTGCCGGCGAACGAGGTGAAGCCGACGGTGCGGCCGTCCGCGCTGATCGTCGGGTTGAGGGACATGCCGTCGCCCGGCTTGCCGTCCGTGCCGAGGGTGACCAGGCGGGTCCGCCCCGTCCAGCGGTCGGTGACGTAGACGTTGTAGTCCCAGGTGTACGGCCGGGCGAGCGAGGGGTCGCCGCCCCCGGGCTCGGGCACGAGGTCGGTCCGGCTGGACACGAAGGCCACGTAGCGGCCGTTCGCGCTGATCGACGGCGCGTACGAGGCGTGGAACCTGTCGCCGTCGGTGCTGGTGAGCCCGCCGCTGACCAGCTCGGTGCGGCCGGTCCTGCGGTCGCGGACGTACACCTCGGAGCGGCCCTGCAGCTGCATGCCGGGCAGGACGTTCTGGGCGTCGCTCGCGAAGGCGACGTAGCGGCCGTCGGCGTTGATCGCGACGTAGTCGGTGAAGCCGTCCAGCGCCGAGCCGTCGTCGGCCAGGTTGACCCGCTCGGTGCGGCCGGTGCGAAGGTCCCGGACGTAGGCGTCCCGCCCGCTCTTGGCCGGCTGGGACACCAGGTTCTTGGCCCAGGAGGTGAACAGGGCGTAGTGGCCGTCGGCGCTGACGCCCTGGCCCCACGACTGGTCGTCGGGCGCGGTGCCGTTCACGCCGACACTGACCTGGACGGTGCCGCGCGGCGCCGGGGCGGCCTGGGCGGGGGCGGCGGTCGCGGCGAGCACGGCGACGGCCGCCAGGACGCTTCCGCCGCCGGCCAGCCACCGGTTGCGGGTGGTACGGGTGCTGCGTGCCATGTGGTCGGTCCTCCCCTTCGATCGCCCGGCCGGGCTCCCTCCCGGCGGCGGGCTCGGGGAGAGCCAATCGCCGGGAGGCGCGGGTGGTCAACGGCTATCGGTGATCCCGGCGGAAAATACGTCAACAAACGTATTCCGCCGGGGAGTCGGGCCGGGGACCGGGCCGGGGCGGGGCGGGGCGGCCGGGCGGTCAGAGGCGGCGCCGGAAGACGTCCGTGACGTTGTTGGTGTCGCCCGGGACGAGGTCGCCGTCGGTGGCGTCGAAGACCACGGTGTCGCCCAGCGCGTCCACGTACGGGGTGAACGACGAGGCGGTGCTCTGCGCGCCGTCCCGGGTGAGGCTCACCCGCTCGGTGCGGCCGGTCCACAGGTCGCGGCGGAAGACGTCCGACTGCTGGTTGGTGTCGTCGGGCACGAGCGTCTCGACGTCGGAGGTGAAGTACACCCAGCGGCTGTCCAGGGTCATGACGCCCTCGTAGGAGGACAGGTCGGTGCTTGTGCCGGGCAGCGGGGTGCTGACCTGGGTGACCTTGCCGGTCGCCAGCTCGCGGGCGTAGACGACCAGGTGGATCCCGTGCGAGCCGGGCCGCCCGCCGGGCTGCGGGACGCTGTAGACCGCGAAGCGGCCGTCGGGGCTGATCCGGCCGTCCTGGCCGGTGGCCCGGAACGCCCCGGTCTCGTCGTAGCTCGCGCCGCTGATCCTGCCGGTGCCGGCGTTCCAGACGTAGAACGGGTAGAACCGGGGCACCGCCAGCCGGGGTCCGGCGCCGGGGGCGGGCGCGGGCCGCGCGGCGTCGTCCGCGCCGCCCGGGGCGGGGTCGGCGGGGGCGGGGTCGGCGGGGGTCTCCTCGGGCGGGCGCAGGTTGCTCGCCCGCGAGGTGAAGCCGACGGTGCGGCCGTCCGCGCTCAGGGTCGGTTCGAAGGAGTTCTGGTCGGCCGGCGAGCCGTCGGCGCCCACCGTGACCAGCCGGGTGGTGCCGGTCCAGCGGTCGGTGACGTACACGTTCTGCCGGCCGCGCCGGACGTTCCCCCCGAGGTCGGTGCGGTCGGAGGCGAAGGCGACGTAGCGGCCGTCCCAGCTCAGGCTCGGGTTGACGGCCATCCGGATGCTCTGGTCGTCGGTCGTCGCGCCGGTACCGGCGGAGACCAGCTCGGTGCGCCCGGTCCACAGGTCGCGGACGAAGACGTCGTAGGCGTGCTTCTGCTGCCCGGGCAGCACGTTGGTGGCGGCGGTGCTGAACGCGACGTAGTGGCCGTCGGCGCTGATCGTGGCGTCGTAGACGTCCGCGTTCAGCCGGGACCCGTCGCCGGCCAGGCCGACCTCGGCGACGTGGCCGTTGCGGAGGTCCTTGACGTAGAGGCCCTCGCTGCCGTCGGCGTGGCTCGGGGCGAGGCCGGTCGCGGTGGAGCGGAACAGCACCGTGCGGCCGTCCGCGGTCACCCCGAGCGGGTACGAGTCGCCGTTCAGCTGCTCGCCCTTCGGGCCCTCGCTCACCCGGGCGGTGTCGCCCTTGGGCGGGCGGGCCTGGGCCGCGGGCAGCGCGGCGCCGGCCGCGACGGCGGCCGTGACCAGGACGCAGGCGGTGCGCGCCAGCCGGCGGCGGGAACGTGCGGTGGTCATGGATCATCCTCCCCTGATGACGGCGCCGGGCCGCCGGATCCCCCGGGCCCGGCTCGGGAACGAGCCAATCGCCGCCCGGCCGGAGCGGTCAACCGGGCGAAGGGATCTCGTCCGGAAATACGCCAGGGGTCGTACCGCCGGTGGCGTCCGGGCACCACCCGGGCCGCCGCCCGCGCCCGCACCCGCCCGGACGGCCCCCGCACGCTGGCAGAATTGGCCTGTGATCGACGCAAGACGGCTGCGGACCCTGCGGGCCGTGGCGGACCACCGCACCGTGACCGCCGCGGCGGCCGCCCTCTACCTGACCCCGTCCGCGGTCTCCCAGCAGCTGGCCGCCCTGGAACAGGAGACCGGCCACCACCTGCTCGCCCGCGAGGGCCGAGGGGTGCGGCTGACCGCCGCCGGGGAGATCCTGCTCGGCCACGCCGACGTGGTGCTCGCCCAGCTGGAGCGCGCCGAGGCCGACCTCGCCGCCTACAGCGCGGGCGTCTCCGGAGAGGTCACCGTGGCCTCCTTCGCCACCGGCATCGCGCTCGTCCTCGCCCCGGCGATCGGCCTGCTGGCCGGGCGGGCGCCCGGCGTCCGGCTCAAGGTGCTGGACGCGGAGGGCGACGCCAGCCTGCCGATGGTCCTGGACGGCCGGGCCGACCTCGCCGTGGCCGTCGAGTACCGGGGCGCCCCGCGGGCCGACGACGCCCGGCTCACCCGCGTCCCGCTGTACGCCGAGCCGTTCGAGGCGGTGCTGCCGCTCGGCCACCCGCTGGCGGCCGAGGAGGGCGCGCTCGCCGTCGCCGCCCTCGCCGACGAACCGTGGATCGGGCCCTACCCGGGCAACCCGTGCCACGACGTGGTGCTGCTGGCCTGCGAGCACGCCGGGTTCCAGCCGCGCCTGGTGCACTCCTCCGACGACTTCCGGGCCGTGGTCGCCCTCGCCTCGGCCGGTGCCGGGGTCGCCCTGGTGCCGAGCTCGGCGCTGCGCGGCGTCGAGCTCGGGCAGGTCGCCGTCCGGCGGGTGGACAGCGAGCTCGCCACCCGCCGGGTGTTCGCGGCCGTCCGGGCCGGGGCCGACGGCCACCCGCTGATCCGGCCGGTGCTGGACGCGCTCGCCGAGGCCGCGGTGGCGGAGGCCTGACGGCGCCCCGGCCGGTGCGGGGGAGGGGCGTCGCCGCCTGACGGCCGGTCAACTGCGGCGCAGGTCCAGCATGGCGAACACCTTGTCGTAGCGGCGTTCGCCGACGGCGACGTAGTCCCGCAGCCGCCCGTACTCGGTGAAGCCGAGGGAGGCGTAGAGGTGCAGGGCGTCGGCGTTGTCGCCGCGGGCGTCCAGGGTGAGCACCTCGATGCCGGCCGCCCGTGCGTCCGCGATCAGCGCCGCGGTGAGCGCCCGCCCGATGCCGCGCCCCTGGGCGGCGGAGGAGACCGCGAGCTTCTCCAGGTCCGCGTGCGGGCGGTGGGTCGGGCGCCGGTGGCGCAGCCAGTAGCCGAATCCGGCCGGCCGCCCGCCCAGGTAGGCCGCCCGCAGGGCGCCGTCCCCGGCCCGGGAGCGGGTCAGCACCTCCTCGACCAGGTCCGCGACCTCCGCCGCCGACGGCGGCTCCAGCCACCCCAGCGCGGCGCCCGCCGCCACCAGCTCCGCCAGGATCCGGTGCGCGCCGGCCGCGAACTCGCCGTCCGCCCCGGCCCGTTCGGCCACCTCCGCGGTGTCGAGGATGACGAGGTCCGCTGGGGTCGCCGCAGGCGTCGTGTTCCGGCTCATGCCCGGCAGCCTAACGACGCGGGCCCCGCCCGCCGGCCGGTCCCCGGCGGCGGGCGGTGTGCCGGGGTGCGGCGTGCCGTGCGGCAGCGGGCGGGGCGGATCCCGGAGTGCTAAATTCCGGTCGGCCGGTTTTCCGTGGCAGTCCGTTCCGAATCACTTCCGCGGGTCGCGAAAGGCCCGGTCGGGGATTTGGTCAACAATTCGTTGAGCCGTCCGCCGGCCATCTCAAATTCAGCTGTGATGCCCGTCACTCTACGCGAGTCGCGACAGTTTGCATGTACGGATCAGTCGGCATGTACGGCGCAAACCGGACAAAGCTCACCTTGATCAACCGTCATCACATGCGGAAGGATGCGTTCAGGCGTTGCGCCGGTATTCCAACAGGAAACACATTCTGCGACCCATCACGGGACCACCGTCCACGGATGTCGCGGCGGCCGATTTTGGGGAGGAATTAGCCGCATGGCTTCGCATGGGCCTAGTGAAACGATCAGGGTCGGGGCGCCGCACGACGTCGTCTTCGACCAGGTTTTCGTCGACCTCTCTCCGATGCTCGGGCAGGCCCTCTCGCTGAAGTGCGAGGGCTTCAACTTCGCCGGATCCGTCAAGGTCAAGGCCGCCGCCGGAATGGTGCGGGCGGCCGAGGAGGCGGGGCGCCTCCACCCGGGGTCGACGATCATCGAGTCGTCGTCGGGGAGCCTCGGGATCGCCCTGGCGTCGATCGCCGCGCACAGCGGCTACCGGTTCGTGTGCGTCACGGACGTGCGCTGCAACGAGCGGAACATCCTCCTCATGGAGTCCCTGGGCGCCGAGGTGGTGGTCATCTCGGAGCCCGACGAGAACGGCGGGTTCCTCGGGAGCCGGATCCGCCACGTCAAGGAGGCGTGCGCGGCCGACCCGTCGCTGCTCTGGCTGAACCAGTACGCCAACGAGGGCAACTGGCGGGCCCACTACCAGGCCACCGCGCCGTCGATCGTCCGGAGCTTTCCCGATCTCGAATTCCTCTTCGTCGGCGCCGGGACGACCGGCACGCTGACCGGCTGCGGGCGATTCCTGAAGGAGATCGGCCACCCGGCCAAGGTGGTGGCCGTGGACGCCGTCGGATCCATCACCTTCGGCGGCCCGTCCGGCCGGCGGCTCATTCCCGGGCTCGGGTCCAGCCACCGCCCGGACATCGTCGACGAAAGCGTGGTCGACGAGATCGTGCTGGTCGAGGAAATAGACACCATTCGTACGTGCAGATATCTCGCCGGGCGCGGATTCCTTTTCGGCGGATCGACCGGCACGGTGGTTTCCGGGGCTTTCCGGAGATTGCGCGAGGAGCGCCCCGGGGCCTGCGCCGTGGCGATTTCCCCGGATTTCGGGGAGCGTTATCTCGACACCGTCTACAGTGACCACTGGGTCCGGGAGCACTTCGGCGACATCGGCCGGTTCGACCCGTTCGAGGAGCCGATCACCCCGGCCGTCGAGCTCGCCCGCGGATAAGAAGCTGATCAGGAAGCGACCATGTCCCACACCCAGCCCACCACCGCCCGGCTCGACGACCTCTTCGCGGCCCAGGCCCGGCGCACGCCGGACGCCCTCGCCCTGGTGCACGGGGACGAGCGCCTGACGTACCGTCAGCTGCACGAGCGCGCCGCCGCCGTCGCCGAGCGGCTCACCGCGCTCGGCGCGCGCGACGAAACGCTCGTCACGCTGGCGTTCCACCGCTCCGCCGAGGCCGTCGTCGCCATCCTCGGCACGGTGCTCGCCGGCGCCGCCTACCTGCCGGTCAGCCCCGCCTACCCGGCCGAACGCATCGCCGGCATCCTGGACGACTCGCGCTCGCCGCTGGTGCTGTGCGGAAGCGGACTGAAGGACGCCGTCGCCGACGCCGTGCCGGCCGGCGTCGAGCTGCTCGAACTCGGTGCCCTGCTCGCCGCGGAGCCGCACCTGCCGCCGCGCCCGGCCCTGGCCGCGGGGCCGGCCGACGAGGCCCCCGCCTCGCCGCTGGCGTACGTGATGTACACCTCCGGCAGCACCGGCCGCCCCAAGGGCGTGATGGTCGAGCACGCGGGCGTGGTCCGACTCGTCCGGGACGCCGACTACTTCGACTTCTCCGCCGACGAGCGCTTCCTGCAGACCGGCGCCCTGGAGTTCGACGCCGCGACCTTCGAGATCTGGGGGGCGCTGCTCAACGGCGCCACCCTGCACCTCGTCGACCAGGAGACGCTGCTCACCCCGGCCCTGCTGAAGCGGGCGCTGCACACCGCCGACGTCACCGTGCTCTGGCTGACCTCGCCGCTGTTCAACCAGCTGGCCGACGAGGACGTCAGCCTCTTCGCGGGGCTGCGCACCCTCATCGTCGGTGGGGACGTGCTGTCCTGCCGGCACGTCAACACCGTCCGCGAGGCCTGCCCCGGCCTGCGGGTGCTCAACGGCTACGGCCCGACCGAGAACACCACCTTCACCACGATCTTCCCGATCGAGCGGCGCCACGAGTCCGCCGTCCCGATCGGCCGGCCGATCCGCGGCACCTCCGTCGCGGTGCTCGACGCCGACCAGCGGCCCGTCCCGGTCGGCGGGATCGGCGAGCTGTACACCAGCGGGGCGGGCCTGGCCCGCGGCTACCTCAACAACCCGGCCCTGACGGCCGAGAAGTTCGTCCTGGTCGACGGCGTGCGCCACTACCGGACGGGCGACCTGGTCAGCAGCGACGCGGACGGGCTGCTCGCCTTCCACGGCCGGGCCGACAACCAGGTGAAGATCCGCGGTCACCGGATCGAGCTCGGCGAGATCGACAACGCCCTGCTGGAGATCCCCGGCACGGTCGACAGCCACACCCACGCGCGCGGCGGGCCCGGCGGCGTCAAGCAGCTGGTCACCCACGCGGTGCTCGGAGCGGGCCTGACCGTCGAGGACGTCCTGGTGGAGCTCCGGCGCCGGCTGCCCGCCTACATGTGCCCCGACGTGCTGGTCCCGGTGGACCGGCTGCCGCTGAACGCCAACGGCAAGGTGGACCGGGCCCGGCTGCCCGAGCCCGCCCCGCGCCGCGGCGCCAGCGGGGCGCCGGCCACCCCGGCGGAGCTGCGGCTGGCCGCCCTGTGGGCCGACGTCCTGCACGTGGACGCCGAGGGCCTGGGGCTGGACGACGACTTCTTCCTGCTCGGCGGCAGCTCCATCACCGCCGGGGTGCTGATCGGCCGGCTCGCCCGCGACGCCGGCGCCGCCCTCGGGTTCGGCGAGCTCTTCGCGGCGCGCACCCTCGGCGCGATGGCCAAGGCCGTCGAGACCGCGCCGACCGCCCCGCTGGCACCCGTCCCGGAGCCGACCGGCAGCGGTGTCCTGCACCCGCAGCAGCGGGCGCTGTTCGCGCTCTGGCAGATGGACCCGAACAGCCTCGTCTACAACATCCCGGTGCGTCTGGAGGTGAGCGGCCCCCTCGACCCGGAGCGGCTGCGCGCGGCCCTCGCGGCGATGACCGCCCGGCACGACGCGCTGCGGACGCGCTTCGTCACCGCGGACGGCGAGGTGCGCCGGGTGGTCGACCGGGTGGCGTCCGTCGAGCTGCGGGTGCTGGAGGCCGACGACGGACCGCGGGACGGGCGCCCGCTCGCCCTCGCCCCGTTCGACCTGGCGGCGGCTCCGCTGATGCGCGCCGTGCTGGTCCGCCGGGGGCCCGGCGGGGACGTCCTGCACCTGGACTTCCACCACATCGTCTTCGACGGCATCTCGCTGCGCGTCTTCGTCGACGAGCTGTTCGAGTACTACGCCGGTCAGGAGCCCCGGACGGCGCCGGTCGGCTACGCGGCCGCCGCCGAGTGGGCGGACGGCCGGCTGACGGGTGCGGAGCAGGAGCGCTCCGAGCGGTACTGGCTGGCGAAGTTCGCCGAGCCCGCGCCCGCCCTCGCCCTGCCCACCGACCGGCCGCGGCCGGCCCTGCGGGGCACGGCCGGCGACGTCGCGGTCCGCGAGCTGTCCCCGGCGGACGCCGAGCTGGTCCGGGCGATCGCGGACCGGGAGGGCTCGACCCCCTTCGTGGTGCTGCTGACCGCCTGGACGGCGACGCTGGCCCGGCTCTGCGGCCAGTCGGACGTCACCGTCGGCAGCCCGATGGGCGGCCGCCCGCACCCCGACCTCGAGACCGTGGTGGGGATGTTCGTCAACACCGTGGTGCTGCGGGCCAGGCTGCGGCCGGAGGCGGACCTCGGGGAGCTGCTGGCGGCGCTCGGCGCGGAGCACCGCGACGCCCTCGACCACCAGGAGTACCCGTTCGCCTCGCTGGTCCAGCGGCTCGACGTGCCCCGGGACCTGAGCCGCAACGCACTGTTCGACGCCTTCTTCGCCCTGCAGGACATCGACTTCCACAGCTTCCGCAAGGACGGCCGGCGGATCACCCTGACGCTCCCGCACGCGGGCACCTGCCGGTTCGACCTCAACCTGCAGGCCTTCCGGAAGCCGTCCGGGTACGCGCTGGAGCTGGAGTACTCGACCGCGCTGTTCGAGCGGGCCTCCGCGGACTTCCTGCTGGACCGCGTCGTCGAGACCCTGCACGAGCTGGACCGCGCTCCGGGGGGCAGGGTCCTGCCGGAGCCCGAGGACGAGCCCGGCGGGCCCGTCGAGGCCGCCGACTTCTCCTTCTGACCTGGGACGGGACCGATGACCACACTGACGATCATCCTGTGCGGGGCGGTGACCTTCGCGGTCCGCTACGCGCTGTTCGGGCCGATCGGGCCGGAGCACCTGCCCGCGCGGATCCGCAGCACCCTGCCGTACGTCATGCCCGCGGTGCTGATGGCGATCATCGTGCCCTCGGTGCTGCTGCCCGGTGACGGCGGCGGCGACCTGCGGACCCTCGCGCCGTACGTGGGCGGGGCCGTGTGCGGCTTCGCGATGGGTGCCGTCAAGCGGGACGCCTTCTTCCTCGTGTTCCTGGTCGCCATGGCCGGATACGTGCTCACCAAGTTCGCGCTCTGAGCGCCGCCCGCCCCTGCCCAGGAAAGAGGTTGGATTGATGTTGCCCCGACACAGCCGTGGCGCGGAGGCCGCGCAGGGTGTCCTGTCGGTCGTCCCGGTCGTGCTCGGCGCGGTGCCGTTCGGGCTGCTGTTCGGCGCGCTCGCCCAGGAGCGCGGCCTCGGGCTCGGCAAGGCCATGCTGATGAGCCTGCTGATCAACGCGGGCTCCGCCCAGATCGTCAGCCTCGGCATGATCACCGCCGGGGCGGCCTGGCCGCTGACCGTGGTGACCGTACTGCTCATCAACCTGCGGCACGTCTTCTACTCGGCCGCGCTGGCGCCGTACGTCCGGCCGATGGGCTTCTGGTGGCGGTTCGGGATCGCCTGGGGGATGACCGACGCCGTGTACGCGCTGGCCGCCAAGCGCTTCGGCGAGCCGGCGCCCGAGGAGGACAACCGGCGCTGGTACGTCCTGAGCGGTTCGGCCGTGATCTACGCCGCCTGGGCGCTCAGCACGCTCTGCGGCTGGGTCTTCGGGGCCAGCCTGTCGGGGCTGGGCGAGTGGGGGCTCGACTTCGCCGTCTACGCCACCTACATCGGACTGGTCGTCTCCACCTTCACCTCGCGGCGCGCCCTGGCCGTCGGCCTGGTCGCCGGCGTGGGGGCCCTGCTGCTGCACCACCTGCCCTACCAGAGCGGCCTGTTCGTGGGCACGCTGGCGGGCACCGCGCTGGCCGCGTTCCTGGAGAGCCGCGAACGCGTGGCCGCCACGCCCGTGCCGGCGGAGGGGGAGGCCGCCGCGGCGGTCCCGGAGCGGCGCGCCGCGCCCGACCCGGCCGAGGCCCCGGCCGACACCGCCTCCTAGGCAGGCCCACGCCTCCCAGGCAGGCCCACGGCGGCCGGGCCCACCCCGGCCGCCGTCCACACGCACACACCGGACCCGCCGGTCCGCCCAGGGGGCGGCCGCCGGCCGATCGGTCCGTCCACGATCCGACTCACACGCACCGGGGGTGGCCTCGCCATGTCTCAAACCGCTAGCGGAACCTCGACGATCAGCACGCTCCAGCTCCAGCAAGCCCTCAACGCCCATCCGGCGCAGGCGCAGTTCTGGGACACCCGCAAGCCCTACTGGGCCGAGCCCACGGTGGTCACCCGCGACCACGTCCGCCAGCAGGAGCCCGCCGCCCGGGTCAGCGCGGCGCTGGCCGCGGGGACCGCCCCGGCCGTCCGCCGGATCTCCAACGGCGACTCCTTCCTGACCACCGTCGTCGGCGCGACGGCGCTCGCCCTGCTGGCGGCGCGCGCCGCCGACCTGGCCGCGGTCACCCTCTTCGTCCCCGCGCCGCGCGGCACCGACCGGGCCGTCCCGGTCACCGTCGAGCTCACCGGGCAGGAGTCCGGCCGCGAGCTGCTGACCGCCGTCCGGGCCGCCTGCCTGGAGGTCTCGGCCCACCTGGACGTGCCGGTCCGCGGCCTGCTCGACCGGCTCGGCGTCCGGCCCGGCGACCTGATGCTCTCCGTGGACGGCGCGCTGAGCGCCGAGGACGCCCGGGCCGCCGGGTGCCCCCTCCTGTTCGACCTGCACCTCGCGGGCGACGACACCAGGATCGAACTGGAGTACGACGCCGGCCTGTTCACCGCCGCCACCGCCGAGCGGCTGACGACCACCCTCGCCCGGCTGCTGGACACCCTGGTCGCGGACCCGGCGGCGGCCCTCGCCCCGCTGCTCGGCCCCGACGACCAGGAGGCGGCCCTGCTCACCGGCGCCTTCAACGACACGGCGGCGCCCTTCCCGCAGGAGCGCCTGCTGCACGGCTTCCTGGAGGAGCGGGCCGCAGCCGAGCCGGACCGGGTCGCCGTCGTCGACGACGGCACCACCTACGGTGAGCTGAACGCCGCCGCGAACCGGCTGGCCCGCACCCTGCGCGAGGCCGGCGTCACCCCCGGCGAGCCGGTCGCCGTCTGCGTGCCCCGCTCCGCCGACCTGCTGGTGGCCATCTACGGCGTGCTCAAGGCCGGCGGCGCCTACCTGCCGATCGACCCGACCCTGCCGCGAAACCGGATCGAGTACCTGCTCGACCACAGCCGCGCCCGCCTGGTGGTGGCCACCGCCGGCACCGCCGCCGTCGCCGACGGCCACCGGGTGCTGCTGCTCGACGACCCGGCCGTCGCCGCCCAGCCCGCCGGCGACCTGGAGCCCGTCACCGGCCCCGACGACCTCGCGTACGTCATCTACACGTCCGGCTCCACCGGCCGCCCCAAGGGCGTGATGATCGAGCACCGGGCCATCGTCAACCGGCTCTGGTGGATGCAGAGCGCCTACCCGCTCGGCGCCGACGACGTGATCCTGCACAAGACGCCGTTCACCTTCGACGTGTCCGTCTGGGAGATCTTCTGGTGGTCGATCGCCGGCGCCGCCGTCGCCACCCTGCCGAACGGTGACGAGCGCGACCCGGAGCGGATCATCGCCCGGATCGAGCAGAGCCGCGCCACCACGCTGCACTTCGTGCCGTCGATGCTGCACGCCTTCCTCGGCTTCGTCGAGGCCACCGGCGAGCGCGAGCGGCTCGGCTCGATCCGCCGGGTCTTCGCCAGCGGCGAGGCCCTCGCCGTCGACCAGGTGCGGCTGTTCGGGGAGCTCCTCGGCGACGCCCGCGAGCTGGTCAACCTGTACGGCCCGACCGAGGCCGCCGTCGACGTCACCCACCAGCCGTGCACCGGGGTGGACGTCACCCGGTCGGTGCCGATCGGCCGGCCCATCAGCAACATCCGGCTCAGCGTGCGGACCCGCTCCGGCGCGCTCGCCCCGATCGGCACCCCGGGCGAGCTCTGCATCGCCGGCACCGGCCTGGCCCGCGGCTACCTGCACGCGCCGGAGCTGACCGCGGAGCGCTTCGTCACCGGCGAGGACGGCGAACGCCGCTACCGCACCGGCGACCTGGCGCGCTGGCTGCCGGACGGCACCGTCGAGTACCTGGGCCGACTGGACACCCAGGTCAAGATCCGCGGCTACCGGATCGAGCTCGGCGAGATCGAGCACGTCGCGCAGCAGGTCGCCGGCGTGCGCCAGTGCGCCGTCGTGGCCCGGCCCGGCGAGTCCGGCGACAGCATGCTGGTCGCCTACCTGGTCGCCGGCGAGGGCTACCGGGAGACCGCCCTGCGCGCGGCCCTGGAGGGCGAACTGCCCTCCTACATGGTCCCGCAGCACTACGTCGAGGTCCCCGCCATCCCGACCAACCACAACGGCAAGCGCGACGTGTCGGGCCTGCCGCTGCCGCTCCAGGAGGCTCCGGCGGCCACCGCCGCCCACCGGGCCCCGAGCGGCCCCGTCGAGGAGCAGCTGGCCGCGATCTGGGCCGCGGTGCTCGGCGTCGAGCCGATCGGCGCGGACGACAACTTCTTCTCGCTCGGCGGCGACTCGATCAAGTTCATCACCGTGCTGGCCCGCGCCCGCGCCGCCGGCCTCGACTTCAGCTTCCAGGAGCTGTTCGGCCACCCGACCATCGCCGGGCTCGCCGGGTACCTCGCCGAACGCGAGCAGGGCCCGGCCGCACCGGCGGCCGAGGTCTCCACCGAGCCGTTCGCCCTGATCGGCGAGGAGGACCGGGCGCAGCTGCCGACCGGCCTCGTCGACGCCTACCCGATGTCCCAGCTGCAGATCGGCCTCATCTACGAGGCCCTGCGCGGCGGCACCGAGGGCATGTACCACGACATCCTCAGCTACCGCATCCACGGCACCGTCGACCCGGAACTGTTCGAGCGGGCGGTCGACTCGGTCGTGCGCCGGCACGCCCTGCTGCGCACCTCCTTCCACCTCAAGGGCTTCAGCGAGCCGCTCCAGCTGGTGCACGGGAGCGCGCCCTCCCCGCTGCGGGTGTTCGACCTGCGCGGCCGGTCGCCGCAGGAGCAGGAGGAGGACCTGCGCCAGTTCGCCGAGCTGGAGCTGCGCGGCGGCTTCCGGTACGGCAGCACCGACCTCGTCCGGGTCTACCTGCACCTGCTCGCCGACGACGAGTACCAGTACTCGCTGAGCTACCACGACGCGGCCCTGGACGGCTGGAGCGTCAACACGATCCACCGCGACGTGTTCTCCGCCTACTTCTCCGTCCTGGACGGCGAGGAACCGCACGGCGGCGCCGGGCTCGCCATGTCCCACCGGCAGTACGTGGAGCTGGAGCGCGCCGCCGTCGCCTCCGCCTCGCAGCGCGCCTTCTGGCTCGACGTCATGGACGGCGCGGAGAGCACCCGGGTCGTCCCCGACACCGACCCCGACCCGGAGTTCGCCGGCGTCGGCATCCACGACGTGCTCTTCCCCGCCGGCCTGTCGGCGGGCATCCTCGCGACCGCCCGCAAGCTCCAGGTGCCGGTCAAGGCCGTCCTGCTGGCCGCCCACGTCGCCGTGCTCGGCTTCGTCGCCGACACCACGGACGTCGTCACCGGCTACGAGCACTCCGGCCGCCCGGAGGTCGAGGGCGGCCAGGACATCGCCGGGCTCTTCCTCAACTCCCTGCCGTTCCGGGTCCGCGACCTGGGCCGCAGCTGGGAGGACACGGTCCGCGCGGTGTACGCCGCGGAGGCGCAGCTGCTGCCGCACCGGCGCTTCCCGATGGCGGAGATCAAGCGGGCCGTCGGCAGCCGGGACACCCTGTTCGAGACGGTCTTCAACTTCACCCACTTCCACGTGCTGAAGAGCCTGGCCGAGCGGGACGGCTTCGAGCTGGTCCGTTCGATCGTCAACGTGCAGAGCGAGTTCCCGCTGCGGGCCGAGTTCTCGCAGGACGCCGTCAGCGACGAGGTGATGCTCAGCCTGCACTTCCACCGCAACGTCTACTCCGAGGCGCAGACCGAGCGGGTCGGCGGCTACTACCTGCGGGCCCTGCAGGCGCTGGCCGAGGACCCGTCGGCCGACCGGTCCGCGGGCACGCTGATCGGCGAGCGGGAGCGGGCCGCGCTCCAGGCGATGTCCGCCGGCCCCGCGCACCCGCTGCCGGAGGGCACCTTCCTGGACCTCCTCGCCGAGCAGGTGCGCCGCACGCCGGAGGCCGTCGCGCTGGTCCACGGCGACGAGCGGCTCTCCTACGCGGCCCTCGACCGGGCCTCCGACCGCTACGCGGCGCAGCTGCTGGCGGCCGGCGTCACCCCCGGCGACGTGGTCACCACCGTGCTGCCGCGCGGCGTCCGCTGGGCGCTCACCATGCTCGCCCTGCTGAAGATCGGCGCCGTCTACCTGCCGCAGGACCGGGCCTTCCCGGTGGACCGGATCGCCTCCGTGCTGCGCCGCAGCGACTGCCGCCACCTGGTGGCCGAGGCGGCGGACGCGGAGCCGGTCGGCGGCGCGCTGCGCGAGCGGGTCCCCGGACTGTCCGTCCTGGTCCTCGACGACCCGGGCGCGGCCGACGCCGCACAGGTCGAGCCGCCCGCGCGCCCCGCGCCGGCGGACACCGCGTACATCATCTTCACCTCCGGGTCCACCGGCGAGCCGAAGGGCGCCACCGTGCGCCACTCCGGGATGCTCAACCACCTGCTGTCCAAGGTCGTCGACCTGAAGCTGACCGAGGCCGACGCCGTCGCCCAGATCAGCACCCAGTGCTTCGACATCTCGGTCTGGCAGCTGCTGGTGGCCTGGCTGGCCGGCGGACGGACCGTCATCTACGACCACGACACCGTGGTGGATCTGCCGGCGTTCCTCACCGCGCTGGTCGACGACGGCATCACCATCCTGGAGACGGTGCCCTCCTACACCGACGCGCTGCTCACCGAGGTCGAGCAGCGGCCGCGCCCGCTGCCCGAGCTGCGCTACAACATCATCAACGGCGAGGCGCTGCCGCCGGCGCTGACCCGGCGCTGGTTCGCGACCTACGACATCCCGGCGGTCAACGCCTACGGGCCCACCGAGTGCTCCGACGACGTCACGCACTTCTTCATGACGGAGGGCCAGGACGTCAGCCGGGTGTCGATCGGCCGCCCGATCATCAACACCAGCCTCCACGTGGTCGGTTCCGACGGGCGGCCGCGCCCGATCGGCAGCTACGGCGAGATCTGCGTGACCGGCGCAGGCGTGGGCCTCGGCTACATCAACGACGCCGAGCGGACCGCGGCCGCCTTCGCGCCGAACACCCTCGACGACCGCTCCGAACTGCTCTACCGCACCGGCGACATCGGCCGCTGGCTGCCCGACGGCCTGCTCGACTGCGCCGGCCGCCGGGACGGCCAGGTCAAGATCCGCGGCTACCGGATCGAGCTGTCCGAGGTGGACGGTGCGCTGGACCGGCTGCCCGGCGTGGAGACCGCGGTGACGCTGGCGCGCGACGTGGCCGGCGAGAAGCGGCTGGTGACCTTCTACACCGGCGCCGCCGAGCCGGACCGCACCGAGTTCAAGCGCCGGCTCGCCGAGCTGATCCCGGACTACATGCACCCGGAGATCCTGGTCCGGCTGGAGGCCTTCCCGCTCAACTCCAACGGCAAGATCGACCGCAAGGTGCTGGCGGCCCGGCCGATCGGCCTGGACGCCGACACCCACCGGGAGCCGCCGGCCACCGCGGACGAGGAGTTCGTCCGTGACCTGTTCGCCTCGGTGCTCGGGGTGCCGCCGGTCGAGGTCGGCGTCACCGACAACTTCTTCGAGATCGGCGGCCACTCGATCGCCGCGATGAAGGTCGCGGCGACCTCGCAGGGCCGGATCGCCCTGCGCGACCTGCTGGTGCGGCCCACGGCCCGGCTGATCGCCGCGGCCTTCGGCGAGCGCGACGGCGCCCGCCGCGACCTGCTGGTCGACCTCACCGCCTCCTCCGGCGCACGGCTGGAGACGGTCGAGGCCGTCCTGGTCTGCATCCCCTTCGCGGGCGGCGGCGCGGTCAGCTACGTCCCGCTGGCCCGGCAGCTCGCCGACGCCGGCGCGACCGTCCGGGTCCTGGGGGCCGAGCTCCCGGGCCGCACCCTGGCCGACGACCGCCCGATGGTCGCGGTGGACGTGCTCGCCGAGCAGCTCGCCGACGAGGTGGTGCGGGAGGCCGGCGACCGTCCGGTGCTGGTGCTCGGCCACTGCGCCGGCTCCTCGCTGGGCCTGCACCTGGTCCGCACGCTCGAGCGGCGGGGCCGGGACGTGCGCCGCCTGCTGATCGTGGCCAAGCTGCTCCGGTCGGTGGACCCGGCCGACCACGCCGCCAACGAGGTGGTGCACATGAACGAGCAGCAGATCATGGACTGGATGGCCGACAACACCGGCCTGGAGGAGGTCCACGCGCTGTCCGCGGCCGAACGTGCGGACCTGGCACGGGCGTTCCGCTACGACACGGTCGAGGCCACGCACGGCTTCCACCTCGCGCTCGGCGACACCGGGCGGGCCGCCCTGCAGTGCCCGGCCACCGTGGTGTTCGCCGAGGACGACCTGCTGATGGCGGACCACGCGACGGCCCTGGCCAACTGGGAGCTGTTCGTCCCGGCGAGCCGCACGGTCGTCAGCCCCGACGGCGGGCACTACCTCAACACCACCCGGCCGGAGCTGCTGGCCGGGGTCGTCCTCGACGACCTCGGCTCCCCCTCGCACTCCGGCTGATCCCCGCGGTGGGGGGCCCCCGGCCCCCCGGGGCGGCCCCCCCCCCCCCCCCCCCCCCCCCCCCCCCCCCCCCCCCCGCCCCCCCGGGGGGGGCCCCCCCCCCCCCCCCCCCCGCCGCCCCCGCCCCCCCCCCCCCCACACC